>JBAXWR010000264.1:0-10559 GCA_037128295.1 Mariniphaga sp.
CCGGTTGAAAATTACCTTGCGATGATAGGTGCTGCAAAGGAAATAGATTGAAATACATAGAAAAACGGTGAAATACATGGAAATACATTGAAATACGTTCTGCTATTAACCGTGTGCAGTTTGCCAGTAGCCACCCGACAGAAACAAGTTGAAATAAATTGAGCTTATCCCCTTCATTCAAGTTGGCCATTTATTGGAATTTATTTATATCTGTAATATGCTATAAAACAAATCGTTGCATCAAATCCCCCCCGCCCCCCTTTACGAAAGGGGGAGTCGTTCAAAGGTAATTTGCTTTATTTTATATTGTTTTCAAAAATATCTTGACCGAAAGGGATAAGCAGTTAAATTGAAATAAATTCATCCACCATGCACGTGCAGCTAAGCCAGTCGCAAGCCGCAAGTCGCCTGAAACCCAAAAGAAATAAATTGATATAGATTGAAATAGATCCTTCTTTCAAGCACGTGCAGCTAAGCCAGTAGCCAGCAGCTAGCCGCCGTTCAAAAAAATAACCAACTTCAATTGTATATTGCCTCAATTCTTTTTGTATTTTCACCGGACAATTGGTGGAATCACAATAGTAAGAAAATGAATCGTTTAAAATATAAAATCCTATATATAGTTGCCTTTTTGCTCCTGACTGGTCAATCTGTCTTTTCGCAACAGCCCGTAAATACCACTTCACCCGGGAAAACCAATGAAATTTCGGGGAGCGATACTATACCTGCCTTCACAATAGAAGGGGATGATGCTTTGGAAATGCCTGCCGATTCAATAGCTGGCGACTATAATGGCGATGGCAAAAAAGAATACATGTGGCTCGAAACCCCGAAGGTTGATGAAGATGAAATGGATTGCGTTGGTGATTGTACCAGTTTTATCCGGTTCTCTGACCCTAAAATACCATCAATTGAAGTTAATAATTGTATCAGTGGTGACCTGAAAAACGAAGGTGACCTCAACTACAACAGGTCTGATGAGGTTGGTCTGTTGCCCGGCTTGTTTACCAGTTGCTGGAACGATTACCATGTCTGGACATTGATAAAAGGTGAATGGATTGTTGCAATCAAACCTTTCCCAACTCACTGCAATCAATGGGAAAATGGTGTAAAAGCCGTTGAAATTGACCCAAAGCAAAAGGGGTTTGTGATTATCCATTACAGTATCAATAATGGCATGGATATCCTTACCGAATCTATGTCGGTAAAGGTTTTCCGATAGAAAATCCCTAATCGAATTCCATGAAGATGGGAAGGTGGTCTGAAATATCCCTCGCTTTATCTATTGAGGCAAAAAGCATATAAAAATGCTCAACTCCCGATTTCGCGAGTTTTACTTTTTTCGGATCGAAAAAGAAGTGGTCGTATTCAGAAGCCAGGCAATCGTTGTTGATACATTTCATCTTTAATGAAGTTTTCTGTCCTGTAAAGGCTGTGGTATATCCCAATTTCTTCAAAGGATTAAATGCAGTATTTGACTGGGGGCAGTTAAAATCGCCGCAGAAAATAAGGTTTAATGAAGGGTAAGCGGCCGGCAGGAATTTGAACCAGGCAATATCTGTTTCGGGGATCTTGGCTTTTGGTTTGGCATGAAACCCTGCAATTGTAAATTCCTTTCCATCCTTTTTAAAGGTCGTAAAATAGGGTTCCCTGTCGATCTCCGAAGCGTAATGACCATCAAGCCAACTATTACCAATCCTGGCAACAGTTTTTTTATTCCAGATAAATGCATAACGTTCCGATGAATGGCCGGTTTCACTGGTAGTAGGGTCACTAATTGCATAATCCCAGCTTTTGCCCCTTCGGTTCAGGTTGTCCACCAATCGTGCAACAGCCTGTGCACCACCTGGGCTTGTTGTAACTTCTTGAATAGCAATTACATCATATTTATTCAGGATCGAAGCTATAAAATCAATTTCGTTGTCACTTTTGGAAATACCAAAGTCCTTAAGATTCCATGAACAAATTGATATTGAACAAAATGCAGTCTCAAAACTGAATAGAAACAGGAGACCTAAAATAAAACGGGTACTTTGGCGATGGTTGAAGAATTTCATATCAATGTTGGTCTTAGAACTAATTTCTTTAAAATTTACATCCTTTTATAAAAATAATCTATACTTGCAATTAATGCATTGAAATTTATATAGTTGTACGAAATCCCCTCTGACCCCATTTTTAGAAAGGGGAGTTGTTCAAAGGTGATTTAGTTACCTTTTATTGTTTTATTATATGCAAGTTAACTATTTTAATCTAATAAAGCAAATTTCCGAAGCTCCTATTCTTTCACTCCATTCCATCATTCCTTAATTTTTCATTTTTTCATTCTTTCATTAATATAATCTGTCCCCAATCGCCGATTTCAGTTTATAAAGGTTTACCGTATAATCGATCCTGGCTTTCAGCAATAGCAAACGGCTTTCCGAAACGGTGGTTGTACCTTCTAGCAGCTCAAGGTTTGTGATCACGCCTGAGTCAAACTTTACTTTTGCAAGGTCATAGGCTTGAGCTGCATGTCGAAGTTGCAATTCTCCTTGCCCGACTTTTTGAAGCGAAGCTTTCACATTGGCTTCGTTCTCAACCACTTCGTTAACAATGTTCCTGCGGGCAATCTCAGTTTCCTGATCGTTGGCTTGTATGGCAGATTTTGCCTGTATCAGATTGAATTTGTTCCGTTTCCCATCAAAAATTGGGATTTTCAAACCGAGACCTGCCACAAAATTGATTTTCGGATCGTACAAATATGGTGTATATCCGTTCCGCACGCCACCTGAAAGAAATCCATTCACAACAGCATTGTTCTGCATCGCTGTGAGGCTGTACCGTAAATTGGCCAGTTTGGCCCTTTCAGCAGCCAGTTTCATCTCATCACGGTTTTGCATAGCCCTGGCCATCAATGAATCGTTTTGAAGGTTCTTTAAAGGAATATTCAGCTCGCTTTTTACCTGGTGTGGGTTTGTTTCAGGTTGGCCCAACAAGGAATTTAGTTGGCAGACCTGAACTTTTAAGGCTGTTTCAAGATCTGTTTTCTGATTTTCGATCGTAGAAATCCTGACCTGGGTAGTAAGGATCTCATATTGTGTGGCCGAACCGGTCTCCTGTTTCTTTTTGATAAAAAGTAGGTGTCCGTTCAACGTATTTAACTGTTCATCTTTGATTTTGATCGCTTCCTGAAGGTAAACAAGCGAATAAAAATTACCTATCACCACCTGGGACAATTTCTGCCTGACCTGTTCAACAGTTTGACGACTAAGCTCTTTTCCCTCTTTTTCAAGTTGGATTGTTTTCTCAGTTTTTCCAAAATCATAAAGAGTCTGATTGAGATTTACCCCCGCACTGTAATTGTCATGGGGGGTAAAACTGAATGTACCCATATCTGGAATTGTAATGGAGGGTACCGGCCCAACCCTGGAGTATGAGGTGTTAAAGTCGATCACCGGTTGTTTGTTCGACTCGGCAAGCCCTATCTTCACATCCGCGGTAATAAGGTCCTCCATCGCTTTCTTTACCATTGGATGGTTCTGGACAACTTCACTGATGATACTGTTTAAGGATAGCGAATCTTTAATCTGGCTTTTGACAGGTGATGCCAGGAATAGCCCACCAGACAGAAGAGCAAGGAAAGCGTATTTTTTTATTCTGAAAATCATCGGATTATGCTTTATGAATTGTTTGTTTTTTTGATCGCATGATGATAATGGGAAGTACTCCCACAAGGGTAATCAGTGCTGCAATCCAGAAATCGTCGTCGATACCCTGGATATAGGCTTGTTTGTTTACATGTGACAGGATCATGTATTTGCTTTGCTGAACGGCTGTCGCCACGTTGCCGCCGACATGCTGCTGTGCATAAAAAGCCAGGTCGGATGCTACATTTTTAAACTGTTGTGAACCAGATTGTATTGCAGCCCCATACATCTGAGAATGGTAATTGACCCTTGAAATAAGCAGTGTAGTAAACATAGCCACACCGAGGCTACCCCCAAACTGGCGGATCGTATTGGAGATTCCTGAAGCCTGGGCCATCTTCTCTCGTGGGATCGTCAGCAACGACAGGTTGCTCAAAGGGGTAAATACGATGCCCATTGCAAAGCCCCTGATGTAGAGCGAAAGCATCACAAAATTGTTTTCCGAAAGGTATGTGAGCTTCGAATTCAGAATAAAACTAAGACCAAGTAGCACGACCCCAAGAATAATCGGAAATTTCGGGCTGAACTTATCCGACATTTTCCCCGCCACCGGCGACATAATCCCTTGTATGATCCCGACAGGAAGAAATACCGAGCCTGCCTGGACGGCTGTATATCCCATCGAATTTTGCAGGTAAAGCGGCAGCAGAAAAGTGCTTCCGAACATTCCCATACTGAAAACCAACATCACAAGGTTGGCCATCCCAAAATTATAATTACCCAATAAGCTAAGGTCAATTAATGGATCCTTGGTTGTCAGTTCCCTCGTCAGGAAAACGGTTAAGGCCAATAATGAAATTGCAAAGCAAGCGAGAATATAGGGTGCAGTCCAACCTTCAGAATTGGTCGCAGCAGTCCCTTCCGATAAGGCATACAGCGTAAGCGGAAAGAAGGTAACGACTGACACAAACCCGATCAGGTCGAACTTCCCAACTTTAGGATTAAAGTATTCGCGCTGGATAAGGACTGTAAATACCATTGCGGCAATCCCAAATGGGATGTTCACGTCAAAAATCAATTGCCAGCTAAAGTTGTCAACCAGGTATCCACCGATCAATGGGCCAAAAGAGACAGATGCCGCCGCTGAAATCGCCCAGAATCCTAGTGCCATACCGCGTTGCTGTGGAGGAAATTCACGCGTAATAATGGCCATTCCAAGCGGTTGGATCGTTCCTGCACCCAGTCCTTGAATGATACGGGAAATGATCAACGTATTTTCGTCGTTCGACATCCCACAGAGCATCGATCCCAATGTAAAAAGGAACAATCCTAAGAAGTAGAGCCTTTTATATCCGAACTTATCAGCCAGCCAACCCGAAGTGGGCAACATAACGGCCATTGAAAGCATATAGGCAGTGACTACCCATTCGATTTTATCGATCCCGACCCCAAATGATGCCATGATCTTGGGCAATCCGACATTCACGATTGTCGCATCGAGGACGGCCATAAATGTTCCGAGCATAATATTAGCCAGCACGAACCATTTGTAGCGATCGTGCATCGGGTGGTATCCGGAACTTCGATTGCGCAGTTTTCTGCGCAACTTGTGCATGATGGAAACTTTGCGCATCGTTAGCGGACAATTTTTACCATGGCCGACATTCCGGAAAGAATACGGTATTCCGACAATGGTTTCCCATTCTGAGTACCTTCAATAGAAATCTTTAGTTGAATACGTTGGGTTACCTTTGTGAAGTTGCCCGATGCATTATTCGCAGGGATCAGGGAGAATTGAGCGGCTGTATTTGCACCTAAGGAGAATATTTTACCTGTGAAATCGACATCAGGGTAACTATCGAGATTAAATATTACCGGTTGTCCCTGATGCAAATTCCCTGTCTTAGTTTCTTCAAGATAGATGCTGACCCAAAGTTTCTGGTTATTGATGAGGGTGAAGATCGACTGTCCCGGTTGCGCAATATCACCGGGAAGCAACCAACGCTTAGCAACTATGCCGTTTGTTGGTGCGTAAAGCCTGGTATTGTTGATCTGCGATTCGATCACTTTGATCTGTGCTTCAGAACTCGCAACTGCAGCTTTTGTACTAGTTATGATTGCGCTTGAAACTTTAGTCTGGGAATGCGCAGCTTCAAGTTGTGCCTTGGCTGTTTCCATTGCCTTTTCGGCATGATCGTATGCCTCTTTTGTAATCACATCGCCTTTAATTTGATTTTTTGCACGTGAAAAATCCTCCTGGGCTTTAACAAGGGCAATCTCCAGTACCGTCTTGCTTTTCAGGTCGTATTGATATTTGGCTTCTGCCTGCGATATGGCCGCTTCAGCCTGCATTTTTAAGGCAATGGCCTGGTTCTTTTGCGCAACCAGATCTGTACTATCAAGAATAGCAAGCAATTGACCTTGTTTGACAGAATCCCCTTCAACCACAAATTCCTGACCTATCCTTCCCAGGATTTTGGATCCTACAGACACATTTTCTGTCTCAACATGGGCATCGTCAGTCTTAATATATCTGGAATAGTCTATATACCAATAAATTAGGCCACCCAAAAGCAAACAGGTGATCAATACCAAGGGAATATAAATTTTACCGCTTTTCTCTTTTTTTACCTGAATAGTTGTCATAAAAATTCTTTCTTAGATCTATTAATAATTTATACTTTTTCTTTTGCTGAGATGTACAACAACATCTCTTTGACATTCTGGGAAGAGGCTGCAAGCAGGTCCTGTTCTTCTGGATTTAGTGAATTAAGCTTTTCTTTGAGGTTTTCGGTGAGTGCCTGAATGAACATGTCCAAATCTTTCAACCCTTTCTCAGTGATGGTAATGTTAATGATCCGCCTGTCATTGGGATCGTTATGTCTTTCAACATACCCTTCTTCGATTAGTTTGTCAACAATGACTGTAATGTGGGGTTTCGGCATTGCCAGAAATTTTCCGATTTGCGACATCGATTGTGTCCCATTTTTTCTTAACTGCCTTAATACGAATAATCCTGCAGGGGTGATCGAAGTCTGTTTCCGCATGGGTTTCGAAAAACTCCTGAACAACAACGGATGAATTGTCATCAGGTTTTCGGCAATCATATCAACTTTTGTTTTCAACATCTGAACTGTTCTATTCTTATAATGGTTACAAATGTATAACTATTATAGTATAAGAATTAATTTCATTTGAACTTTTTTTTAATCTTGACGATTACGTAACAATGGGGGATATTTGTATTAAAAAGTTTGGGGCTATTTCATATTTTAGAATTAAAAAATAAAAAATTGACAGTTGCATCTGTCAATAATTTAGTATTTTTGTCGAAAGCATCTGTCAAAATGGAAAAATTATATCAATTCTCAGCTTCAAGGATCCGCTCCGTTGACGTCACATTTAAAAGGTACTTATGGGACACGATCAACTGGAACAATCGGTTGATTGCAATTACCGGTGCACGGGGCGTTGGTAAAACGACCTTTCTGCTTCAATACATCAAGGAAAACCGATATGAAATGCCAGATGAGGTCATTTTCTTAAACATGGACGACTTACATTTCGCGAAGAATACATTGGTTGACACTGCTGAGGATTTCGTAAAAAGAGGGGGAAAGTATCTTTTTCTTGACGAAGTTCACAAATATAAAAACTGGTCACAGGAAATTAAAAATATCTATGATTACTTCCCCGACCTGAAAATTGTTGTAACTGGTTCCTCCGCATTGGACATTTACAGGGGGAAAGCAGATTTGAGCCGACGTGCCATTCTGTACAGCCTCCAGGGCTTGTCGTTTCGTGAGTTTATCGAACTAAAATACAAACTTCATTTTCCTGTTTTTGAACTCCAATCTCTTTTGAACGAATCGCACAAAATAATTCCTACAATTCTTGAGAAAATAAAACCTTTAAAAATTTTCGAAGAGTATCTTCAATTTGGGTATTACCCCTTTTTCATGGAAGGTGAAACGGAATTTCATATTCGGCTAAAGCAAACAGTTAATCATTTATTGGACAGCGATTTACCTTCAGTTGAAAAAATTGACTACAACGCCGTACATTATTTAAGAAAGCTGGTTTCCATCCTGGCAGAAATTGTCCCATATAAACCTAATATTGTGCAACTTAGTCAACAGTTGGGTGTTAGCAGGGAAACACTGGTGCGGTACTTGTACCTTCTTGAGAGAGCCGACTTGTTGATCCTGTTGCAACAAGGCACTCACGGCATAAACAAGATGAACAAACCGGATAAAATTTATCTCAACAACCCCAATCTTGTTGCATCATTAGCCGATAACCAATTTAATCAGGGAACTTTAAGGGAAACCTTTTTTATTAACCAGTTGCAGCTGCAGCACAAAATTGCCACTTCGGAACGCAGTGATTTTCTGGTTGACAATAAATATACTTTTGAAATTGGTGGCAAAAACAAAACACGCAAACAAATTGCAGGAATTGAAAACGCTTTCATAGCCGCTGATAATATTGAGTATGCTGTTCAAAACACGATCCCACTTTGGTTGTTTGGGTTTTTGTATTAATCAAAGTGTTTTTCCCAGGCATAGCAAACCCTCAAGGTTGCCTTTACCTTGAGGGTTTGCCCCTAATTTCTGATCAAAATCTTAATTGTATGTGGCATGCCTTTGTCCTTGATGTTTAGAATATAAAGACCGCTGTCAAGGTTCGGGAGATCAATTATATTTAAAGTTCCGGCACCCAATTTCTTTGTGAGTACCACCTTTCCCAAACCATTGACCAACGTAGCAACCGCACCGTCGCCAACCTCTCCAATCACGCGGATTTCTATATTGCTTTTTGCATATGCGGTCAGTTTGCCGTCAAGCACCTGATCCTCAAGGCCACTTACAATGTCACCTGTGTGCAGGAAGAACCTTCCAGTACCTACTGTATTTGCCACGACAGCAGCTTTGTAATTTTCTTTTGAAAGATCTGTAAATGTGTTTGTTAGCTTGTCTTCCAGTAATACTTTGCAAGTGTGGTCCAATTGGACGGTTTCTACAGAGAATACGATTTCGCCACCGGCTTTAGAATCGATACCTACCGGGATGACCAATTTGTTGTATTGGTTGGCCGGCAAATATTGCAACTGAAATTCGACACCATTGTCCTCGACCAACTTGGTGTAAACCGAAAATTCAGCATTCGCTTTGAAAATTCCGGCATCGTAACCTACATCAAGGCCTTCGCGGGCACTGTCCATAAATTTAATCAGTGTGGAAGCGCTTCCTGTGCCGTTATTAGCCATAAGCTTAATGGTAGGCCTGGGCAGGGCTGAAGCTTTAAAACCGGGAGACCCATCGTGAGCCTGCATATCGGAGTTAAAAGAAATGTTCCCCGCACTTCCAGCTTTTACGAAGAAACCTTGGCCTACAGGGGCATAAGTATCGGCATAATCATTGTTTACAGCAATATACGCGCTGATTGCTGCATCCCAAAAATACACGGCCGCATAACTTGCGGGCAAAAGGCTTGAATTCACCGATACAAAACTATTTGTACCTACGTTGATATTCAAAGCTGTTGTGTAAGGGTTGCCCACAAGGTTCCAACCAGTGGCCACGGATATACTGCTTATTGGCAGAATGTTTAAAGTCCCCTTGAACGAAAAAGATTGTGTTAATGGTGACTTGGTGAGAGTTGCATATCCCCTACCTACTCCAAACAAGTCGGTTTCGGGCTTTGTGTCGTCAAAAAACGATGTTGACCATTTGTCCTCCAATGTGTTATAACCCCTCATCGCAAACGCATATGGTGTTGAAACAGCACTTGTGGCGATGTCCTTGTTGTCGGTCAGGAAGTTGATAATCGGTTGAGAGGCTGTGGGAGAAGAGATGAGGTGCCAGGCATCGGCAGACATGTATCTTTCAACTGTTGCCCCGGCCAAAACCGTTCCCAGAACTTTCATCGAGCCGGTACCACTGTTGTCCGATTTAATTGTAAGCCCATCGCTGCCTGTATTGTTATTGACCAGGTTGCCATTTATGGTAAATGCTTTGCCCGTGGCCACGATCAGGCTGGCGCCTTTTGTAATCGTGATGTTTTTGCAAAGTGCCGGGTCGCCTTGTGCATTATTTACAGTCGGCATTGTCAGCACAATAGGTATAACCAGGTTTTCGGTTCCCACCGGAACAGTATTTTTAGTCCAGTTACCGGCTGTCCCCCATAGATTGTCGAACTTGCCGGTCCAGACATTATCAGCCTCGGATGTGTTGATTTGGTATTGATAAGCACCAATATCGAAAGTACCATCCTTTAACGCGCCACGCTGGTCGGTTTGTGGAATAGTAATCGGGTAATTATCGACAGAACTTGTCCCTGCCCCGATGGCAAAGGAACCTGATGTTGTCTTCAGCGTTTGTGTCCCGAATACTGTGCCATTGTCTTCAAGCGTGGAAGAAAGGTTCAAATCGCCCTCAATTGCAGCATCGTTCCGGTTCCATGATCCCTTAACTGTACCACTGTAATTGTGGCTATAAAGGATATCCGAAGTTTGGTTGAAGTACCAGATATCGGTAGGATCATATTCTGAAGTCTGGTTTTGGATTAAGTTGTACCCTTTGTCCACCAGTGTAATACCGGCTAAAACATGGTAATCGGATGTTCCGTTATCTACCATTATTGTATTTAAAATAGTAAATGTACCCCAATTTATTGAAACCCCAGCCCCACTAGTGGCAGAATTGCCCTTTAAGGTACAATTGGTCAATGTTGAAATTGCCGAATTAAGGTAAATTGCCCCACCAGAATTAGGTTGTATACTGATTGCCATGTTCTCTGTTAAGGTACAATTCGTCATTAGTAAAGTGCCTTGCGAATAAATTGCACCACCGTTAACGGCTAAACCTCCCTCCGAGGTCGCAATGATTTTATTTCCTGCAAGGGTACAATTGTTCATGACCAGCGTAC
>JBAXWR010000265.1:0-10518 GCA_037128295.1 Mariniphaga sp.
GAGGGACTGCTTAAGATAAGCCTTGTTCAACGATTTTGCAGGGGAGAGAGGTTGTAGCTTCATGATGGGCAATATGTGAATCTTATTTCAGGTAATTAATTGACAAATTTAAGAAAATTGTCCGTCACCTTTTCTATGTGCCTATGTGTTTTACCTCTTTTCCTATGTGGCTAAAAAACTGACACAATAGGCACATAGGTTCGCATTCAACTTTACACCATTGTTTTCTTCTATGTACCTATGTGTCTTTGCCTTATGTGCTTATGTGTTTAAAACCTATAACGAGAACCAATAATTCAATTTCACCATAAACACATTGTTCGCCTTCAATCCGCTGATGCCGCCAAAGCTGTTGCCGATCGAGCTGTTGTAATTGTTCTCGTACAACGAACGGGTGTTGGTCCAGACAAGGTTAAGCGTCGAGCCAGGACTGAATTCCCAGCGGCCAACCAGGTTGGAACGGAACTCCTGAAAATTGAAATCGGGTTTTCGCATTGTAAAATCCGGAAAATGGTCGCCGTTGTGGTCCATCGAATAGTTGTTCGCCACTTCGTTCAGAACAGTAACAGGGGCATATCGTTGGTTCAGGTTGCGGCTCGATGCATTGGCCACAAGCCGGAAATCGTCATACTTACCAATTGATGCATAGGGACTTCCATAATATTGGAACGAAAGTTCGGGAGAAACATAGTATTCGAGGCGAACCGTCATGTACAAGGTTTTCTGATCGATTTTACCTACAATGTATTCGTTTTGGTCTCCGTTCCACAGGGCTTTGGCAACCGTATTGACATACTGCTGGTAATTCGTCCCAATATGGTAACCTGTTTGTGTGGTGAGGCTTAAACGGTTGTTCATCTGCCACTTCACGCTAAGGATATAATCAGTCTCTTTTGAAATCTTATCCTTTGAAAACAGAAGGGTATTGGCCAAACCAAAAGACAATTTTTTGACACTGTTCGTCATCACCTGAAGATTCCAGGTTGAGCTGTTGTCTTTAAAAAGCTTAGGCCCACCGCGCAATTCCCTTGTATCAAACCTGTTGAGATTTTCGATCACCGAGAAATTGGCCATCCATAAATTATTGAACCTCAACTTGGTAATAAAGGTCAGCTTGTCGAGTAAATTCTCGCCCCCAAAGCTCCATTCGTGCGATTGTGTCAACCCATACTGGTAATTCATCAGGATACCATAAGGCTTGTCAACTTTATACGTCAATTCAACATTTTGCCTGATAAAATCGGCCTGCCTCAGATAACCCATTTCGTTGAGGTCCATACCCGGTGAACGCCAATCCACACCTGTGGTGACCCTGAATTTTCCGCTCCGTTTGCCAATATCCAACTTTCCGCCATAACCCGACAAGTCGGTACGTTCGGGATCGAGGGTAAGGTAGTCGGCATCTTCGCGCTGGTAATAATGGGCAGTCGATTCCTGAAGGCGGGTAATTGATTCTTTGCTGCCGTTTACCTGACTGAAAAATCCTTTAAAAGCCACGAAGTATTTACGGTTGAGCCAGTTGTGTTCCAGGTCAAGGCCACCCGCATAAGAGGAGTTGGGAAGAAATTCAAGCTGCGTGTCCCTGATATTGCTGATAGAAGAAGTGAACATCCCACCTATGACTGTATTTCCTTTGTTGAGGTCCTGTTTGACCCTTCCCACAAGATTGCTCTTAAATGGTTCGACAGCAATTTTTTCGGAGGAATTGGCCGAGTAAATCGTGGCGTTTTCGCGGGCCGTAAAACTTTGGACTACACCAACTGAAAGCCCTTTGTTCGTTTTTCCTGTCAATTTGAGCGCACTGAGGATCGTTGTATTTTCGGGCATCGAAACGGTTTTTCCCGGATCGCTATTGGGAAGATACGATGGGGCATGGCCAATCCTCCGCGAATAAAACAGCATGTCGTCGCCCATTGTAAAGTCAAAGATTGAGCTACCTTCGAGGAAAAACGGGCGTTTCTCTTCATAAAACGTCTCGTAGGAGGTCAGGTTTAAAATTGATGGGTCGGCTTCCACCTGTCCAAAGTCGGGATTGATCGTATAATCGACCGTGAAATTGGAGGTGATCCCTATCTTGCCATCAATTCCGATACCACCCCTTAAAGCTTTTTCGGGACTTGAGTTGGGAAAATATTTACCGCTCATATACGGCATGATCTCGAAGTTCTTCTTGTGGCTGATCCCTTCTATGCCTCGCAGTTCGCCAAACAGGTAAACCATTGCCGGTGCATCGACAGGAATGAGTTTCCATTCGCTCTCCTCCTGGAAACGGTCGATCCAGCGCCAGATGTGCATTCCCCAAACCTGGTTGTCCTGTTTCGTGAACCTGATCTGGCTGAAAGGAATTTTCATCTCCGCAATCCACATCGTATCGGTAACAGTCGATTTCCCATCCCAGACCGCATTCCAGTTAAAATCCCATTTGTATGACCCAAGGTGCAAAAGATCGACTTTTTGTCCCGACGCGGCAACATTGAATTCGTAGGCGGTTTGCTTGTCATGATACGAATCGATAGCAATTCCGGTGATGTCCCCAATCACCACATCCCGTCGACCAAGGATTGGCCTGATCCCACCAGGTTGACGGTCGAAACATTTCATGGCAACATACAGATTGTCATTGTCATACAATACTTTGATCTCAGTTGGTTGTGAAGGGGCTGCTGCCTGTTTGGGCTGCTGTTGGGTAAAATCGCCCGACCAAACACCTTGTGACCAACATTCATCGGTCAATTTCCCGTCGATCCGTGGCCGAGCCGAAATCCTTGTGGCGTAATAGGCCCTGCGCATGCTAGCCCTATAATTGACCATCGTGTCGGTTGACAATTTGTAATTGATCGAATCCTGGGCAAATAAGGTGGAAACATCCATCGTGCTGATTAACAGCAAAATAAAAATATATAAACGGTTCATTAGTCTGGAATTGAAATGATACCGCGAATATATGTTAAAATGTTAAATAACCGGTTTTAAAATTTGGAATTAAACGTAAAAAGTACATTTTACCACTTAATATTATAGTTCACAACATATACACCGCGTTCGATCCGGATAAAAGCCATTTTGCAATTGGGGAAATCTTTCCTGCTTATCTCATTTGACGATAGAACGCTATTGAGGTATTGCCTGTTTTTTCTGTAAGGGGGAAGAATTTCATCGGGAATCAATTCAGCACTATTCACGATAACGTCCATTGGAAAACATGACATTTTTATTTCGTCTGGTTTCCCTTTATGATAATATGCCTTATGCTGGTTTATCTCGTCAACCGACCTCATCAGCACCAACAGAAAATAAACCATGCTGTGCGAACTGACCTGAAACTTCCTGTTGGAGGTTTCGTAAGTCAGACTATGGGGATTGACCAACCGCCAATAACGGTTAAGTATTGCTAACGAAGCAGTTTGCTTTTTATGGATAATATTTTGTACATACCCGGATAACAGGTAGTTGGCCACTGTTTTATCCAATTTGTCTTTTACCAGGAGGGAAGCCCTCAATTGAATAAACTCATTGATCATCACTTCATGTCCGTAGTGCAAGGCCACCATAAAACCGGTCGCCCCATCGTCATCGGTAACGAAATCGACGCCATATTTCTTGATCACCTTGAATGCCTCAACTTTGCGCCCCAAACGGATGTTTTTGGCATACTCCTTCCTGTCCTGCCTCACCTCTTTCATCAACACAATTGCCCGTTGGAATTGAAGTTGGGCCAATTGCTCGACCCAATCATAACGTTGGTGCGCCTGGGCATATTGAAAAAGTTGCTTGCGCTCTTTTTTGACCTCAAATTCCTTTTTGGTAGCATCCAGGGCCAGTTTCTTGACCTCCTCCAATTGTTCTGGGCTAAGATATTCATAACCAAGGTATTTCGCCCTGATCTGTTCTGCCTGCTCGTATTTGCCCTGCTCTTCAAGACGGTGTGCCTCTGCTAACCATTCCTCTACTGTTGACTTGGTTTCGGCAATTTTTATCTCTTCCTTGGTTTCGGCCAGTTGCAGCAATTGAAGTGCAGGGTGTTTTGCGAGTTTTTCAAATATATAGATGTTCTTTACGGCACGGGTAATGGCTACATACAACGAATTGATATAGAACTTATAAACCTCTGCGTCCTTATCCTGTTTGTTGGCAGCACGGTTGTAGGCCAGTTCGTCTTTCTTTAAATCGTCAGGAGTAACGCCTTTGATGATTTCGCGGAATTCGGCTTCGTTGCCCGAAATAAAATTGAGCAGGATTACATTTTCATATTCCAACCCTTTGGCTTCATGTACACTAAATACCAAAGGTGTTTTAAAAAACCGCCTGGCTTCTGCTTTTTGTTCATTCGATGGAACTATTACAGCATAATGGGTACTGTTTTGGGTCCGTTTGTTGAGTTCGTTTTTCTTTTTCTCCTCATCGGGGTAAAGTAGCACCTCGCCCTTATGTTTACTGACAGTGCCGATCAGGTAATTGCTCTCGCGGTCGATGGAACCAAACCGCGTAATTTTAACCTTCAACAAATTATTCCCTAACTCGACAACCTGCAAACTGTTGCGGTAGTTGGTTTGAAGAATCTTAATCTGGTTTCCACTATCGCCACTTTCGTAGAAATAGCTCTTGACCTTGCTCCACGAAAAAAAGTTGGGATGGACAATCTGGTTGCTGTCGCCTGTGAGGATAAAGTTGTTTTTGTGTTTCAACGATTGCAGGATGCATTTCAATTGGATGTTGGTAATGTCCTGAACCTCATCCACAACTACAAAGTCGTAACGCGGTTTAATTTTTTCCAAATAGTTGTAGCACAATATATTGCTGTCGTACAGGTTGTTTTCGCCAAGCCAGTCGAGATATTTTAAAAATAGCGGGTATAACCGTTCCCGCTCATTGGTTGAAAAAATCGATTGTTTGATCCCCAATTCGAGGTATTCGTCTTTTGTAAGATAAGCTGCATGGATCGGCGATCCGGTGATCACGCCTTTGAATTCCTCGAAAACACGGTAAGGTTCGTTGATCTTTACAGCTTGTGCGTGGCGAAAAAACCAGCCATCGAAATCGCGGAAAGTGACCTCCCGTCCCTGTGGCTTTTCCCAACTTGAAAGGTAGTTGTGAAGCGACAGGAACTCGGCATCCTGCTTTTCGGTTTCGAAACCATTTGAATAATAGATCTTTGATGCATTTTCTGTCAAAAATTCCGATAATGAAATGTAGGCGATATCCCCTGGCAGTTCCTTTAGTTTTTCAAGGACCAAAGCAGTTTTTCCGCTTCCGGCAGAACCCACGATAATCAACGGTGGATAAAGGGAATAGATTGCATTTTGTAGGTTGTCGAAGGAGATAAATTTATTGAGCAGATGAATACGGTTCGATTTTGGATTGACGAAAATAAAATCATTCTCCGAAATAGTGATTTCGTTGGGTGAATTTACTGGTATAAATTTCTCTTCATCTGGAATTTCCGCACCGCGCAAAAAACGGCTACTTTCGTATCGATGATTCTTAATTATCTCTAATACAAGCAAATAACGCTTATCCTCATAGTTAGCAAATGTAAAGAGCAACCTATCGCGGATGTCGAGCCTGGCCCTGTAATAACCGGTGCTGGCCATCTTCCTTACATCGGCACTTTTAAAATCCCCCTCCTGCAATTGTTTGATCGTTTTGGCGTAGGTTTTTTCGACAGAGGAGATATTCAGGTCATTTAGGTATAATATGTTGATATTGAATTTATTATTATTTGACATAAATAGAAATACGTTGAAATATTTTGGAAATACCATGGGAATATTGGGTTGCAATAATATGCTTTTCAAAACTAAAGACAATAGGTTTTCACTTGGTAATTTGAACAATTTAACCTTAATTTGTAAACAACGGATTTTATTTCAGTGGTATCCCTATCATCAAAGACTAAGAATAAACATATGAACAAAAACATTTGCCTCCTTTTATTGCTTGTGATGGTTACGCTTCAAACAATCGCGCAACCCAATGTCATTAAGCTCAATTCCAATTGGAAAGCCAAAAAGGCAATCGAAATTAATGTCGACGGTACAGTAATTTCAGGAAAAAATTTTCAGTTTTATGATTGGATGGAGGCTGTTGTCCCAGGAACAGTCCTGACCACCTTGCTCCACAATAAAAAAGTCCCTGATCCGTTTTTTGGGATGAACAATACGCTGATCCCTGATATACACACAGTTGGTGCAGATTATTACACCTACTGGTTTTACAATCAGTTTAACCTGCCTGAACTCAAAACCGGTGAACAGGTATGGCTCAAATTCAGGGGGATCAACTATTCAGCAAATATGTACCTCAATGGGAAGAAGATCAATCCCGATACACACGAGGGGATGTTCCTGCGCGAGAAATACCTGATTACCTCATATATCGAAAAAGGGGCAAACCGTCTGGCTGTTTTGGTACGTCCACCTAACCCTGTAGGAGCTCCCAATGGGCAAGGTGGTGATGGTGTGATCGGACAATCAGTTTCTATGCAATTTACTGCGGGATGGGACTGGATTTGCCCGATTCCTGACCGAAATACAGGAATTTGGGACGAAGTAGCCATTGAAATTACGGGACCTGTTGATTTGCTCGATCCTTCCATCCAAACCAAAGTTCCCGGAAAAAGGGTTCCCAGTGGGAAACAAGCACCTGCTTTTGTAGCCACATCGGTTGATCTTGTAAACAGTTCGGAGGTAAAGCAGACCGGAAAGGTAATATGCAAATTTGAGAAAACTGAAATTTCAAAACCTGTGACACTCCTTCCCGGCGAAAAAATAACAGTGGCACTTCCCGAATTTAAAATCGAAAACCCCCAATTGTGGTGGCCCAATGGCATTGGCGAACATCCATTGTACAAGATGGAATTCACGTTTGTTTCAGATAAAAATTATATATCAGATAATGAACAAGTTACGTTTGGTGTTCGTGAAACCTCATCCCGATTTGACGAACCTCTTGGTGGAAGGATTTTCTCTGTAAATGGTCAGGATATTTTCATCAAAGGAGGGAATTGGATCGCTTCGGATGCTTTACTCCGTCTATCGCCTGAACGGTACGAGGCAGAGGTAAAGTTTCATGCCGAAATGAACATGAACATGATTCGCGTTTGGGGAGGATCGATGACAGAGCGTCCCGAATTTTACGATGCCTGTGACAAATACGGTTTGCTGGTCTGGCAGGACCTATGGATTTCAGGTGATTGCAACGGTCGCTGGTTCGATCCGATGAAAAAGGAGACTCAGGACAGGCGGCGTGCCTATCCCGACAACCATACTTTGTTTGTCAATTCGGTGATCGATCAGGTGAAGATGCTGCGAAACCATCCGAGCCTTTATCTTTGGTGTGGCGGAAACGAATTTACGCCACCTGCCGATATTGACAAGAAACTAAAAAATGAGGTTTTCCCTAAATTCGACCCTACCCGATATTACCTCAACGAATCAACATCGAATGATTTGGCCCACAATAAATTGGGTGGCAATGGTGATGGTCCTTACGGGATACAGAATCCATTGACGTTCTTCAATACAACATCTTTCCCGTTCAACCCGGAACTGGGCTCGGTGGGTATGCCAAATGTGGAAACGATGCGTAAAATGATGGAAGAGAAAGATCTGACACTTCCGGGTGAACGGAGGGAAAATCCTACCTGGACTTACCACAAATACATCGGTTACGGAAATTTCATTAACCAATATGGGAAACCTTCGGGAATTGACGATTTCTGCAAAAAAGCGCAATTGGTGAATTATGAGCAGTACCGCGCGTTGCAGGAAGGGTTTTATGCCAGGATGTGGACAACTTATACAGGCATGTTGGTCTGGAAGAATCAAAACCCTTGGACATCTTTACGCGGACAATTCTATGACGTATTCCTGGAGCAAAACGGTGGTTTTTATGGCTATCAACATGGCGCAAAACCATTGCATGTTCAATTGAACCTCAACGATTCAGCAGTTTGCATCGTCAACCAAACCCTTTACGATTATAAAGACCTCACAATCAGCTCCGAATTGTTTGATATTCATGGCAAGCTGTTGTCTTCTGATCAATATAAAACATCAGTATCTGCCAATATGGTGGCTGTTCAGCAAAAGGTTAAATATCAATTGGTTAAAAATGAAGTATATTTTCTTAGGTTAAAATTGATCAACCAGAACAAACAGTTGGTTGACCAGAATTTCTATTGGTTGTCGCAACCCGGCAAAAGCTACGAAAAGCTTAACGACCTGAAACTGGTTTCTTTGAAATGGGAGTTCAAAAGCAATACCGCCGGAGAGAAAATTGCAGTTGTCTCCAATACAACAAACGAAACTGCATTTTTTATCCGTTTAAAGCTTGTTGATGCAAAAAGTGGTGAACTTGTATTACCAGTCTATTTTTCAGATAATTACTTCACATTATTGCCAGGCGAAAACCGCGAGATTGGTATTGACTTGAGCCTGTTGCCCAAAAATATTGATCAAAAATTGGTAACACTGGGAATTGAGGGGTGGAACGTTATAAAGGATAAGTAGGTATCCTGATTTAAAGATTTTGGATTTGATAAAGGATTCGCACTTTAATTTGCACCTGTTTTTATCAAATTCATTCTCTTTGCACCCATATTTTTTGTTTTGCACCTATTTAAGTTTAACTTGCACTCAAATATGAATTATTTTTCAAATCTTAAAATCAACAATTATGGCAACTTTGACTCCCGAAATGAAAGAGATGATCGCTACGCAGCAATGTTTTGTTGCAACTGTTGATGCTGCAGGAAACCCTAATGTTGCCCCCAAGCGTTCAACAAGGGTACTTAGTGACAATGCACTGATTTTCACAGAGGGTACAGGTGGGGCTACCTATAAAAATGTTTTAAATGGATCAAGGGTGGCTGTTGGCATCGTCAACAGGGAAATTTTGGATGGTTACCGGTTTCTTGGAAAACCCGAAGTATTGGCCGAAGGTGAACTTTATGAAAGAGCTGCTGAAATGTCGCAAAAGATGGGAATGCCTAAACCCAAGGCAGTGGTTGTGATCCACATTGACGAGATACAATCTTTGAAACCGGGTCCAATGGCAGGTAAAACAATCGTAAAGGATTAAGGATTATCTATAATCGACTAATAATCTGAATGATATGTCTGGATTATTCCGTCTTGCCATCCGCATTTGTATCCTTTCGTTTGCAATGGTATTAACTATTGTTGCCTATTCACAAAATGATTCGATTACCCTTGTTACCGCCAATTGGAATACTACGAAGATTGCAAAAGGAGTTGTCTGGAAACAGTATTCTTTCCGGGGCAACCTGTTTGGTTCCAATCAAAATATCAACATCCTCGAAGTCAGACAAGGTAGAAAGCGGCAATTTGGCGTTGTTGATAATGGAAAAATTCTTCAACCAACAAGTGAATTTGGTAGGGAAACAGGTGCGCTGGCCGCAGTGAACGGAACATTTTTCAATGTAAAAGAAGGAGGTTCGGTAGATTATATAAAAGTAGATGGAAAAGTCCTCCATCAGAATCAGTTGCAAAATGGAAAGAGGGAGTTTCATCAAAGGTCAGCTTTGGCAATTAGTGGTGGCAAACTAAGGATCGAAAAGTGGAACGATAGGGAAGATTGGGAATCTGATTTGAAAGCAGAAGACATAATGGTGTCGGGTCCACTTCTGGTTACAGCGCATAAGCCAGAACTACTTGATTCTGTATCTTTTAACGTCACTCGCCATCCTCGGACAGCCGTAGCATTGACCTCCAAAAAACGGGTGCTGCTGATAACTATAGATGGAAGGAACGAAAATGCAGCCGGGATGAGCTTATTTGAACTGCGCAACATCATGAGATGGTTAGGTTCAACAGATGGGATTAACCTCGATGGAGGTGGTTCCACAACACTTTGGATGAACAACCAGCCCGAAAATGGGGTCGTCAACTACCCATGCGACAACAAGAAATGGGATCATGCCGGAGAACGAAAAGTGGCTAACATCCTATCATTAAAAAACAACTAATTGAATTACAATATATTAAAATTTTACTCTATGTTACTTAAAGACAAAATTACCCTTATTACAGGTGCCAGCCGTGGGATTGGTGCCGAAACTGCCAAACTTTTTGCGCTCGAAGGTGCGAAAGTGGTAGTCAACTATTGCAACAACGCTGATGCTGCCCAAAGTGTTGTAGATGAGATCAAATCCAAAAATGGTGAGGCCATTGCCGTCCAGGCCGATGTTACCGAAAATGATCAGGTCGAAAAGATGATGGAGGTGATCAACAGCACCTACGGTGATGTTGATATTCTTGTAATCAATGCCGGCCTCCACTTTAAAGTAGCGCCCTTTATGCAACTCACCTGGGAGGAGTTTTCCTACAAATATTATGGCGAAATGAAATCGTTCTACAACTCTTCCAAAGCAGTGATCCCTTCAATGCTTGCAAAAAAGAGTGGCGTAATAGTTGCTGTATCAAGCGGTTTGTCCCGTCACCCAGGTTTTGGATTTTCTTCCCACAGTGCCTCTAAATCGGCGGTCGATGCATTGGT
>JBAXWR010000266.1:0-10500 GCA_037128295.1 Mariniphaga sp.
GTAGCAAACGAGACAACATTGATTTCCTTGTCATCAAATACCCGGCGCATGTCCCATTCGGTCGAAGGCTTAACTTTTGTCCTGCTTTCAGCGGTCTTCATTCGTTGGGCAAACAACAATTCATCCACATCGCAAAGCGTTTTCAAAGTCACATTCCTGGATTCTTTCAGAGTACACCAGGCACTTACATGGGCACCGCCACGTCCACCAAGGCCGACAACTGCAGCTACAATCCGATCATTGGCACCCATAATTGAGCCATACGATTTTGAGCTGAAACCCATACCACCGATGGCTATTCCAGCAGTTCCAACTGAACTTTTCCTGATAAAATCTCTTCTGTTTGTCATCTTTATCACGTTTTTAGAAAGTAATTTTTCTTTTCCTTGCTTCAACAAACCATTCACCTGTGACCTGATGCCCGTTGACAACTGAGACCGAATCAAAACGGTCGACTGTTGGACAAATGTGCCAGGGAATACCGTAAAGCGGGTCGCCAATTTTCCAGTTATCGGCTTCCGGTGTCCTGATTACCATATGCTCTTCACTGTGCATAATGATAGAATAGTTTTCAATTCCCAAAATCTTAACTCTTGGCTGAGCCATTTCAGAAGCAACTGCCTTGTGCCCAAGATCGATACATATCAAATCTTTCGATGGTTTACTGATGACGCGCATAAGTAATACTGCTGCGTGCAAAAAATCCATATTTTGAAATGCACTGCTGTTTCCATAATCCCACAAAAGAGTTGTTCCCGGACTGGTTTCAACGCCCAATCGCAAAGCATGGATTGGAAATGTTGGTGTACCC
Source organism: Mariniphaga sp. (assembly GCA_037128295.1). Lineage (GTDB taxonomy): Bacteria > Bacteroidota > Bacteroidia > Bacteroidales > Prolixibacteraceae > JAAFHB01. The sequence goes on from JBAXWR010000266.1 coordinate 812, forward strand.
CCTGCAATAATTTTTATGGGACCTGCACCCGCTTTTTCAAGTTCATTGACCAGACTTAAAACAGGCATAAACGAATCGTCGCATATCTTTTGTCTGAGTGAAAGGTCTGGCTCGTTGATGTGACCATCGTAAACATGAAGTCCTTCTGCCCCTATCATTGGCAAATCGAGGATCATCCGATAAAGTCGAACCGCTTCTTCTCCCGGAACAATACCGGAACGATTCATGCCATTGTTGACATCAAGCCAGATGTCCGTTTTCAAACCTGTTTGGCAGGACATCTGTGATAACTGAAGAATTACTTCTTGTGAATCAGCGATACAAGCTATTTTTGAATTCGGGAAATGCTGTTTTAACTGAAAAAATCTTCCCAGATTGGGACCAACTGGTTGAATGGCAAGCAATATATCTCTAGCTCCGCACTTTGCGACCATCTCAGCTTCTGAAATTGTAGCACATTTAAACTTGTAAATGCCGTATTTCATCTGCAAATTGATGATCTCCTTCATTTTATGTGTCTTAACATGAGGCCTTAACAGATCGGCTCCTCTTGCAATTTCAACCATTTTCCTGATATTGTGTTCAATCCGGTCTGGGAAAACAAGAAGAGCAGGTGAATTTACCTCATTGACATTGTCGACAACATACCACAAATGATTGGGCGTTAAAGTATTTTTCATTTCCAATTTCTGGTTAATTTGAGTATGGCTGAAATGATTTCAAATCTATAATTTTATTTCATCCATTTATTCAAATAATCGTACAATTTTTCATCAGGCTTCAGTGTTACAATGTTTAGTTGAGTGTCCATATTCATGGTCTTATAAGTAGTTTGGATGATTTCAAATTCCTTGCTGATCGCTTCCTGATCAAGGCTCTTGCCATTTCCATCTGTGACTCCGACGAATAATAGTTTTCTGGGAATTAGAGTTGCCGCAAGGTCGGGCAGGTCATAAGTTGGTAGGGCTCCGGGAACTAGGCTGGAAACAAATTTAGAGTCATAAAAACGGTTCAAAGCTATAGATTGATAAGAGGAATAAGGCTCAATAAGTGCTATTCTTGTAATCGACTTATCGAAAGCTGTCGCATGCAACATAACCGGGGCCATTTCTTTTCTCGCAAGCCCAAAAACCTCATTGATATCCCTGTTTTTCTTCAACAACCTGGTAAGTCTCACCACATCACCTGCCCTTAAGCCAACGATACTTCGACCGATAAGGATCGAAGCATACCATAAATTGTGGGAACTGCCTTCAATATAGGCATCGCCTTTGTAAATCCCCGAACCCATTTCTCCCACTCCAATGATATCGGGAGCCAGAACAGTAAGACCATTCCTGACAAACCATTCAATCTCACCACCTTCTGCTGCTTCAGCAGACTTGCCGGAGGGATGAAGAAAGATCAGTGCTTTACCATTTGGCTTATCGGGTTTCATTAACAGGTAGGGAATCACATAATCACCTTCACCTTTTAAAAAATATTTTTCGATCACATAACCATTCTTTTGAATGCGACCTGTAAACACCGGGTCAATATTTTCTGAGGGATCAAGATAGCCTGAGAGTTTCTTTGCAGAATTCAATACTTTTGGAAGATGCTTTGTCAGGTCACCTCTTGAAACTTTCAATTCATTTATCCGTTTTTCTGTCTCCTTTCGGTTCAGACTGAAAACAGTTTCACCTCCAAGCGATGTTGATACCTGGCCCGTGGTGGTCACCCGTAAATCCTCAGGAGCGAATGGCTGCGTTTCCTCATCACTTGAAACGCCGGGATTATTCAGATATTTCTGAAAAAAAGCATACATGGCTTCCCTGTTCTTTTTGGTCGAAGCATGTGGCGCATCATCCTCTACTCTTTTAAAATTATCCTCTTTCCCGTAAGCCTTGTAAATCGCTGCAACCTCTTTCTCGGATTCCAAAGCACCTTGAATGCTGAACATATCGCGTGTAGTTGTGATCATCAGTGTTGGTTTTGGTGCCCTGACCAGAAGATAGTCACCATGATCGATACCCCGATAAATTGCATTAAATAAATTTTGTTCTGCATCCTGTGGTCCAATGGTCTGTAGCAGCCTGGTGAAATTGGTCAGATAGTTTTCGGGAGCTGCGGCACAGATACGATCATCAAATGCAGCGATATACGCAGATTGGGTTCCGCCTCCCGATCTTCCAGTAATTCCTATTCTGGCAGGATCGACCTCTTTTCGGGTAAGAAGATAATCGACAGCCCTTATACCGTCCCAAATCATATACCTGGCCTGTGAACTGCCAGTAGTAAATGCCTGTGCACCGGGATAGGAATGTTCTGTTGTAGGTCCGCCAACGATAGATTTGCCGGTTTTCGGATCAAAATACTGCAGACGCTCCCCCTGACCAACAGGATCAAATGCAAACACGATGAACCCCTTCTTTACCAGATTTGCAATCACATGCAGGTATATTGCACTCCGGTAACCTTCCACCGCATGACCACTGCAGTAAATCACAACAGGAGCCTGACCCTTTTTCTTAAGTCCACCCGGAATAAACATCGATGATGTTACGTAAAATCCTGGTTGAGATTCATAAACAATATGCTCAATCCTGTAACCATCCTTTTCTATAGTCCTTTGTATCTTAGCATTTAAGGGCGTTTTCTCAGGAAATGGTCCAACAATCTCCAACAGTGTTTTCTTTACCCAAGTCTGTCGTTGTTGCCAATCTGATAATACGCTAAGTTTTGAAAGCGCATCAGATCTCTCTTTGAGAGGATTAAAAGCCTGTCCTGCAAGATGATGATACAATGAGTTGGGAGCGTCGCTGTATTGAATCCAGTTATTTTTGATTACATCCAATTCATTCTGGGCTTTCATTCTTTCGTTAGCCAGCAAGATCACCAATGATAAAGTGAAAATGAATCTGAAAAAGCTCAAAAATATTTTAATTGCATTGGGAAATTGTTTTTTCATAATAACAATAGTTTGGTAAATATTGATATATAGTATATTAGAAAAATTAGTTTTCGAAAAGCCAAATAAATCCCGAAAGGATTGAATTGTAATCGTTCCTTGGCATTTCTTGACCATCAAAAGTAAGATTAATTTCTTATAATTTTGGAAGTTTGGACCCATCCATCGGGCAGAGAAATAGGAACTAATTTGAAAAAATGTTCAAAGAGAGATTATGTTGGCAATCGTGATTTTTTACAAAGACGGAAAAGAGACAATCAGTGAACTGTACTTCTTTATAGATCTTAACCTGGTTGGTGAGCGGATTGTCCATTATTCCATTTATGTTTCCAGATTGAATTTTTGCATCTTATGGAAGAAGAGATAAATATATGCCTTATTTATTTTATTTTACCTATGTTCCTATGAGTTTTGTCCTATTGAGCCTATGTGGTTAAAAACTAACACAATAGATACATAGGTTTAAATATGAGGCATATAGGTTTAGCATCCGGATTTATCCCATTTTAAAAAGGAAATAAATTCGAAATGGCATACAATGGGACAACACGAATTCTATCATAAGCTGAAAAATTCTCCAAAGACAACCTTATTCCGAAACCTGATTTCCTTTCTTCCAAGAATCGGTTCATACTCTGCATTTTACCTGAACTCCCCGATTTTACTTCCACGGGGATCACTTGTCCCTGGTATTCAATTAAATAGTCAACCTCCGCTGAGCTACCTCTTTTCTCCCGATGCCAGTAATACAATTGTTTTTTTTCGTACACACTGGAATACTTTATCATTTCTATTCCTGCAAAAGCTTCGGCAATATTCCCCTTATTCAGCAAGTCAATGTTATTTGCGATTAATAATTCTGAAAGCCTTAACCCCGATAATTGCTGAAATATCCCATTGTCGTGTAAAAGGGCTTTAAACATTTTGTAATTAACATCTGAACCCAATGGAATTCCCAGTCCTGAAGTATGGTAAACCTTATAAACAAGTCCTGCCATTTCGAGGAGGTCAAGGGCTTCTTTTGCCTGTGCAGGATTGGAAAGTACCCCTGCATTGGAGTAAATATATTTACCTCCCGACTGTTTTACAACCGATGCCATTAATTCGCGAAGGCGTAAGACCGATACGCGACTTTTATACTTTGCAAAATCATCATTGTAAGATGTCGTTATATCTGATAAGACATTTTGCACCAAATTTATATTGCTGCTATTTCCGATAAAGGTTTTTACCACCTCCGGCATTCCCCCAATCATCAAAAAACGTTTCAGATAGTCCTTCAGTTTTTCATGAAAAGCCAGATTCAACAGATTATCAGGTGATGCGTTTTTCTTTAATTCAATTAGAGCATCCTCATTGTTGGCCATCAAAAATTCATCAAATGACATTGGGTACATATAGACAGAACGGATACGGCCAACTCCCCATGATGTTAAATCTTCAATTGCAAATTCCAGCAAGGAGCCAGCAGCAATAACATGTAAATCAGGTCTTGTCTCATAAAAAAACCGAAGCGATTGTATGGCTTTCGGGCAACTTTGGATTTCATCAAAAAAAAGCAGGGTTTTGCCATCTATCAGTGGAATACCGTAATAAGCCGACAGGTTTGTGCAAATCCTGACCGGGTCAAGGTTTTGATCAAAGAATTGGCGGATATCGGGGTTTTTCTCAAAGTTTACCTCTAAAAAAAAATTGAAATCCTTTGCCAATTCCCTTACAATATAAGTCTTCCCAACCTGCCTGGCGCCCCGTAACAGAAGAACTTTATGGTTTTTCTCTAATATCCAGTCCTTTAATGTGCTTAGAATTGCCCTTTTCATTAGAATATTATTAAATATCAGGGCGAAATTACAAATATTTCAATCGATAATCAAGGCAAATGGGGGTTAAAATCATTAAATAATCAAGGCTAATAATGGAGGATATGCTAGAACCATCAAACTTGCAACAGGACAATTTGTATAAATTCTTACATCAATAATACAATTTTGAACAAAACCCCCTCACCGTTTCCGGCAAGGCCGCGAAAAAAAACAAAACGAACTTTTATTAAAACACTAATCCCTATCTTTTTATTGGACAAGCTTTATGATGCTCCGGAATAATTTCTTTTTCGTTTAAGCAAAGTCGAGAAGTATATCTGCCTCAATGTGCAGGTTCTTGCGTAAGCTTTTTGCTAACCGCATACTAATAGCCCGTTTCCCATGCAGTATTTCGCTCATACGAGCTTCGTCTATCCCTAGCAAAATGGCGGTATCCTTCTGTTTAAGGTTTTGTTCTGCCATACGCTCCTGAATTCGGGCAATAAGAGGATTCGCAGGTATGGGGTGTGGGTAGTTTACCTTTTCCCAAGTGCGAACCATTGTGGACAATCGCACATATTCGTTTTTGTCCACATCTGTCAAAAGTTCCATATCTCCTAACCGTGTGCCTTTGTCTATCAGCAAGTCCATTGCTGCGCAAATGTTCCGATATTCTTTTTCTGTTTTAATTTTATTTGTCTCCATGATAGTTCACCTTAAATTGTTTTCGCATCAATTTTGTCATATTCAGCATGCGTACCGGCAAACCTTATATTTAACTCACCTGCAAAGAAAATGAGAACTACAACAATACGGTAATTGTTGCCCTTTATATTGAACACGTAGCGGTTGTTGGTTACATAGTCCGCACTTGGGAAATCGGCTTTCAGCTCGTTGTGACTCGCCCATTCCGCCTTTTCAACCCGTTCAATCCAATGGTTTAACGGATTGATAACATCTGTGTGTTTCTTTGCAAATTCATATAACTTGTACCTTCGAGTTATTTCCATCTCAAACACATGCTAAATTCTACTTGCGAAAATAGGCAAGATTTGTATATTGTGCAACTGATTCCGGTTTTTTTTATTGGGCTTATTTCAGTACAATCCAATTACCAGTATTAAATTTTATTTTAGAATCTTACCCATACTACCATTACGAAAAACCCCCTCGCCGTTGCCGGCAAAGGGGGTGAAAAAAAACAAAACGAACTTTTATTAAAACACTAACCACTATCTTTTTATTGAACAAGCATTGTGATGCGCCGGAATAATTTCTTTTTCTTCTTTGGACAATCCATTGATCCATACCTCCTTTTCTTTAAAAGGTAATAGTTCAATCGTCTTCAGAGGACAGTTATCTTTCCTATCATTACGGGGACGGGCATAAGCCAAACCATAGAGTGTATGGATATCTGTATGAGAGTTAAATATAATCCTGCTGCTTTGTCCGTGATTTTGTACTTTGGAACACTTTTCAAGAACATCTAAACAGTTTGATTCATCCAAAGGACTCAATCCTTCGCCCACAGAGCCGCCTATGGTTCCCCGAATGCCTGATATGGATTTTATAAATGTCATTGTGATTGATTTTTAGTCTTTACCAGTCATATCAAACACAAGCTCACCTCCATTTAATAGTTCTTTAAATGTGATATAAGTACGGTCTAATTTCTGACCGTTCAGAGTAACTTTTTTCACATAGATATTGGATTCAGACAAGTTGTTTGCCTTGATAATAAAAGCCTTTCCTGATGTTAATTGTATTGTGGCCTTATCAAAAAGTGGTGCCCCCAACTGGTACTTACCTGAAACTGGGTCCATCGGGTAAAATCCCAATGAACTAAAAATATACCAGGCACTCATCTGCCCGGTGTCTTCATTACCACAAATTCCTTCAGGAGTTGTGTCATAAAGTGTGGTCAATATTTGATTCACATAACGTTGGGTCTTTTTGGGTTCTCCCAATTCGTTGTACATATAAACGATATGATGACTCGGTTCATTACCTTGCGCATACTGCCCAATCAGGCCAGATATGTCGCCTGAAGCCTGTTTGCCCGCAACTGCTGATTTCATTGTAAAAAGTGAATCCATCCGAACCAGCATTTTGTTTTTTCCACCCATGTAATTTGCCAGACCAGTAACATCATGCGGAACAAAAAAACTCCATTGCCACGCATTTCCTTCACAATAGTCATCACTTCGGTGTTCAGAAAGTAAAGGATCAAACGGTTCTCTCCATTTTCCATCACTGGTTTTACCCCTGGCAAAACCAGTCGAAGGTTGGATAACGTTTTTATAATTAAGAGATCGTTTAAAAAAATAATCGAAATCCTTTTGATGACCAGTTGCTTTGGCAAATTCGGCTATGGCGCGGTCTGCATAGGCATATTCCAGCGTACGTGCAACCGATTCCATTTCAAGGTTGCAGGGTACATAACCATAGGTCTTGTAATTTTTAAGCCCAACAAAATAATTCATGGAATACCCACAAGTATCTTTCATTGCAGAGACACGCATAGCCTCCATTGCATAATTTGTATTAAAACCATTAATTCCATTCAGATAAGCATTCGTGATAAAAGGCATGGCTGGTAAACCAATCATTTGATAGGTTTCAACACCGGCCAGGGTCCAGATTGGTAACTGGCCCGCATATTTGAAATGATCCAGACAAGTTTTCACGTAATCTTCCATTACTTTCGGCACCAATACCGACTGTAACGGGCAAGCTGCACGGAAGGTGTCCCAGAATCCCATGACTCCACCATAATATTTGTACCCATCAGTTTTATGGATAGTCCGATCCGATCCGCGAAATCGGTTGTCCACATCGGAGTATAACATAGGATACATCATTGCATTGAACATGGCCGTATAGAATAAACGGGATTTTTTTTCATCCCTGGAGTCTATCTTAATCATACCTAGTATCCGGTTCCATTGGTCGTGGGCATCTTTTCTGATCTCATCAAAAGTCTTTAATGCATCTTCCCTATGATTTTTCTGTGCGCCTTCCAAATCTACAGGAGAAATCCCGGTTTTGATTTCAATGATATTCGGAGTTCCCTCAAAGATCAATAGTGCCTTAATGTTCTTGCCTTTCGCACTGGTAATATTTTCAATTCTATGGTTGTTGACAAATAGTACACACTTCTTTATCGGTTGTGAAAAGGTGGTATGGAAATAAACATGCTGTTCTGGAGCAAAACCTCCGGATACCCGCATTCCACGGATAGTCTTATTATCCCCAAGTTCAAAGGAAGAAACAATGATCGTGTCTACATCTTGTTCCTTAACAATGGAGCAGCCACAGTCAGAGCCATGTTCCAGATCTATGATCAGAGATTTCTCTCCTTCTCCCAGATAGGTGTATCGTTGAAATCCACAACGCAAGCTTGAAGCCAGTTCAACCTTCAGTTGATTTTCATATAGCTTTACCTGATAATAACCTGGCTCAGCCAACTCAGCCTCATGAATAAGAGGCGCTGTAAATTGTTTCCGTTTGAGTTCGCTTATGCTATTAGTATTCGTATTTGCAGGTAATGGTAAAAATAGTATATCCTGAAAATCACTGCATCCGGCACCACTTTTATGAACATGGCTAAATCCCAACAAAGTTTGGTCATTGTAATGATAGCCGGTATTGCTCGTACGGGTATCGGGACCTAATTGTACCATTCCAAGGGGCATGGATGCAACAGGCACGATACCTCCACTACCTCCGGTACCGGTAAATCGATCTACAAAAGTGGTGTAGTCAATTTGCTGGGCAAAGGATAATATAGTCGTAAAAAATAAAATAAAGGCTAATCCAATTCGTCTATCAATGCTATACATTGTCGCTTTTGAAATCCATTTACCTGTTTTAACTCCTAAGACAAGTCGTTGTTCACTTTTGATTTGATTCTCCACTATTGGTTTTGTTGTCATAATTATTTATCTGTGTAATGCAATTCTTTATTCTTAACTATTCCAATACCAGTTCAATTACTGGAATTTCAACATTGGGTTTATTTACCGGTAACTGAAGATTTAAATCACCTTCTTTTAAAGCTTCCCTTCCCCAATGACCTGAAGCTTGGGTAATTTTGATTTCAGAACCATCGTGCAGGAACTGCGCATATTTTACTTTTCCTGCATAAGCAGGCAAAGTAAAATTCTGCAACGGGTAGTCTAACAAATGAATATACAGGCGATTCGTCTTGGGATTGTAGGTAAGCAGACTGTTTTCAGGCACTTTAAACTCTGCAGGAGCCTGTGTACAACCATAAATCGAACGGTTGTTCCATTTCATCCATTGCCCCATATTGTTCAGGGCCTGTTCAGCCCGTTCGTCGAACACTCCACGGGCAGTAGGTCCTACGTTCAACAAAAGATTTCCACCCTTACTAACTGATTCAATTAACAAAACGAGCAGTTGCTGTGTGCTTTTCCATGTTTTTTCATCGCGGAAATATCCCCAGGATCCACTAAAAGTCTGACAAGTTTCCCATGGAACCTGTTTCCCGTTTACTTCAGGCCACTTTGCCACTTTAAACTGTTCGGGTGTGGTGAAATCCCATGTACTTTCATCTGCTTTTAAATCAAGACGGTCATTCACCAAAATTCCCGGCTGCAACTGACGGACCATTTTAATCAGCTTTTCAGAATCCCAGTCATTACAACCCTTTCCATTTTCGCCAGGATACGAAAAATCGAACCAAAGCAAGTCCACTTTACCATAGTTGGTTAGTAACTCGCGAACCTGATTATGCAGATACTCGCGGTATTTGGACATTTCGCGGCCTTTGTTCAGTTCTGCTAATTTTGCTTTATCATCTGTTCGCAAGGGGTGGATATTATCTACAGTAAAATCAGGATGGTGCCAGTCTATTAAACTATAATAGAAACCAATTTTTAAACCTTCAGCACGGAAGGCTTCCACCCATTCTT
>JBAXWR010000267.1:0-10437 GCA_037128295.1 Mariniphaga sp.
CTTTCCGGCAGCGATTAAAACTGTAGCAGAATGGTTCCCAAAGAAAGAGAGGGCCTTAGCTACAGGAATATTTAATTCAGGTGCAAACATAGGAGCAATTTTGGCACCAATTACTGTACCTTGGATTGCTGACCATCTTGGATGGCAAGCAGCCTTCCTCATCATCGGAGGGATTGGTTTTCTATGGTTGATATTCTGGTTCTGGTTATATGAAATCCCGACACGGAGCAAAAGAATTAAACCTTCTGAATATGCCTATATCACTGCAGATAAAGATCAGGAACCGGTAGGAGCTGATCCTTTAAATGAAAAAGTATCATGGTTTCAACTTTTAAAGTACAAACAAACATGGGCATTTAGCTTTGGAAAGTTCATGACCGATGGTGTTTGGTGGTTCTTCCTGTTTTGGTTGCCAGCCTATATGAAGGCACAATATGGAATGACCGGTATGCAGGTAGCATTCCCTCTTGCTGTACTTTATACGATGTCAACTGTTGGTAGTATAGGTGGTGGTTGGTTTCCAATGTATTACATTAAAAAAGGTTACGAACCATATGCAGCACGAATGAAGGCAATGTTGACAATTGCAGTTTTCCCATTGTTCGTTTTAAGCGCTCAATATTTGGGTGTATATAGTTATTGGTTTCCTGTGTTGATTATTGGCATTGGAACAGCTGCCCATCAGGCATGGTCGGCAAACATTTTCACAACGGTTTCCGACATGTTCCCAAGGAAAGCTGTAGGAAGTGTAACTGGAATTGGAGGAATGGCTGGTGCATTTGGTGGTATTGTCATCAATAAAAGTGCTGGTTGGCTTTTTGATGGTTACCGACATGCTGGTATCGCAGCTTCCTGGATCGAGGCCAAGGCCGCAAATCTTGGAGATTTTGCCGATAAAATCAGGTCGATGCAATTGTTAAACAAGCATGAGGATAAAATAAATCTGGATATGGTTGACATGGCAAATCTTCCTTCCGAGGTGGCTAAGCAGGTCCAGGCAATTGATCCAACTGCTTTTGCAACACTTAAATCCATTCAGACACCAATTGTGTTATCGCATATGACAACAGCCTATACAATTGTTTTTGTTTTCTGTGCTGTTGCTTACCTTTTGGCATGGCTGGTAATGCATACACTTGTGCCGAAATTCAAAAAAATTGAAATGGATTAGAACCATTAATAAATAGGTTATTGTTTTGAAAGTTACCGGATAATAAATTCTTTTGCGGATATTAAAAAAGCGGGGATACACCCGCTTTTTTAATATCCGCAATTTTTATGATTTGTGATTTTGTCAGGCAAATGAATTTGCAATTATTCCCTTAACCACAAAAAATTAACTAAAACATTTTCCCAACCTCCTTTTTCAGTTCGTCCATAGCCATAATAATTGGATGATCATTTCCAGCAACATAATTGTCAATGATTCTTTGACTTAACACAATGGCGTGTACTTCGACACCTACCTCCTCCGCGGACCTGTTAATAATGCCAATTAAATTCTCCTTCGCAATTAGTATTGCTTGCCATAAAAGAGGTGACACATAAATCTGTTGCGACACGTTGTGTTCAAATTCCTGCCTGATTTGCGCAAGCAATTGCTGTTGATAATCATTGGCATCATTGTCGTGAGGGGATATTCGCATCAACAAAGATTGCGGGGAGATACGCTCAAGGACCAATGCAAGCCGTTCATAAGCCTGTAAACGCACGGGCAAGATCTGGCCTGAGGTTTTCATTCTCATTTCAAACTCACGTTTCCGGAATGAATTTTCGAGCATATCGCGCAAAAGAAAATATGCCGTAAGAAATACAATCAAAGCCGGAAGAACTATTTTTAAAACTTCCCATAATGGAGTAAGATCATTCACCATATCTATTCATATTATTTATATAATTGATATTCATTTAATTATAGCTTGCCAATTTGTTATTAAACCAAATTATTCTTCAAAGCTATTCCTATTTTTTCAGTTCTGTTTTCGGTTGGATTTGATCCGACTTACCAGAACCTTGCGAAACCTGGTAATACAAGAAAAATATAATAACAAAATAAATGATCGTAAGGACGGCCAATACTGGATAACGCTTTTTTTTATTATGGAACAACAGAAAAGAAAAAGCTGCCAGAACTCCTCCTGCTACAGTTTCCCAAGAGGTTGATTTGAGTAGGGAATTGATGTTGCTTTGTTGTTGTGAATCAGCTAAAGAGGCTAATTCACCAAAAAGATTAAAATACAAAGCAGTCAAACCAGTGAGTATTAAAACAATCCACCCCAAACGGGATAAAATGGCTTTCTTCTCAATATAGCCCATGGTAATCAATGCTATACCTAAAAATATTTCCCATTGAGGAAGTGTTGATTGTAAATACAGGTGCGTATTGGTCATTTTTAAATTTTTAGAATCTGATGTCTTCGTTAATATCCTTATTTTTGGGGTCAAATATACGATCAAAAAAAATGAAAAAAGAATTGACAAAAAACCCTCTTGCAAAAGGTTTGATTTTTGACATTGACGGAACAATTTGCGATACGATGCCAATCCACTTTATCGCCTGGAGACAAACCTCAGCCGAACACGGAATAGACTTCACTCCTGAACTTTTCAATGAGGTTATTGGTGTTCCTGCACTTCAAACCAGTCAGTACTTAAAAAATAAATTTAATGCCGATTTTGATGAAGTTGAATTTACAAGGGTCAAGGAAGTTCGTTTTGAAGAGAACATGCACAAAGCAAAGCCAATAATGCCAGTTGTTAATATTATCCTTGAAAACAAAGGAAAGCTACCAATGGCCTGTGGGACAGGTGGCTCTCAATATTTGGCCTGGAAAACCCTTGAGATTGCAGGAGTTAAGGATTGTTTTGAACACGTGGTGGCTTCCGAGGATGTGGTCAATCACAAACCTTTCCCGGATACGTTTCTAAAAGCTGCGGAGCTGATCGGCGTTCAACCCTCCGATTGTGAAGTCTTTGAAGATGGGCAACTTGGATTACAGGCCGCCGAACGGGCAGGGATGATGTATGTCGATGTCACGCCATATTACGAAGTGACCATAGGGAAAGACATTTAATATGGAATTTAAAATCGTATCGGATTACCAGCCAACCGGCGATCAGCCACAAGCCATCGACCAGTTGGTAGAAGGTGTGAACAATAACATCCCCTACCAGACATTACTGGGTGTTACGGGATCGGGGAAAACGTTTACAATGGCCAATGTCATCCAGCAGGTGGCAAAACCCACATTGATATTGAGCCACAATAAGACACTTGCAGCACAGCTCTATGGGGAAATGAAACAATTCTTTCCTCAAAACGCCGTGGAATATTTCGTCTCCTATTACGATTATTACCAACCTGAGGCCTATATTCCGGTTACTGACACGTTTATCGAAAAGGACCTATCCATCAACAAGGAGATTGAAAAGTTAAGATTAAGTACGACCTCAGCTTTGCTTTCAGGAAGAAGGGATGTTATTGTAGTATCCTCTGTATCATGCTTATATGGGATAGGTAATCCAAAAGATTTTCATGCCAATGTGATTGCCATTAAAGTTGGGGAGGTAGTCAGCAGAAATCTTTTCCTGCACAAATTGGTAGATGCGATGTATTCCAGGAACGAAGTTCTTTTTCAAAGGGGAAATTTCAGGGTAAAAGGGGATACTGTCGATATTTTTCCCGCATACGCTGATGAGGCCGTCAGGATCGTATTTTTTGGAGATGAAATTGAAGAAATCGCGACATTTAATCCCGAAAATGGATATACCATTGAAAGACAGGATAATTACGTTCTGTATCCCGCTACAATTTTTGTAACAACCAAAGAGACGATTCAACTTGCGATCAGAAAAATTCAGAACGACCTGGTTCAGCATATTGACTTTTTCAAAAAAACAGGAAAGTTTGTCGAAGCTAAACGGATTGAAGACAGGGTTACCTACGATCTGGAGATGATCCGGGAATTGGGCTATTGCCAGGGTATTGAAAATTACTCCCGATATTTTGATAACAGGGAACCGGGATCAAGACCATTTTGCCTGCTTGACTATTTTCCGGAAGATTACCTGATGGTTGTTGACGAAAGCCATGTAACTATGCCGCAAATTCATGCCATGTATGGTGGCGACCGTTCCCGCAAGGTTAACCTTGTGGACTATGGCTTCCGGCTTCCCGCCGCAATCGACAACCGGCCATTGAAATTTGAGGAATTTGAAGATGTTGCACGTCAGATTGTTTTTGTAAGTGCAACCCCTGCCGATTATGAATTGCAAAAAAGCGAGGGTGTTGTTGTTGAGCAGATTATACGACCTACAGGGTTATTGGATCCCCAGATTGAGGTAAGGCCCAGAGTAAACCAGATTGACGATCTCATGGAGGAAATCCATGTACGGATCGAAAAAAATGAGCGTGTGCTCGTAACAACCCTGACCAAAAGGATGGCAGAAGAATTGTCGAAATATCTGGACCGCATGAGTATCAAAAGCCGGTATATCCATTCCGATGTCGATACGATGGAACGGGTGGAGATCATGGAGAATCTGCGCAAAGGAGTTTTTGATGTTTTGGTTGGGATTAACCTTTTGCGGGAAGGTCTTGATTTACCGGAAGTTTCGTTGGTTGCGATCCTTGATGCCGATAAGGAAGGATTCCTACGCTCGGAACGGTCACTCACACAAACAGCGGGCCGTGCTGCCAGAAATTTGAACGGATTGGTGATCATGTATGCTGACAAAATTACAGATTCGATGCAGCGGACAATCGACTCCGCAAATTACAGGAGGATCAAACAAGCTGATTACAATCTTGCCAACGGCATTACGCCAACCCAGATTATCAAACCGACCCGTGAGATTATAGGTTTGGAATATCGTGCGGATAAACCTGTATTTGGGAAGGCTTATGTTGCACCCGAACGGACTGATGTGGCAGCCGATCCGGTTGTCAAATACATGAGCGTCGAAGGATTGGAGAAAACCATCCTGAAAACGAAAAAAGAGATGGAAAAAGCTGCCAAAGAGCTTGATTTTATTGAGGCTGCCCGATTGAGGGATGAGATGTACCGTTACAAAGAACTACTTGAACAACGCAAAAATGAATAATCAAATCGCAAAGGTAGCCCAGGCTATGATGGAGAAAAACCGTGGCGACATCAGAAGGATCGAACATTCCTTGAAAGTTTATACATGGGCATTACAAATGGGCGTTTCAGAATCCATTGATGAGAATGCACTGGAAATACTGGAATTAACAGCTTTACTTCACGATATTGGGATCCATGTGGCAGAAAAGAAATATGGCCATTCCACAAGCCAATACCAGGAATTGGAAGGACCTCCGGTTGCCTGTGAAATACTGACAACATTAGGATACGCACCTGAAGTTATAGAGAGGGTTTGTTTTATCATCAGCAAACACCATACGTTTACAGCCATAGATCACATTGATTTTCAATTACTTGTGGAGGCCGACTTTTTGGTGAATTCCACAGAAGATCAATTATCTGATAATCAGATTATTAATTTCGCGAAGAATGTTTTTAAGACTGATAGTGGGTTCAATTACCTGAAGCTGCTCTTTCCACTTTTGGATTTTAGGGAGGGATAAATCCATTAAATTAAGTGCTTTTATCATGTATTACGCCAATTTCGATTTAAACCTTTGATGGTTTTGCCTTGAAAAAATAAGGTAAATAAGTATTTTTTCAGATTCAAACCTACTGAAATCAATTGTTAATTTCAGCATGTTGTTTGGCAACTCTGTGTTGTGAAACCGAATGATCTGCTTTTAATTTATAGGGTCGGTTGAACGATTCCTGCGATAAGCAAAAGTAGGAAGAAAGGGTTCTGATAATTTCTTTGGATAATCCTTTTTTGTAGTTCAATATGTCAGAAACCAATCCTTTGCTCACGCCTAAGATTTCTACCAGGTCTTTTGATTTCAGTTTATGGTCAATCAGTAAAGATCGGAGCAATTCTATTGGATTTACATCTTCAAATGAGTTGTGTTCGTTATCCCATTTCTCAATCAAAAAGGTAAGAAGCTCAATTTCATCATGTTCTGCATTATTGAGAGCCTCTTCCAGTTTTACGCAATATTCCAGATACTGGTTTTCCGACTTAATAATCTTATATTTAAGCGTTTCCATAATTTTATGCCTAATAAATATTGATTGTGTATTGTTGGTTTTTTTCGCATAGTTCATCATATTCTTTATGGATTCCGATCCAACAAACGAATAGATGAACAAGTCTGTTACCAAAATAATATTTGCATATCATCCTATAATTATTCCCTCCGATATCAAACACTATTCTGTTCGTACCATTCCCCAAAAAATCCGCAGAACCGAAGGTCTTTTTTATGTCAGAAGGCTGAACCCAATCAGCAAACTTTATTTTAGTTAACCAAGTATTGAGTGAACTTCGACTCCTTGCATTTTCGGCAAAATACCTTTCGATATTTAGTTTCTTTACCAGATGAATTTTCATACAAAGATAGGTTTAAACTCGTAATTAGTTCACAATATGTGAACATTTATTAATCACAAATATAAGGATAAAATTGGTTATCAAGAATGCACACCTTCAAATTGACCAAGATTGCCCCTAAATGAACCTTCTTCTGAAATTGCTTTACTATAATCACTTCATAACCAATAGTATTAGTGTTTCCATTATATACCTTACCATCCTGATTTTAAATAAGTTCTTGAACTACCGGAAATTTTTTATGAAAATCTTGCAATTAACAATTCCTTTTTCTCTACTTTCGCTTATTAATGAACAATATTTCATCCATTAAATAATTGCCTATGTAAGATCATAAGAAGTAGTATCAAAAAAATATAAAATATAGCGTTTAGCTGATAATCCTGTATCTGAAAAGTCGAAATTTGAGTGCACAGGGACGTTTAGCAAACGCTCACGTAAAGCGTGAGCGTTGCTTTACCTTGTGCACAGGGCTTCGACTCCCTCAGATACGAGTAATAGCAATTGTTCACGCTGTTTTTTTGCGCAAATTATCATAAACGAAAATTTCTTAACTAAACGACATTGAATTTTAATAGGTAATTTTTCGTACATTAAGAAACGTTGACGGTTGTACTAGGTCAACTTATAAGGAAGATAGAGTACAGCTTTTCCTTGCGGCGAATTAATTAATATTCTTGATAAAAAAAATAGTATCAATAAGCGGGGATGCTGAAAACCGAATAGAGTAAGCGCAACATTATAAACCTTTTAAATATGACACTTTTACCGAATGAGGCAAAAATTATCACATCAGATGACGAAAAAATCATTTTGACAAATCACCGTATTCAGATGACTGATAGTGTATGGGGCCAATCTTTTTTTATTAGTATTTTTCTTGAAGACATTAGCTCTATTACGATAAAATACAAAAGCAATATTATATTTATTATTCTTACTGCGTTTTGTGCCTTAGGCAGTGCATACTATCAAGCGCCAATGGGGTTGGTACCTACCTTAATTTTTTTTGCAGTATTTTGGTTTACGCGGAAACATGTTATTTCAATATCATCTAACGGAGCTGCATCATTGATCTTTCAAGTTGAAGGTATGGATGATAAAAAGATAAGCGACTTTGTTTATGAGGTTTCATTAGCAAAACAGACTAGGGTAAACCAACTTCACAAATTATAAACAACTATTTAGTAGTTTGATTATCAGCGTAAATTGGTATATAAAAACGAGATTAGAGACATAAGAATAGGGTGGAATTGTAACGACTTACGATTTGGAAAACTTAAATATAAATACAATGGAACGAAATTGTTATACAGTAAAAACTGCTTTTTTTTATTATAATTTTTGGATGAAACTTTCAATTGGTTTTATCATTATTATGGCATGTAATGAATCATATAGTCAGCCTATTATGACAAGTAAAGAAGGATTTTACTTTACTCTTAAAGCCAATAACTATCAAATACTTGGCAATGCGATTGAAGAGCCACAATATCAGATCCGCTGGTTTGATATATTTGTGAAAGTTTTTGATAAAACTAATTATGAAAATTCTCGTAATGATGAATTCAGATGGCCTCAGTATTCACGTAAAATTTTAGATGAGGTTAAAAACGGAATTGAAATAGCGGATTTTAATAAAATATATTCATATACATGTGAAGCATCTATTGGCAAATGGAACACAGAAAAAAGCAGCTTCCCGATTACCGAATTATGGAACAGTACTTTAATTACCAAATATCCTCTTACTTACACTGATTTCACTATTAGATATAGTCCAACATTGAACAATAATGACTTTGATTTTAATCTAAGGATGGATCCACTAAAGGCAGAAAGTTTCATTGCTTCAAGGAAAAATCAGAATGGAAACATCAATCGAAAAATTGCAGCAAAAGTTATATATAATGTTGTGAATATGAAGGTGGAGAAGACACAGACACAGGCAAATCTGGGAATTTATATGCATAAAATAATATTTATGGACGGAGTGAAAATACTTGGAGAAATTACGCCCAATATTGATTATTATGACAAGGTTAATCTTATAAAAGAAAAGCCTGCATTAGGGTCTACTGTTAAGGATATTGATGGCAATATATATAATACAATAACTATTGGCAACCAAGTTTGGATGGTTGAGAATCTGAAAACAACAAAATTTAATGATGGAGAGAGTATTTCAAATGTACAAGATCAATCAGAATGGGCTAAACTTACGACTCCAGCATATTGTTGGTATCAAAATGATGCTTCACAAATGAAGGTAAATGGAGCTTTGTATAACTGGTTTGCTGTTAACACTGGGAAATTGGCACCTCAAGGCTGGCATGTACCTACTAATAAGGATTGGACGACATTAACTGATTATTTGGGTACAGAAAGTATTGCTGGTGGAAAACTTAAAGAAATCGGTTATACTCATTGGCTTAAACCAAATGCTGGTGCAACTAATGAAACTGGTTTTACAGCTATTCCTGCAGGACAACGGAATTGGGGCGGAGTATTCAGTGATTTAGGCAGCTATGCTGATTTTTGGAGTTCTTCAAAATTTGACGAGAAACATGCTGGGAGAAGAACTCTAGATGAAATTTCTTTACATGTTCAAAATGGGGGTGGTAGTTTTCCTTCTGGTCACTCCGTTCGTTGTATCAAGGATTAATTATGCCAAGAAACTCAGAACGTGTTTCAATACTTTTGGGGAATGCTGTTTTCAAGATGGTTGGCGGCAAAGTCTTACTTTGAAGCTATCAATATAATAAATAACAAAATTACAGATAATTGCGATTTTAGTATAGCCTTCACTCCATGTGAGGCTTTACTTTTTAAAATCCATTCTCATTCTTACCGAATAAAACCTCTTTGAATATTGGGGCAGCTTTCCAAAAATCCGGAAAGTCATTCTTGCTATCCTCTTTGATTAAAGTGAAGGGGCTAGCTTTCTGTCGTTTGCAAGAATTTCCATAACCTACTAAAACAAAAATAAAGGAACAAAAAAGCCCTTCTCATTCCTGAAAAGGGCTTTTAAGTATTTATAAAATTTGCTATCCTAAATAGGTCTTGAGCAATTTGCTCCTTGATGTATGACGTAATCTTCTGATCGCTTTTTCTTTGATCTGCCGAACACGTTCACGTGTCAGGCCGAAACGTTCGCCAATCTCCTCAAGGGTCATCTCCTGACAAGCGATACCAAAGAACATCCTGATAATATCAGCTTCCCTCTCAGTTAAGGTTGTTAAAGAACGGTCGATCTCGCGAGAAAGCGATTCGTCGATCAATACCCTGTCGGCACTTGGGGAATCATTATTGATCAAAACATCAAGCAAACTGTTGTCTTCCCCATCAACGAAGGGTGCGTCAACTGAGACATGTCTTCCTGACACCCTTAATGTATCGGCAACTTTATCAGCAGGTAATTCAAGTTGATCGGCCAATTCTTCCGGCGAAGGACGTCTTTCATGCTCCTGCTCGAATTTTGAATATGCCTTATTGATCTTGTTCAGCGAACCAACCTGATTTAATGGCAACCTTACAATCCTGGATTGTTCAGCCAAAGCCTGAAGGATTGACTGACGAATCCACCAAACAGCATAAGAAATAAATTTAAAGCCACGGGTTTCATCAAATTTCTCGGCAGCTTTTATCAAACCAAGATTGCCTTCATTGATCAAGTCAGGCAAACTCAAACCTTGATTCTGATACTGTTTAGCCACAGATACCACAAATCGCAAGTTTGCCCGCGTAAGTTTCTCAAGCGCCGCCTGATCACCCTTCTTGATGCGTTGTGCCAATTCAACTTCTTCCTCAACAGTAATCAGTTCTTCTTTACCGATCTCCTGAAGGTATTTGTCAAGCGATGCACTTTCGCGGTTTGTAATGGATTTCGTAATCTTTAATTGTCTCATGCTCTCCGATTAAAAGTTTGCAAAGTTACAAACATTT
>JBAXWR010000268.1:0-10413 GCA_037128295.1 Mariniphaga sp.
TTGATATTACTAATCAAATTAATAAAAAGAAAAATTGACAGATGTCATGGAACTATTGACAACAATATGGGTGATGATGGCATTGTGAAAGTTCTAATCATGTTTTGAATTTTTATTGGATAATAATATTCGGAAGCCTATTCGTCACTTATATTTGAATGGTTCAAAAAACAGTATCCAAAGTCCAGCTTTACTGAAATCAATGCAGCGATTGGCGGCACAGGATCCGATTTTGGAGTTTTCAGGTTAAACGATCATGTTTTGAAATTCAAACCGGATCTTGTCTTTGTGGAATTTGCAGTCAATGATGGAGGTACGCCAGAAGAGAAAATCATCCGATCAATGGAAGGGATTGTCAGGCAAATCTGGCAGCAAAACCCCAAAACAGATATTTGCTTTGTTTATACACTAAAAGATTCGTTCCTCGAACCTGCAAGACAGGGTCAAATGCCAACCTCAGCCCTGACGATGGAAAAAGTTGCCGATCATTACAAGATCCCTTCAATCAATTTTGCCGTTGAAGTCAGTAAAATGGTTTTTGCCAATCAGCTTTTTTTAAAAGATGCTTCTAAAGAGATAAACGGAATAAAAGTGTTCAGCCCTGATGGCGTACATCCATACCCCGAAACAGGTCATGTGATTTATCAGGGTGCGATTGCCCGTTCTTTTGAAACGATGGGTGCCGTTAACAGATTCAAACCGATAAAACACAAATTGCTTAAACCCATTGCAAAAGATTATTTTTCAAATACCAAAATGCTCAACTTAAACCAGGTACACCTTAGCAAAAACTGGCAGATCCTGAAAATCAAAGACCAATCCGGATTTACAGGTTTTGGGAAATATCTTGAAGAATTCGGGAAGGCGGGTCAGACCGGTGAAACATTGACCTTCAATTTCAAAGGGAAAGCCATTGGAGCTTATGATATTATGGGACCCGATGCCGGAAGGGTGATCGTTCAGATTGATGGTATTGTTAAAGATACAATCTCCAGGTTTGATGCGTATTGTACTTATCGCAGGATGAACTACTTCCTGATCGATCATTTAGAAGATAAGAACCATGAGGTCGTTTTTAAAGTCCTGGCTGAACCATTTGACAAATCAATTATCCTAAAAAAGAGAAATGAAGTGATGAAAAACCCTTCTGATTTTATTGAGAATAACTGGTATATCGGGAAAATTCTTCTGGACGGAGTTTTGAATCATTTTAAATAATCAAATTTTGGGTACTACTGTTCAAATTGTACTTGGTAGATTAGAATGAGAGAACTACTTTTGAAAAATTGATTTTCGTTATTGTTGATTAACGTACGCTAACAGGAATTTTTATGCATGTCGTTGTTTGTGTCAAAATGGTGCCTGATACCACCCAGGTTAGTATCAATCCAGAAACAAATACTCTTGTTCGTGATGGAGTGCCCTTTATTACAAATCCTTACGATACGAATGCCGTAGAAGAAGGCATCCGTTTTAAAGATAAATACGGGGCTTACGTCACCGTGATTTCGATGGGTCCACCATCGGCCACCGCAGTACTCCGGAAAGGACTTGCCATAGGTGCCGATGAAGGTATCCTTTTAAGTGACAGGGTTTTCGGTGGTGCTGATACACTTGCAACAAGTATGGTACTGGCAGCAGCTATCGTCAAAATTGACAAAACCAGACCTGTCGATATCATCCTTTGCGGGAAGCAAACCATTGACGGCGATACTGCCCAGGTAGGTCCCGGTATCGCTCAACGAATGAATATATCTCAGTTAACACTCGTCAACGAGGTTCTTTCTGTAGATGAGGTCAAAAAAACCATCAAGGTCAAACGCAAGCTCGAAACTTACGAAGAGGTCGTTGAGTCTGTTTTGCCAACCATGATTACTGTCGAGCGGGAAATCAACACCCCACGTTATCCGACAGTTCCGGGACGGTTCAATGCCGAAGATGCAGTCATTCAGATCTGGGGCAACGACGTACTCAAACTGAACGTACAGGAGATCGGCTTAAATGGTTCACCTACAAAGGTCAGCAAAATATTTGCACCTGTTAGGGAAAAAGGGGAGATTGTGATGGGCGAAGGGGAACACCAGCCAAAAGCCATCGGTACAATCTTCGATAAACTGGTCGAAAAGAGTTTTCTTGAATTGAAATAATCGCATACTCAATCTAATATGTCAACGATTCCCAAAAGACCCAAAGGCACAATCCTTTTACTGGATGGAAAATGTATTGCCTGTGGAGCGCGGTGCCAGTCGGTATGTCCGGTGGATGCCATCGAAATGAATGAAAAGGGGGAACCCATCATTGATAATCAGACCTGTACCATTTGCAGGAAATGTATCAAAGAATGTCCGGTCGATGCCATCGAGAATTATCTCACGCCAGAAGAGAAGGAACAAATGGCAGTTTTCGAAACCTGGAAAGCATCCGCAGCCAAACAAGTATCCAAAGAACCCAAGGCATCCAAAGAAACAGAACAGCCGGTTGCTAAAAAAGCAGAGGAAGGTGGCATTGCCGATTGGAAAGGTGTCTGGGTTTTTGTTGAACAGGTAAATGGTAAAGCCCATGACGTATCGTGGGAATTGCTTTCTAAGGGTAAAACACTTGCAAGTGATCTGGATGTTGAATTAGCCGCTTTCGTAATTGGAGAAAACATTCAACACCTTGCCGACGAAGCTTTCGGTTTTGGTGCCGATAAAGTTTACGTTGTTGAGCATTCCACATTAAAACTCTATCGTACAGATCCTTATGTAAAAGCCACTGTCGATCTCGTCAACCGCTATAAACCGGAAATTATCTTAATGGGTGCGACCGGTCTTGGAAGAGACCTTGCCGGTGCTGTTGCTACAAAACTAAGGACAGGTTTAACAGCCGATTGCACAGGCTTGACCATCGACAAAGTGAACAGGTTGCTTGAACAGACCCGTCCCGCTTTTGGAGGCAATATTATGGCAACCATCCTTACAGAGAAATGCAGGCCGCAAATGGCATCTGTCCGTCCCCACGTGATGCCAAAATCCGAATTTATCAAAGGGAAAAAAGGTGAATTGATTATCGAACCATTTGAGTTGGACGAAGCGGGTATCACAACCAAGGTGGTTGAAATTATCTCATCGGCAAACAAAGGAATGGTCAATATTACCGGATCAAAAATCCTTATCTCTGGTGGAAGAGGAATGACGAGCAAAGAAAGTTTCAAGCTACTTGAAGAACTCGCCTCAGTTGTCGGTGGTGTTGTTTCCGGTTCACGCTCGGCAGTTGACAATGGATGGATCGAACAGCCACGGCAGGTTGGTCAGACAGGTAAAACTGTCCATCCCAAATTATACATTGCCTGTGGAATTTCGGGTGCCATACAACATCTTGTTGGGATGCAGGATTCAGACTTTATTATTGCCATCAACAAAGACAAGACAGCTCCCATTTTCAGCGTGGCGCATCTTGGCATTGTTGGCGACGTGTTTGAAATCATACCTGCACTGATCAAAAAAATCAGGGAATCAAATGCCATTATCGTTCAGTAATTTTCTAATCCAATAATATTAAGCCTCATGACGGGTATAGAGTGTATCATATTTGCAACCATCTTTATCGCAGCCATATTGTTCTTTTTAAAGAATGTCTTCAGATTATTTGCCATTCTTTGCCTGGGGAAATGGGAAAACCGTTTCGACCGTCTATGGTCCCGCCTGGGAAACCTGATCAAATATGGTTTTGGACAGAAACGTGTTGTTGCTAAACCATTTGGGATCAACCACTTTTTTATCTTCTGGAGTTTCATGACATTGACTGTTGTCTATGTCGAATTTCTCATCGGGGGTATGTTCCCGAAGTTCAACCTTAGCTTCTTAGGTGAAATCCCTTATGGAATTATCCTCGGTGTAGCCGATGTAATGTCGCTCGTTGCGATTGTCGCAATCCTGATTGCAGTTACACGAAGAACGTTTTTCAGGAAGAAATCGATCTCTGCAAATTTTGAAGCCTATTTTATCCCTTCGCTGATCGCCACATTAATGGTTGCCTATTTTGTTTCCAATTCTTGCGAAGCAAGTTTGGGAAATCTGGAGTTCATTGCCTGGCAACCAATAACAGCCTATCTTTCACCCATTTGGGATGGAAAAAATCCAGAAACCATTCATTTGATTTCTCGTTCAGCCTGGTGGATACACGCTGTTGTTTTACTTTTCTTTTTGAATTATCTGCCTTACAGCAAGCACCTTCATATTCTTGCCTCACTTCCAAACTGTTTCTTTAAAAGTGATTCGCTTGTTTCAACTGTTCCCCTTAAACAATTGAAAAAAGGAGAAGACTTAGGTATCTCGAAAGTTGTACAGTTTACATGGAAAGATATCCTCGATTTTATGGCTTGCACCGAATGTGGCAGGTGTCAGGATGTATGTCCTGTCTCACAAACGGGCAAGGTATTGAACCCAAAGGGGATTATCCACGAATGTAAACTCAATATTTTCAAAAATGGCGATGTGATCCGCGCATCACGGCCAAAAGATATGCTGGCTTCAGCACCTAAAAATGCTCAGATGCAAATTCCATTGATTAATGGAGGCGAACTAAGTGTTGCCAAAGAGGCATTGTGGGGTTGCACCACCTGCGGTGCATGTATGGAAGCTTGTCCTGTCTTTATCGAACACGCACCCAAAATTGTACAGATGCGCCAGCACCTTGTGATGGAGAAATCGGAATTTCCGCATGAATTGATCACTTTCTTTGAAGCCTCCGAGCAGCGGTTCAATCCATGGGGTATTGCACCGACTGATAGGATCAAATGGGCTATGGACTTGAAAGTGCCATTGCTTTCAGAGGTTAAACAAGCTGAATATTTGTTCTTTACAGGATGTGCCGGTTCATTCGATTCACGTGCCCGGAGGTCAACAAATGCTTTTGCAAGGATATTGAACCAATCGGGTATTTCTTGGGCTTCGTTGGGAAATGAGGAGAAATGTTGCGGCGACTCGCAACGCAAACTTGGGAACGAATATGTTTTCAACAAACTTGCAGTTGACAATATTGCCACATTTAAAAAGTATGGCGTGAAGAAAATCATCACCCAGTGTCCTCATTGTTTCAATACCCTAAAAAACGATTACAAACAATACGGCATTGAACTTGAGGTGATCCACCACACCCAACTGATCAACACCCTGATTGCTGAAGGTAAGATCAAACTGAAACAATCAGACGATAAAAAAACTGTATTTCACGACTCTTGTTACATTGGCCGATACAACAAAATCCTTGACGAACCACGTGAAGTGCTCAAAGCCTGTAACGGTCACAATCCCTTGGAAATGGCCAAAAACAAGACCAACAGTTTCTGTTGTGGTGCAGGTGGTGGTAGGATGTGGATGGACGAATTGCCAGGCAAACGTATTTATCATGAGAGGACCCTTCAGGCACTTGATACAAAAGCCTCAACAATAGCTGTTTCATGCCCCTATTGCATGACGATGTTTGAAGATGGACTCAAGGAGGAGAAGAATCCAGGTCACGTAAAAGTGAGGGATATTGCTGAATTGGTGGCAGATACAATGATCGTATAAATATTCAACTTTGCGTGCTTTGCGAGACACTAATACAGACAAAAGGTTTCTCGCAAAGTCCGCTAAGAACGCAAAGAGTCTATTAAAAAAAAGCCTTTGCGTAACTCCGCGTACTTTGCGAGACATAATAACAGGCAAAATATTTCTCGCAAAGCCTGCTAAGAATGCAAAGAGTCTGATAAACAAGCCTTTGCGTAACTCCGCGTACTTTGCGAGACACTAATACAGAAAAAAGGTTTCTCGCAATGCCTGCTAAGAACCCAAAGAGTTTAATAAACAAGCCTTTGCGTAACTTCGCGATCTTTGCGAGACATAAATACACACAAAAAGTTTCTCGCAAAGGCCGCTAAGAACGCAAAGAGTCTAATAAACAAGCCTCGGCGTAACTTTGCGATCTTTGCGAGACATAAATATTAATAATAGCTTTCACTCAAAGCAGGTGAGTCCGCAAAGAATCCAATAAATAAAATACGATCAATATGAAAAAGCCAGTTTCGGGAATCTGCATTTTTATTGTTATCCTATTTTTAGCCATCGCCTGCTCCCAACAGGAGAAAAATCAGGAAGTAAAAACTAAAATAACCGAATTTCAAAGCTCTAAGCCATTTACCCGTTGGTGGTGGTTTGCAGCGAAGTTTACGAAAGCAGATATCCGTGAACAATTGAAATGGGTAAAAGTCAACAATTTCGGTGGTGTCGAAATCGCATTTATCTATCCTGTCAATAGAAACCCGAAGGCAGAACGATTTGAATGGTTGGGCCCGGAATGGCAACAAATGGTAACCTATGCCAAAACATGCTCCGACAGTCTGGGCCTTGGCTGCGATGTCACCTTTGGAACATTGTGGCCGTTTGGCGGAATATTTGTAACCGATGCCGATAGGACAAAAAAATGGGGAGACCCAAACTTTAAACAATACCTTGCAAAATCATGGACTATGCCAGATACCGGTAACGTTCTCAATCATATGGATAAAGCTGCTTTTAACCGGTACGCTGAAGTGATGGGAAAAGGTCTTTTACCTGCAATAGGGGGTTCGCAATCGTCACTTTTTTGCGATTCATGGGAAGTGGAAACTAAACATCTCTGGACAGACGGTTTCGACCAGCGTTTTACGGCAAAGTTCGGGTATGATATAAAACCCTATATGGACAGTATTTATACCACGCCAAATAAAGATCAGCTTTACGATTATATGAAGTTGATTTCCGAAATGGTCATCAATGAGTTTTATGTCCCGTTTGATCAGAAGTGCCACGAAATGGGCGCATTGAGCCGGGTTCAGTGCGCAGGTTCGCCAACAGATTTGATCACAGCATATGCTTCGGTCGATGTTCCGGAAACAGAGGCCATGCTCTACAATCCACAATATTCCAAAATTGTTGCATCTGCTGCGGCACTTGGACAGAAACCTGTTGTCAGTTCCGAGACCTTTACCTGTTTGTATGGCTGGCCAGCCAACCACATCCGCAACGAACAGACAGCCGACCTGAAATTGGTTGCCGATGCCCTTTTTGCAAATGGTGTTAACCAGATTTTCTGGCATGGGATGCCTTTCAATCCGGTAGGTGTCGATACTGTCTATTTTTATGCGAGTTGCCATGTTGGAAAAAAAGGGAGCCTTTCAGCCGAAATTCCTGCTTTTAACAATTACATGACGAAAGTCTCTGAAAGTATGCGTTTCGGAAAGCCCTATTCCGAAGTTGCAGTGTACTTGCCTTTGGAAGACGCCTGGATAGCCGGAGAGCTGCCTAAAGAATTGCAATTGCCTTGGGCATGGGGAACTTACGAATTGCGATATACAGATTTCAACAAGGAGCTGGATGGTTACCATCCTCTTTGGATCAACAATCACTTTTTGGAAAAGTCCAAATTCAAAAACGGGACTCTTTCAGTTAACGATATATCATTTAAGATGTTATATATTGAGGTTGATTATATGGATGTAGAAGCCCTAAAATCTATTGTCAATCTGGCAGAAAAAGGGTTACCCATTTGCCTGAAAAAGAAACCTTCGCAAGCCGGGTATAAGAAGAGCAGCGACTTTAACATTTTGCTCGAAAAGCTTGTGAAATTTCCCAATGTCAGTGATCAGTTGAACAAATCAATCAATACTGCACCGCTTGTAAAAGGTGAAAACCTTCCCGAATTCTGGTGCCGTACAGATGGGAAGTCCGCAAAAATCTTCTTTGCCAATCCTTTGAGCAAAAAGATGACCTATCCAATGAAGTATGGAATGGCTTTGCAGGATTCGGTTATCGAAAGACCAGTAGTGGTCAATTTCAATGGGAAAAGTACCCCTGTTTTGTTGAAATTTGAGCCGTATCAATCTGTATTGTTGGATATTGACGGATCGGGAAACTTTAAATTTGAGGATATTACTTTTATTCCGAAAACGCCGGAAAAAGAAATAATGGAAATAGGGAAATAAACAGAAATAAAGAAATAATTGAAATAAAGAAATATTAGAAATAGGAAATACTGAAATGCCACGAAGACACCAAGGCTCTAAGATTCAAGAAGATGTGGAGGTGTGATCTTTTACTTAGTGAAACTTTGTGACTTTGTGTCTTGGTGGCGGAATGTAGGTATATTGGCTTGGATCATCAAAATCATAACCGCTGATATAAAAACACAACTTTTTGTTAAAAGAAATTTTATTCTTATTTTCGCCAAACAATTGACCCCGATTGGAAACAGGAGAGATGCCAGAGCGGTCGAATGGGACGGTCTCGAAAACCGTTGTACTGGCAACGGTACCGTGGGTTCGAATCCCACTCTCTCCGCAAAAATCATCAATTTGAAAATTCGGCAATTTGAAGATTTGAAAATGCGTTGGAATCTAAACCGTTAGTCTAACTTTAGGTTGTGGAATCCTGATGACTTTATAATATATCAACATTCGCCTTAATAGGAAAAACAAACATTGGGATGAAGTGTCCCGGTGACTCAAAGTAACTGCCCGCACAAAGATTGACCGTTTTCCAGTCACCCGGACACTAAATCATAGATCGAAAATTTAGTGTCGAGAAAAAGAAAGTAGGTTTTACTGCCAATCAATCCTTAATATTCCCATATTCTTAACCTTATTAGATTGATAGTATTGCGGCGCAGACAAGATTTGATCTTTTTTCGTCTTTGTAGTTGCGCCGCCAGGTTACTTATGATTATTTTTCTACAATATTGTAACCTCTACGAGGTATTGGCCCCACTTACTTGAAATCAAATATTTTATACCACTAATTGTTTGTTGTCATTTGGAATTGCCACTTCTGTACTAAACATTTTCATTTACTACGATTGAAAATTGGAGTACAAATCATGTTTTTTGTAAGATCAATACCTCGTAGAGGTTATATTATTGTAGAGAGGCAAATCAGGAGATCAGGCGGCGCAATCAGAATGCCGATAAAAGATCAAACCCTTTCTGCGCCGCAAAATCAAGTGGTAAAAAAAGAACCCTGAAGACCACTCCTGAACGATTACAGAACATTCGTTCAAGGCAATGATTTCGAGGGCCTTTCAAAATATAAAGGGGTCTCCAATGACTGCTGCATGAGCGGCTAGCAGATTAGCTTACTAACTGGCTGTAGTTGTGGTCATCCACATCCACCCGCTGTCGTCATGCCCCTGATGAAAGCAATATAGAGTTCCATTTAAAACAGCAAGCGCAGGTGCCCCGGTGGTAAGAAACATATTTCCGTTCTCACCCATTTGTTCATCTGTATGCCAATTCTCACCATCATAAACACCGCACCACAAATAACTATTGTCTCGTCCCTGCCGAATACAAAACAAGCCACCCGCATATTCGATAGCCGCAGGTCCTTCACTATTGATGCCATACGCATCCGCAGCAGAAGGACAAAGCGCCTCATTAAGCCATTGATTCCCGTTAAATGCAGTATGCCAGACCCAATCTCCCGCTCTGGCCGTACCTTGACTAATCAACTGACCAAGAATTAGTCCACAATTGATTAATAATTTTACATCATCCACTTCAGGTGCTATTGCTGAGGCTACTTCTAATTCAATCTCGATTGCTTGAATCGCCAATGGATCAAGCGGAAGTTCATCTAATATATTATCTATAAGTTTAATTTGACTTGGATCGATTGTATTATTGGTTCCTTTGTGAAAGCATTGTAGATAATTGCGATAGACAGTCAGGCAAGGTGATCCTAATAAGTTCACATCCAAAATTCTCCTTTCAGGTTCCCAGGTTGTACCATCTGAAGAGGAAGTAACCATCAGCGTACCTGAATTGCCCCCACCTCCTTGATAAACGATCCATATTTTACCGTTACAAACAGCAACAGCAGGAGAGTAAGAGATTTTGTATCCTGGGTCAATATTAGCCCAATTTCCCCAACTGTCCATAGTACCGACCCTTAAATCGTCGGACGGGTCATGATAAACCACATATATTTTATCATTGAACACGGCAGCCGAAGGCGAATTCTGAATCCCATAATAGCTACCCGGTGCCAACTTTCGATCCTCATCCCAATTGTAACCATCAAAGGTCGAAAACCATATCAATCCATCATTACCCCGTCCCTGATGAAATAAATAAATTCTATTGTTGAAAACGACCGCTGCGGGTGAGCCTGAGAGGCCAATCGCATTATCTTCATTCGGGATTAGCCTATCTGTTGTCCAAGAGTTTAATCGTGCGCTCATTTGTAATGATCCTCAAAGTTTAATTAATAATCTGAAAAAGAATTTTGGATATTTACGGTTCTTTAAAATTAAAGTTTCAAAATTGGAATGCATATTCCAACAATTATTTCACGCGAACCCTTTATAATACTCCCCAAAATTTAGACCACTGGTTAAGTTGAAAAAACGTTTAAATTT
>JBAXWR010000269.1:0-10350 GCA_037128295.1 Mariniphaga sp.
CGGCTGTGTTGTTGGTGGTCCATTGGCCCTTGATGTCGCAATTGATATCGAAGCTGCCGCAATTAAAGGAATAAAATCGACCGTTGCTGGGGATGCCGATTGCTTGTTGTTCCCCAATCTCGAATCGGGAAATATATTTTATAAGGTCAACACCAAATTGGCAAACTCAAGCTCGGCGGCAATCATTGTCGGTGCAAGAGTCCCGGTTGTGCTAGCTTCAAGAGGGGATAGCAGTCAGGTCAAGCTTTTTTCAATAGCACTTGGGGCTTTGATGGCGAATGGGAAGGAATAAAGGGGAAATAAAAGGAAATATTTTGAAATACCTTCATGATTCATCTCAGTGCAGCCAGCCAGCCGCCAGTTGCCAGCCGCCATTTCTACAATAATTACTTATTCAATGAATTGCAAATCTTCTGGTTGATCTCCTTCACCCTACTTTCTTCCATTTTGACAACCTTTCGGTCATAAGTCATCAAACCGTTAACTTCACCTTCGACATCGGTCGTCTGGGTATAGATTGCAGCAGAGAAACCCGTTTTGACCATTTTTAGCAGCATCTCACCATATTTCACATACTCGTCTGTAACTGCCTTTGAATCTTTAAATTGGACATAGCCCCAATTTTTGTCAGATGCCCATAAGTGACCTTCCATTGGGAAACCAATCCCGCCATATTCACCCAGGACAGTAGGTCTTTGTCCATCATAGAGATACATTTTGGGCATTGGATAATTGTGCAAATCGAGCATATCGCCTATCGGATAATGGTTGCCACCACTTGCCGGGTTGACGAGACGGCTTGGGTCATAACCTTTCGTCCATTCGACAATTTCTTTGGTTTTGAATTGTCCCCATGCCTCATTAAACGGAACCCAGCAAATTACAGATGGATTTGAACTCACCAAATCCATCACATCTTTCCATTCCCTGCGGTAGTTGGCTTCCGATTCATCGGTGCGGAGGAACTCGATCCCATTGAAATATTGCTGACTTTGCCATCTTGGAGAATCGCCACCACTTGGCATATCTTGCCAAACCAATATACCCACCTGATCGCAATGAGTGTACCAGCGAGCCGGTTCCACTTTCACATGTTTACGGATCAGATTAAAACCTAAATCTTTTGTTTTTTCAATATCATACCTAAGGGCTTCGTCAGTTGGGGCAGTATAGAGGCCATCAGGCCACCAGCCCTGGTCGAGCGGACCTAACCCAAAATAGTCTTTGTTGTTCAACTGGATACGGACAATCCCGTTGTCGTCGCGTTTGGTAGAGATCTTGCGCATGGCAAAATAGCTCTTTACCTGGTCAACAACAATACCGTTACTGATCAGGCTCACCTGTAAGTCATATAGAAATGGGGATTCAGGGCTCCAGAGTTTTGCATCCGAAATGGAAAGGTCAGCGGCTTCTACAACAGCCGATTTTACCGATGCAATCAATTTGCCACCATCAAAGACCTTTGTTTCAAAGTATTCCGCATTTAAGGCACCTTCAGCTGCAACTCTGATGTTCAATTGCCCTTTGTCTACATTAGGAACAGTTTTAATGCAAGTGATGTATTTTTCCGGGACAGCTTCGATCCACACGGTTTGCCAGATGCCTGTAACAGAAGTGTAAAAAATTCCCTTAGGGGCATTGGTCTGTTTTCCTCGCGGTTGAAAGCTTGAATCGGTAGGGTCCCAAACTTTGACCACCAATTTTTGGTCTGCGGTTTTGTTCAGGAACGGGGTAATATCAAAACTGAATGGGGTATATCCGCCTTTATGCGAACCGATCTTGATGTCATTCAGCCAGATTTCCGATTTCCAGTCAACGGCACCAAACTGGAGAAGCACCCTTTTACCTTTCCATTTTGGGGAAATGGTGAACGACCGTTTGTACCACAACTCATTTTCCTGTCCAACGGTTTTTTGTACACCTGACAGACTAGATTCTATGGCAAATGGGACAAGAATGGATCCATCAAATTTAGCGGGTTCTGCAGCTCCTGCCTTTTGAATAGAATAGTCCCAAAGGCCATTCAGGTTCTGCCACTCGCTTCGTTCCATCATCGGACGAGGGTATTCGGGCAGTACTTTCTGCACATCGATTTTTTCGGCCCATGCAGTTTTTATCCTGTCACCTGCTGGTTTCCACTGCGCTGTGGCAATGTTAACCACGAATAAGCTAATCAATACAATAAAGGTTCTTTTCATTGAATATTTGTTAATTAATTATAATTCAGTTGATTGTATAAATATGGGTTTGTATTTCAAAATTCATTTCTTAGAGAATTATTTCTGGCAATTCTAGTTCAAAATCTCCAAACAGTCCCTTTCTCTCCCTCTCCCCTACTCCGTTCTTCGTTTTCCGTTCGCCCCTTCTCCCCTTCTTTTTTATCTGAAGTCGATCAGAATTTTAAGATATTTTTCAGGATTTGACTCCAGAAATTCAAAGGCATTTTGAATTTCTTCAGCAGGCATAATCGCCGAAATCAGCGAATCCGGTTTCAGGTTTCCTTTGGCCAGATGTTCGATGGCCTCTGCAAATTCCCCATGGCTCACCCTGGACGTCAAAATTTTGCCCTCTTTCCAAATCAATTCCTTAAAAATGATGGGTGCCTCTTCGTCAGATAAGCCAAGCGTACAAACAGTACCGCCACCTTTGATACTTTGGATACAGCTGCGTATGGGGTGTACTACTCCTTCCACAGGATGTGCATGGCCAACGGCTTCAAAAGCAATGTCAACCCCTTTACCATTCGTATATCTTTTGATCGCTTCAACCGGATTTTCGTATAAAGCATTAATTGTGATCACATTGTCATTTGACGAGGCTGCAATCTTTAACCTGCTGTCGATGATGTCGATCACATAGATTGGTTTGCTCGTTTTTGTCCTGGCTGCTTGCAGGATGACCTGTCCTACCCTGCCGGCACCCCATATTGCCAGAGTATCACCACTTTTTACTCCTGCTCTTTTATTTGCATGAAAACCTATAGCTAAAATCTCCAATAATGAGGCATGTTTGGATGAAATATGAAAAGGAACTTTGTAAAGCATCGATTCCGGTACTGCCACATACTGACAAAAACCACCATCCTGATCGATGCCTATCAATTTCAGTGAGGTACAGGCAGGATAATGACCAGCTAAACAGGCTGGGCATTTACCGCACCAGATGATCGGATCTATGGCCACTTTCTCGCCAACCTTGTAATTAAGGACATCGTCACCAACTTTTTCAATGATACCGGCCATTTCATGTCCTGGAATAAATGGGATCGGAGTCCTTGGATGAAAATCACCCGTGAAAATATGCATATCGCTCCCACAAATGGAGGCATATTCGATTCTCACCAAAACTTCCCCTGGTTTAAAGTCAGGAACAGGCATCTCTTTTACCTCGAATTCACGATATTTGCTCAATACGGCTGCTTTCATATGTTTATTAATTTTGACAGCCCGAAATTAATGATTCCCTTTGTATTTTTGGCAGATTAAATAAAGTATAAGTACAATTTCAATAAAGGGTTATATTTAATATTTGAGGATGGTTGATATCAGGCAGGATTACGAAATGCAGATCGTGGTAATCGAAGAGGAGATTGAGAAAATATCAAAAAAAGAAAAATACCTACCTTTGACAAGGTTTTTTTCTTTTATCGGATTAATGATATTGTTCTATAAGTATTTAATATCTATTAATATAGTTCATTTTTATTTAGCAATTTTATCCTTGCTTTTATTCCTGATTTTAACGTGGTGGGATCTGCTGTTGAAGCAACGGGTTGAACGTTTAATCCGTTTGATCCAGATTTGTAGAAATGAAATAAAAGCAATTGATGGGGATTTCTCAGGTTTTGACTCCGGCGACGAATTCAAAGATCCTGATCATTCCTATTCTTTCGACCTTGATCTTTTTGGTAAAAATTCTCTCTTTCAATGTATAAATAGAAGCGTAACAATATTTGGGAAGAACCGTCTGGCTGAATATTTTAACAATGCTTTTGGCTTTAGGGAAAGTATTATTGAAAGACAAAAGGCAATTGTTGAATTGTCGGGTGACAAGGATTTTCGTCAGCAAATGCAATTGGTTTTCTTTGGACAAAAGTGTGCGGAAAAAGATCGCCATGATCTGACAGAATGGCTTCAAAGCGACGGTGACTTATTTCCCGGAAGTTTTGTCAATTTTATAAGGATTATCCTTCCGTTCATTACCAATTTACTGATTGTTTTATCATTAACAGGTCATGTTGTTTACCACTTCCCTGTGATGTTTGTCATTTTGCAACTATTGATTGTTTCGTCCTATGCCCGTAAGACGATACATGCACAATCGGTCTTGTCTTCAAAAATGAGTATTCTCTCAAAATACGCAAAGTTCCTTTTTCTAATTGAGGATCGTAATTTCAAGTCCTCTTTATTAAAAGATCAGAAGCAATGGCTTTCTAACGGTAGCAATGAACCCCCTTCTATGGTCATTCACAAACTTTCTCGACTTCTGAATTGGATGGATACGAACCTGAACATTCTTGCGGCTGTGCTTTTAAACGGACTCTTCTTGTTTAATTTTCAGTTACTGGCTGCTGTCGATAAATGGAAAACCAGATACAAAGGTATTGTACCCGTTTGGTTCGAGGTGATGGCCGAAATTGACGCGCTCTCCTCGCTTGCCAACTTTGCTAATAACAACGCAGGTTTCATCTATCCTGATCCGAAGACTGAAGGCTTATTTCAGTTGAAAGCTGTCGGTCTTGGCCACCCTCTTATTCGCCAGGAGGAGTGTGTTACAAATGACATCTCTATATCAGGATGGAAGCAGTATTGTATTATTACTGGAGCCAATATGTCTGGTAAAAGTACTTTTCTACGAACGGTGGGAACCAACTATGTATTGGCCATGATTGGAGCTCCAGTCTTTGCCGGGAGATTCATCTTTTCGCCGGTTTTATTGCACAGCAGTATCCGCACCAGCGACTCTTTGGCCCGGAAAGAATCCTTTTTTTATGCTGAACTTAAAAGGCTTAAAGAGATAATCACTGAATTAGAAGAAGGTCGGCATGTTTTTATTTTGCTTGACGAAATTCTGAAGGGAACCAATTCGCGCGACAAACAGTCTGGTTCAATCGCACTACTTGAGCAATTAATTAAATATCAATCTGTTGGGCTAATTGCCACCCACGATCTGATCCTTGGCGACCTGATTAAAAGTTATCCGGAAAATATTGCCAATCTTTGTTTTGAAATTCAGATCGTCAATGAAGAAATGAGCATCGATTACAAATTACAGAAGGGTGTCTGCCAAAACCTTAATGCAACGTATCTGATGAGGAAAATGGGGATACTGATTGATTAGGCTTGAGGTTGTTATGGCTTACTAAAAAATGCGGCTGGCAACTGGCGGCTGGCTTCTGGCGACTGGCGACTGGCAGGCAACAGCTCATATTTGAAATCGAATTTATTTAAGTATAAATTGATAAAATTAAAGCACGATCATGCCAGCCGCCAGCCGCCAGTTACCAATTGCCAGAAGTAAAAGAGAAATAAATTGAAATATTTTGAAATACGTTCATGATTCAACTCCGTGCAGCTCGCCAGCCGCCAGTAGCCAGCCGCCAATAGCTTTAATGTAGTAAATATCATTATAAATTATTGAATAATCTTTAATTAGTCATGCAAACAATCTGGAAAGAAAATTTTGAAATTAAATCATATAATGTTGATTTCCAACAGAAAATAAAACCTTCGGCATTGATGCAATTTTTTCAGGAAGTGGCATCCAACCATGCTGCTTCTCTAGGAGTAGGTTACGACCCGTTGATCGAAAAGGGCTTGTTTTGGGCTTTGTCGCGATTGAAAGTTGAAATCATCAGGATGCCTTCCTGGGGAGAAACGATCTATTTTGAAACCTGGCCCTGTGGTACTGAAGGACTGTTTTTCCGAAGGGATTTTATCATTTATGACAGCCAGCAACAGGAAATTGTACGGGGAGTGTCAGGATGGTTATTGGTGGGTGTCTCAAACCTTCGACCACAAAGACCGGTGATCCCCGGAATCGTCCTTCCTAAAAATACAGGTAAACGAGCACTTGCGATTTTCCCTGAAAGGCTCACAACCTCCACCGAGCAGGTTGCATTTCGTAAGACAGTTGCATATAATGAGATAGATCAGAACCTTCATGTGAACAATACGCGTTATCTCGATTGGGCAACCGACTGTTTCCAGATCAACCAATACAAAGATTTCTCTTTGACAGGTTTTACACTTGAATTTCTATCTGAAACTCATTGGGGCGACGAGATCGAACTTCGGACCAGCGACTTTGGGGAAAAGACGGATATAGAAGCGATGGAAATATCTTCCGGATCACTGTTGTTTAAAGCTGTTCTAAATTGGAAAGCCCGTGAAGATTAGTGTAATCTATTGTATATTTGCCTATTGCATCCATTTCAAACTCTTTTACTAAACACCTTTTCCCCTTTATTTTCAAATGAGGCAAGAGGTCTATTTCAATATTAATTTGTATTATGCAATGGATTAGATAAATGCCTCCTGAATGATATTGGCAGTATTTCCCATTTCTACCTATTCCTAAATATTTCTATTTATTCCAACCTATTTTCCATTTCTACCTATTTCTATTTATTTCAACCTATTTCCATTTTTCAGGTAGGGTAGTAATCTTGTATTGCGGTATAGTGAAGACAACAAACCCGAAGAGAGGCTCAATTTATTAGTTATTTTATTTCGATTAATTGTGTTTTGTTATCAGGGTGTTTTAAATTATCAAGTAAACACAAGATTATTGTGAAAGACTTATCAATCATTATTGTAAATTACCGTTGCTGGGAGAAGCTCTCAGCCTGTCTCGGTTCATTGGCTTTAATCCCGGAAACTCACTTTACATTTGAAGTAATTGTTGTTGACAATGATTCGGGGGACGGTAAATTACCTGAATACCGAATGTCATTTCCCAGGTTCAGTTTTATTCCCAATTTTGGCAACTATGGTTTTGCTAATGGTTGTAATTTCGGTTCTACAATGTCAAAAGGCAAATACCTTCTTTTTTTAAACCCAGATACTGTTGTCACCGAAAAAGCGTTGTTTTCAATGCTGGATCAGGTGAGGGTTGCCAAGGCAAACTCGATTGTTTCGTGCCGGCAGTTTACTGAGAATGGAAAAGAAGACAAACCGTATGGAGTTTTCCCTTCCCCCTTTTCTATGACAGGTTGGTCAAGAGCTGTGGCAAAATTGTTCAGAATAAATTTTACCCCAGCGCAGACTGAGCGTTTTTTATTCCCTGAATGGGTTTCCGGATCAGTAATAATGATCAGTAAATCAAGCTTTAACAAAATTGGTGGATGGAACGATCGATTTTGGATGTATTCCGAAGATATAGATTTTTGTTGCCGTGCAAGGGAGGCTGGCGGGCAGATTTACTTGCTCAAAAATACTTCTGTAATTCATTCACATGGTGGTTCTTCAAGAAGTACTGTTGAAATAGCCTCTTTAACCAAAGCAGAAGTAAATATTTCAAAACATGAATATGTTTCAATCCATGAGAAAGGTTTAAGGCAGTTTTTTATGCAAACCTTTTTGGTTCTCAACAATTTACTTTCAGGGTTAGTACCTGCGTTTCTTGGGCTGATCTTCTTTTTCAATAAAAAATTGGCAACCTCTACCTTAATATATGGTAGACTTGTGCAATATTATATCAATGCCTTGATTCAGGATACCTGGATGAGTCCCAGGTCGGTACAGTATCAATTTGCAAAACACACGGTAAATACTCCTGAAAAGAAACTTACGCCTATTGTTAACGATGTGCATAACAGGGCGTGAAATCAATTTTGATCATGTTTCTGTAATAAGGGTAGTTGGTTCTTTGAAAATAAATAAATATTAATAAATTCGTATCCTTATTAAGCCAATGCAATTTTGACACGGGAAGAGTTTAAAAATATTTTTGACAATCATTTTGAAGGTGTTCGGAACTACATATATTTTCGGGCTGGGGATAAAGACCTGGCGACCGATGTTGCGCAGGAGACTTTTTTAAAATTGTGGGAAAAAGCCGATGGATTTGACACTTTGAATATTAAGGCGTTGCTTTACAAGATTGCAGGCGATATCTTAATTACGAA
Organism: Mariniphaga sp.; assembly: GCA_037128295.1. GTDB lineage: Bacteria > Bacteroidota > Bacteroidia > Bacteroidales > Prolixibacteraceae > JAAFHB01. Next base: position 8,129 of record JBAXWR010000269.1, read on the forward strand.
TTTGCGGAGACACAAAGTTGTGAAGAACTACAAGGCAAGAGCAATATCCGATGAATTAAGTGAAAGCCCAGCAGATATTTTGCACTATAAAGAGCTGATGAAAAATTATGAAAACGCACTTGAAAGCCTGCCCGAAAAGCAACGGACAGTGTTTCTTCTAAGTAGGATGGATGGATTGAAATATTACGAAATTGCGGATAATGTTGGAATAAGCATTAAAGCTGTTGAAAAGCGGATGAAAAATGCACTCGAATACTTAAGAAAAGCAATAACTAAATGAATAAGAGAGATTTTAATATTGATTTTTCTGAAAATGATCAAGGGCAGATATTCCCTGAAATTGAGCTGCATTATCAGGTCTCAAAGGAGGAAGTATGGAACAAGCTGATGGATCAGATTCAAAGTCCTGAATCACAAATAAAAAGTGTTGTGCCTGTTCGTTTTTTCCGCTTATCTGTTGCTGCTTCCCTGGTACTATTGATGAGCCTGACTTTCTTTTTAAGGTTTTATACCAAAACAGTTGATGCACCTGCCGGTCAGCATTTGTCATTTTATTTGCCTGATAGTTCGTACATCGAACTGAACGCACAGACTAAGGTCACTTATCACCCTTACTGGTACAAAATTGCAAGGACAGTTTCTCTGGAAGGGGAAGCTTTTTTCAAGGTTGCAAGCGGTAACCGGTTTTCGGTTGAGTCACAGAAAGGTGAAACAACCGTATTGGGTACAAGTTTTAATATTTATTCCCGCAACAATAACTATAACGTGACTTGTTTTACAGGAAAAGTTCGGGTTGTTTCAAAAGAAAATAAACAGGCAGTGTTGTTAAGTCCTGATGAGCAGGCTATTTTAAACGATGACGGGATTTTGCAATTTGTCCAGGGTATAAATTCCCTTTTGGTAAAATCGTGGCGGGACAATATGTTTATCTTTACTGGATCGTCGGTTCTCTCTGTGATTCAGGAGATTGAAAGACAATACAATGTAAAGGTTGTGTTTAGGGGCGATGCCAAACTTACCTATACGGGAAATTTTTCAAAAACATTAACACAAAAAGAGGTATTGGATTTGGTTTGCACCTCCTTAGGTCTTACATTTGAAGCCAAATCTGGAAACGAATTCCTGGTCAATTAATATTTGGTGTAGCGTGAAGTGGCGGTATCTTCTTTCCTTTCTATTTTTTTTGCTTCCTGTTTTGACCTGTTTTTCTGAACCAGTTGAAATAGTGTCGAATAATACGCCATTAAATAAAATATTAATTGATTTGCGCGATAAATACAGGCTTCAATTTTCCTTTAATGACCATTTACTTTCACAGTTTAACCTATCCATCAACCATAAATATAATACTCCAGAGGAAGCTATCCAATCATTGATTTCGGGTCTTCCATTAACTTATAAGAAGTTTGGTGATGTCTTTATGATTCTTTCTGTTAAAAAATCGGTCCCACCCAAAAACTTTTTATTATTTGGCCAGATTGTGGAAGCCCAATCAAATGAAGCACTTCCCTTTTCTCACATTTTTGTAAATAACCGTATCATCTTTTCCGACCAGAAGGGGAGTTTTTCCTACATTAGTTCCGGTGACAGTACCTTTCGGGTAAATATTTCGCATTTGGGATATTTTAAACTCGACACTGTTCTGGTTGCAGGAAAAAACCATCAATTGTATTTGACTCCTTCAAGAATCGGTATTGGCGAAATTGTAGTAAAGAACAAAACCACTGACAGGTCCACCCAGATAGGTAACAAACCAGGAACAATGAAGATCAATCATTTGATAGCCAGATATTTATCTGGAAATGATGACAATTCGGTTTTTACGCTGCTGAGATTAATGCCGGGTATCCTTGCATCCAGTGAACAATCAAACGGACTGATCATCTGGGGTGCCTATGAAGGTCATAGCCAGATCCTACTTGATGGTTTTACAATATGGGGGTTAAAAAGTTTCAACGATGATATAGATGCAGTAAATCCATTGATAGCTAAAGAAATAGAGATTTTTAAGGGAGGTTACGACGTAACTTATGGTGATCGTATCGGCGGGATTGTGCGTATTGCGGGAAAATCGGGCAGTACAGCAAAACCATCTATTAACCTCAATATTAACAATGTTACATTGAATGGGATGGCAGAAGTGCCCCTTTGGAAAAACAGCTCTTTGTTGATGTCTTTTCGTCAGACCTATTATAATCTTTACAACAACAAAAATATGGGAA
>JBAXWR010000027.1:0-42828 GCA_037128295.1 Mariniphaga sp.
AAATGACATGATGGATTTGGTGATCAACCCGATGCCACGGTTGACAAGTTCATTGTCACCACCTGCGATTTGTAGTGGAAGCAAGTTCAATTATAATCCTACAAGTCAGGCAACTGGAACTACATTTACCTGGAGTCGTGCTAAGGTAACAGGGATAACAGAGGCTGCAGGTACCAATGTGGGCAATCCAAATGAAACGTTGACCAATGAAACAGCCGATCCAATTAATGTGACTTATGTCTATACTTTAAAAACCAGCAATTGTACAAATCCGGCTACTTTTGAAGTGGTCGTAACCGTAAACCCGACACCAATTTTGAGCAGTGCGTTAACTGCACCGGCAATTTGCAACGGCTCAACCTTTAGTTATACTCCGACAAGTTTAACAACTGGGACAATTTTTGAATGGAGGAGACTGCCTAATGTTGGAATCAAGGAGCCTATTACTACAGGACCTGGTAATCCAAACGAAGTATTAACCAATCTGACCGAAACACCGGTCAATGTCACCTATAGATATACACTTACAGCCAACAACTGTACAAATACGACTAATAATGATGTAATTGTAACTGTAAACCCGACACCTTTGCTTTCCAGTACCTTGACACCTCCGGCAATATGCAGCGGTACGGTATTTAGTTATACACCTACCAGTAACACTCAAGGGACAAACTTTGCATGGGACTACGCACTTCCAATAGGGATCAATGGTCGAGTCGTAACAGGCCCCGGCTATCTGAATGTAATGCTCATTAACGAGACTGATAATCCGATCGATGTTACATTTAATTTTGTACTTTCTGCAAACGGTTGTCTCAATCCGGTCCCCTATAAAGTGGTGGTAACCGTAAACCCGAAGAGCCGGTTGACCAGCACCTTGACACCATTAGCAATTTCTAATGGAGAAGTTTTCAGTTATCTACCTGCAAGTTTGACAGCAGGGACAACTTTTGAATGGAGCCGTGCAACCATGCCAGAAATCGATCCTCCGGGTAGTTCTGGCCCAGGCAATCCAAATGAAAAATTAACAAATAAAACATCCGCACCTGTCAATGTTACATATGTTTATACCCTGACAGCAAATAATTGTACCAATCCTACCACCTATAATGTCGTGGTAACCGTAAACCCGACACCGTTGCTATCTAGTTCGTTGACACCGCCGGCAATTTGCAGCGGCACGGCCTTTAGTTATACGCCGACAAGTTTGACAACTGGGACAATTTTTGAATGGAACAGGGCGAAAGTAACCGGCATTACTCCGGATTCTAATAAGGGTTTCGACAATCCGAACGAGGTTCTCACCAATTCGACCTCTGCTCCTATTGATGTTACTTACGATTATACACTATCTGCCAATTACTATACGAATCCAAGTACCTTTAAAGTAGTGGTAACCGTAAACCCGACACCGCAACTTTTAAGTAGATTGGATCCACCGGCAATCTGCAGCGGCACTGCTTTTAGTTATTTACCTACAAGTGCCACTACTGGGACTACCTTTGAGTGGTACAGGAAAACAGTACCGGGAATCTCCCCGGTTGGGATTAAAGGTCCAGGCAATCCGAACGAGATCCTCACCAATCTCACCTCAGATCCGATCGATGTTACTTATGAATATACCCTTACAGCCAACAACTGCACAAATGCAACTACGTTCAATGTGGTGGTGACAGTAAACCCGACACCTTTGCTCTCCAGTACGTTGACACCCCCGGCGATTTGCAGCGGCACGGCCTTTAGTTATGTACCAACCAGTAGTACAGTTGGGACTAGTTTTAGATGGTTCCGGAGAGATATAAATGGGATTAATCCAGCAGGAAAAACAGGTTTAGGGAATCCGAATGAGGTTCTTACCAACCTGACTTCGGCTCCTATCGATGTTACCTATGAATATACCCTAACCGCTAACAACTGCACAAATGCAACTACGTTCAATGTAGTGGTCACAGTAAACCCGACACCGTTGCTCTCCAGTACGTTGACGCCCCCGGCGATTTGCAGCGGCACTGCATTTAGTTATATACCGACAAGTTTGACAATTGGGACAAGTTTTGCATGGCACAGGCAGCAAATAACCGGTATTGATGAGATTGAAAAATCGGGTTTCGACAATCCGAACGAAGTTCTCACCAATACGACCCAGGCTCCGATCGATGTTACTTATGAATATACCCTTACAGCCAACAATTGCCCAAATGCCACCAAGTATAATGTAGTTGTAACTGTAAACCCAACACCGCTGCTTACAAGTACATTGAAGCCTCCGGCAATTTGCAGCGGCAGCATCTTCAGTTATACACCTACAAGTAATACAGTAGGGACTACCTTTGGATTGAGCAGGAATCCGGTTTTAGGGATTCTTGAGGGTGGAAAAGCAGGTTCAGGCAATCCGAACGAGATCCTCACCAATACGACCTCGTATCCTATTGATGTTACTTATGAATATACACTTACAGCCAACAATTGCACAAATGCAGCTAAGTATAATGTCGTTGTTACCGTAAACCCGACACCGCTGCTGACCAGTACCTTGACACCTCCTGCTATATGCAGCGGCTCAACCGTTAGTTATACACCGACAAGTAATACAGTAGGGACTACCTTTGTATGGAACAGGTCAACGATAGGGGGAATCCAACCTGCCGGAAAAACCGATTCCGGCAATCCAAACGAGGTCCTAACAAATACGACCCCGTATCCAATCGATGTTACTTATGAATATACACTTACAGCCAACAACTGCACAAATGCAACAAAGTATAATGTAGTTGTAACTGTAAACCCGACACCTTTACTTTCCAGTACCTCGACACCTCCGGCAATATGCAGCGGCAGCAAATTCAATTATGTTCCTACAAGTTTAACTGTTGGAACCACCTTTGAGTGGGGACGAGGTACAAAGAATGGGATACAAGAGAAAGGTGCAGCTGGCTTTGGTGATCCAAATGAAGTACTTACAAATCTTACGGCTGATACAATTCATGTTATTTATAATTATATACTTACTGCCAATAATTGTACAAACCTTGATACTTTTAAAGTAAACGTAACTGTCAATCCAAGAGCCCTACTTACCAGTTCTATGTCTCCTACGGCTATTTGCAGCGGTACAGTTTTCAGCTATATCCCTACGAGCACGACCACAGGTACAACTTTTGAATGGAGCCGTGGATCTATGGACCAAATCGATGAAGTTGGCCGGCCAGGTCTGGGTAGCATAAACGAAGTATTGACCAATAATACTGCAATTCCGGTCAATGTTACCTATGGTTATACGCTTAAAGCCTATGGTTGTACCAATCCTACCACCTTCAATGTAATAGTAACTGTCAATCCAACACCCCAGTTGACCAGCACCTTGACACCTCCGGCTATTTGTAGCGGAACTACATTTACCTACCTGCCAACTAGTGGGACATCGGGGACATCATTTGTATGGAATCGAACAACTCCGGGTATAACATCTGTTAGTGGCTCAGGAACTGGTGATCCCAATGAATTATTGATCAATAACATTTCTAATCCGGTCAACGCTACCTATGTCTATACGCTTATTGCCAACAATTGTACAAATCCAATTACTTCAAGTGTGGTCGTAACTGTCAACCCAAGGGCTCAGGTAAACGATATTCCCGATCAGGCCAAATGTGTTGGTGAACTAACCGATCTTGTTACTTTTAATACCGTGAACACAGGGGGAGTTTATACCTATGAATGGAAGAATGGTGATCAAACGATAGGACTTGCATCTTCAGGAATAGGGAGCATTGCCCCTTTTACAACGATCAATACTGGGCAAACCCTGAAAGAAGCAATAATTACAGTTACACCTTATTTTGCAAACGAGGGATTGACCTGCATTGGTGACAACAAATTGTTTAGTATTAAGGCATTTCCGGCTTTTGTAGTTGGTTCTGTTTCAAGCGATCAGATAATTTGTTACAATTCGATTCCAGCCAAACTAATTGGTACCCCTCCAACTGGTGGTGATTTGAATTATACTTATCAATGGGAGTATTCTATTAACAATGGAGTTGATTGGAATGATGTGCCAGTCAATGGCAAAGCAATTGATTATCAACCTAGTACATTAATACAAAATACCTTGTATCGTCAAGTCCAAAAATCTGCCAGTTGTGGGTCGCTCACCACCAACACAGTAGCTTTAGATGTTTATTTGGCGACCGTGAATATAGGTCCTAATGATACCATTTGTGGTTTGGTTCCATATGTAATGTCTCAGGCAACTGCAACTTTGGCTTCAGGTTATACATGGACTACTTCAGGAACAGGTACATTTACAGGTAAGTATTTGCTGAAATCGACCTATTACCCTAGCACTAGAGACATGAACGCAGGAAGTGTAATACTAACGCTCTCTATAACTGATGATTGTGGCAATGTTAAGTCTGATGATATGACACTCACATTCGGTCAGCTTCCTGCTGCGTATTTCTCTTATAGTACTCCAACATGTAGTAAAACGCCTGTATTTTTTACGGATCAGTCGCGTGTCAGTAAAGGATATATCAATAAATGGGTATGGGATTTTGGTGATGGAAATACCAAAACAATTGTTTTTCCAAACAGCCCTGATGTTCTTCATAGTTTTACTACACCTGGACCTTCCTATAATGTTAAATTAACTGTATTTACGTCATTGGGTTGTACTGCTGAATTCACAAATGTGGTCACTAGTTTGGAAGCTCCGGTTGCCAATTTTTCTTTCCCAGATTTGTTGTGCGACAACCAACCTGTCCAATTTACCAATACCTCCCAAATCAATGGGGCATTGGGCATGCAACCATGGACCTGGGACTTTGGGGATCCTACTACAGGAATAAACAATATCTCCAATCTTCAGAATCCCGAACACCAATTTTCTGCTTCCGGAAATTTCATTGTCAAGCTTACTGTCCAGAATTCAAATAACTGTGTGAATACAATTATTGATACGATTAGTGTAAGGTTACGTCCATCCGTTGATTTTACATTTGGAAAAACTTGTTTGAACGAGCAGGTACTTTTTGACCCCGATCCTGTAAAAACAAATTTTAACTCAATCAGCAATTGGCTTTGGGATTTTGGTGATGGGGTGGCCTCCGATATGCGCAACACTATTCATATTTATAACGCACCCGGGATTTATACAGTTGTGCTAAAAGTGACAGACATCAATGGCTGTTCAAATACAATAAGCCATGTTGTTCTGGTAAATCCACTGCCTAGTGCCCATTTTGATTCAAGTATTACAGATTGTGAAAATTCGACCGTTCTTTTCAATGAACATGCTTTAACTTCAGAAGGATACATTGTTAAATGGATGTGGGATTTCGGCGATGGTACAAATCAAGTAGTAAATTATCCTGATAATGCCAACCTGACCCATAAATATTTAAAACCAGGTAATTATAGTACAACATTAACTGTCTTAACATCTGTCGGTTGCAGTAATTCTGAAATTCAGGTTGTCACCGTTCTACCAGCACCAGTTGCAAACTTCAGTTTTGCAACTTCCTGTATGAATATGCCGGTTTTGTTCACCGACCTATCCCAAAACAATGCCTCTGGTGATATTGTAAAATGGGAGTGGAATTTTGGGGATGTGGAGTCGGGAGTGAATAATATCTCTACTTTAAAAGATCCGTCTCATACTTACGTTGGGCCAGGCTCGTTTAATGTAACTTTGGTTGTAACAAACATCACTGGATGCAAAAATACAACTACAAGAAAAGTTGTTGTCAATTCCAAACCAGTTGCGAAGTTTACATCTTCGGCCATAAGTTGCGAAGGTGATACAGTTAACTTTACAAATACATCATCGACCCCAGTTGGTACAACAATAACTTCCAGTTTATGGGATTTTGGTGATAATATTTCCTCCAAGGAATTTTCTCCTTCCCACAAGTTCTCAACAAACGGAACTTTCAAGGTAAAGTTAATTATCCTAAATTCAATAGGATGCATAGATACTTTGATGCAACAGGTAACGGTAAACCCCAAACCTATTGTTGATTTTTCTCCTTCGGAAATAAGGTGCACGGGAAGCCCCGTAACATTCACGGACCGTTCTTATGTGCCTACAGGCTTTACAGGTTCTATTAAAACATGGGCATGGGACTTTGGCGATGGGACACCGGTAGTTTCAGTTGATTTCCCATCCAATCCGAATATTTCCCATACTTTCGCTGGTTCTGCCACTTCTTTTAAGGTAAAGCTAACAGTGACCGCAACTACAGGATGTACAGGATTTATTGAAAATTTGGTTTCCTTAATCCCATCACCGATCGCAAACTTCATCTATTCCAATGCCTTATGCAATAATCGTGAGATTAGTTTTACTGATCTTTCATCCGAAAACGGAGGCGGGAAACTTCAGAGTTGGAGTTGGAATTTTGGAGATCCATTATCGGGTGCGTCCAATACATACACTCAGCAAAATGCGACACATTCTTTTACTGGTGCTGGTTCTTATACGGTCTCATTGACTGTTAGCAACCCCAATGGATGTTCAAATACCTTTGCCCAAACTATTTTAGTACTCAATTCAAACCCATTAGCAAAGTTTACGCCTTCCGCTACCATGTGCGAAGGTGAAGCCCTCAACTTTAATAATGGATCTACAACCCCTACTGGTACCACGATTACTACGAATTTGTGGAACTTTGGGGACAACATTACCTCTTTAGTTTCATCTCCGTCACATACTTTTGCCACTTATGGCATCTTCCCTGTGAAGTTGGTTGTGACAAATTCAAATGGCTGTCGGGATTCTGTTCTGCAGCATATAACAATTAACCCAAAACCGGTTGTTGATTTCTCACTTTCTGAAATCAGGTGCATGGGCAGCCCGGTAAGTTTCACTGACCATTCGTTTATTCCGGTAGGCTTTGCAGGGTCGATCAAGTCATGGGTTTGGGATTTTAGCGATAAGTCAGTTCCTACAACAGTAGATTACCCATCAAACCCAAATGTGCAGCATACTTTTGCTGGAACAGACACGACTTTTATGGTAAGGCTGACTATTACCTCAACTACAGGGTGTATCGCATATTCTGAAAAACGGGTAACGCTAATCCCATTGCCAATTGCTAAATTTAGTTTTTCCAATAATTTGTGTAACAACGAGTTGGTTCGTTTTACGGATCTTTCAATCTCAAATGGGGGAGGTGATGTTCAAAGCTGGGCATGGAATTTTGGCGATACCAGGTCTGATGCTGGAAATACTTCAACACAGCAAAATCCATCCCATGTTTTTAATGGAACAGGTACCTATACCGTTTCGCTTACTGTGACCAACAGCAATGGTTGCGCTGTCACCACGATACAGAATGTTGTTATTGAAGGAAAGCCTATAGCCACATTTACTCCATCCGACACCCGTTGTGAGGGAGGTGCTGTATTATTTACCAATGGGTCGACAACATCCGTAGGGACGACACTTACCTCTTATAATTGGGATTTTGGGGATAAAGGTATTTCAGGTTCACTCTCCCCAACGCATATTTTTGCTACATATGGTTCTTTCCCGGTCAGGTTGGACGTTGTCAACTCTATTGGTTGTGTTTCCTCCATAACGCAACAGGTCGTTGTTAATCCAAAACCAGTTGTTGATTTTTCACTTTCTGAAATCCGGTGCATAGGCAGCCCGGTAAGTTTCACCGATCATTCTTTTATTCCTGTAGGTTTTACAGGATCAATCAAAACTTGGGTTTGGGATTTTGGCGATAAAACGATTCCTGTGACGATCAGTTCCCCATTAAGCCCAAATATGCAGCATACTTTTGCAGGAACTGAGACTTCTTTTATGGTTCGGCTAACTGTTACATCAACTTCAGGGTGTATCGCATATACTGAAAAGATAATAACGCTAATCCCATTGCCAATCGCTAAATTTGGTTTTTCCAACAATTTGTGCGATAGTGAGTTGGTTCGTTTTACAGATCTTTCAACGGCAAATGGGGGAGGCGATGTTCAAAGCTGGGCCTGGAATTTTGGAGATGTGAAGTCTGGTGCAGGAAATACTTCGACACAGCAAAATCCATCCCATATCTTTAATGGAACTGGTTCCTATTCCGTTTCGCTAACAGTGACCAACAGCAATGGATGCACTGTCAACGTGACACAAAATATTGTTATTGTAGGAAAACCCGTTGCCATATTTACCCCATCCGATATACACTGCGAAGGTAGTACTATCCTATTTACCAATGGGTCAACAACATCAGTAGGTACGATACTTGCTTCCTATAATTGGGATTTTGGGGATAAGGGCATTTCGGGTTTACAATCCCCATCGCATACTTTTGCCACTTATGGTTCTTTCCCGGTCAAGTTGGACATTGTCAATTCTATTGGTTGTGCAGCCTCCGCAATACAACAAATAACGGTAAGCCCAAAACCGGTAGTTGATTTTTCACTTTCCGAAATCAGGTGCATAGGCAGTCCGGTAAGTTTCAACGATCATTCGTTTATTCCGGTAGGTTTTACTGGATCGATCAAGTCATGGGTTTGGGATTTTGGCGATAACTCAGTTCCTACAACAGTAAATTACCCATCAACCCCAAATGTGCAGCATACTTTTGCAGGAACAGACACCAGCTTTGTGGTTAGGTTAACGGTGACTTCGGCGACTGGCTGTACTTCCTATACTGAAAAGAAGATCATATTGAAACCTTCACCAGCTGCTAAGTTTATAATATCTAATGGCCTATGCGACAATCGGATAATCCGATTTACCGACCTTTCTGGCGAAAATGGCGGCAGCAAAATAGATGGCTGGAACTGGAACTTTGGCGATCCAACCTCTGTTGGGAACAATACATCAACGCAACAGAGTCCTTTCCATGCATTTACAGGCCCAGGTTCTTATGATGTTTCGCTTACTGTTACCAACATCAATGGATGTACCAATACTGTGTCGTCAACCATGGTCATTGGTCTTCATATAGATGCTAAATTTACTGTATCTACTAAAAATTGTGAAGGGGAACAAGTCACATTTACAGATGAATCAATAACCCCGACAGGAACTGCCATTACCTCTTACAAATGGATTTTTGGGGATGGTCAAACGTCAACATTGGTATCACCGACACATGTTTATAAAACATACGGTACATACACGACGACCTTAAGTGTCGTAAATTCAAGTGGATGTACAGCTTCTGCAATACAACAGGTTGTAGTGACCCCAAAACCAGTAGCAGACTTCTTGTTTTCACCATTAAGATGTTCTGGAGATCCTGTTTCTTTTACAGATCGATCGTTCGTAACTGCTGGTTTTAATGGTTACATTACTACTTGGCTATGGGATTTTGGGGATGGCACAACACCGGTGACCGTTAATTATCCTTCAAAACCGAATATTGTTCATACATTTGCAGAAGGTGCCCCATCATATAAAGTAAGATTGACAGTAACAACATCAAATGGCTGTTCCGCATATAATGATAGTGTAATAGTCGTGACAACTGCCGGTTTTATTGGTACTTATGGACCGTATTGTTTGTCCGATTCGCCGGTTAAACTTTCTGTTGAACCTTCGGGTGGTACGTTTAGTGGACCCGGCGTGCAAGGCAATTATTTCTATCCTATAAATGCCGGTGTATCGAACCCCAACTCCCCCCATACAATAACTTATTCGTCACCTACAGGTGCATGTCCTGTCGCTCCTATTAAAATAGAAGTTGTCTCGTCACCAGTTGTCAAGATAACCCCACAGTTGCTGGGAAGTTGCAATGGTACATCAGACCTGACAATGGCCTCAGTAACAGCTGGATCGACAGCCGGATTGTATTTCACTTATTTTACTGATGAACAGGCAATTAAGCCTATCGAAAACCCTAAGGCTGTTCCATTGGGAACCTATTATATCAGGGGGGCTACCCTGAGTGGGAAATGTTCTACAATTCAGCCAGTTACAGTTTATCCTGCTGAACCACTCCAAGCGAAATTCTCAACAATTGTTTCACCAGCTTGTAGTGGAAGTGCCAGCGGCTCGATTACAATTCAAGCGGTAAATGGGTCTTCGCCATTCTTCTATCAGTTGAATTCCAATCCGGCACAAACATCGCCAACTTTCACGGGCCTCAAAGCCGGTAATTATTCGATAACTATAACAGATGGCAATTCATGTACTGTGACAAGGGACACCATGCTTAGGGACAACCCGAATGCAAAAATCGTCATTTCGCACAAAAACATTGCATGTTCGAATGATGCAAATGGTAGTGCAAGGGTTGATAGCATCAATGGCAGCGGGAAAGTCTCTTTATTAGGTTCGTACAAATACAGTTGGAATTCTTCACCGGTTCAGGCCACAAGGGAGGCCGTTCAGTTAGGCAACAGGTATTATACCGTTACTGTGACTGACCCCAAAGGATGTGGCATCAAAGACAGTGTTTTCATTGCAGTTACGGATACAATTCCTCCGAAGATTGTATGTCGGACAGATACTGTATCCATCATACTTCAGGCAAGTGTGAATGATCCGTTGAGCAATACAACGAAGACGAATGAAGTTGCTGTCGAATTGGTTAAGCCCACAGTTTCTGATAATTGTGGTATCGATTCGCTTACCAATGATGCCCCTGCGAAGTTCAGGGTTGGAGTTGTCACTCCAGTGAAGTGGACTGTTACTGATCTGGTTGGCCTGACAGCAACCTGTACATCGTATGTCTATGTCAAAATGATTCCAACTCTGCCAAAACTGCTTACACCAAATGGCGATGGATTAAACGATTATTTTGAGATCGATGGGTTAAAAGATTTTCCAAAGTCACAGCTTTCGATTTTTGCCCGTTCGGGTCAACTTGTATTCTCGAGTGAGGACTATAAAAATGAATGGGACTGTAGGTTCACAACTTCCAAATGGTCGAATAACCAGTTTGTTTCTCCTGGGGTTTACTATTATGTTCTTAACCTGGGTGGTACGAAGCAAAAATTGCAAGGTTATATTTACATTTCTTATTAGTTAATCAGCTTTTGCCTTAATAATAGTCTATTGTGAAAAACAAACTATCATATCTTCAAAAACTGCTGATCGGATTTACACTGTTATTTACGATGTTTATTCCTAAAGATGGAATAGCACAGCAGGATCCGGTTTTTAACCAGTACCTAAACAATCTCCTGACTGTACAGCCTGCTTATGCCGGTATGTCGGGCTATGTTAATGTAACGGCTTTGTCACGAATTCAATGGGTTGGATTTGATGGTGCCCCAACAACCAATACCTTAACCGTGTCCGGCCCTATCAATCAGTACAATATCGGACTTGGTTTATCGCTGATCAATGACAAATATGGGCCGGTACGTCAAAATGCGTTGTATGTCGATTATGCGTTCAGGATTTTGTTACAGAACAATCAATACTTATCTTTTGGAGTAAAAGGTGGCTTTAACCGCTATCAGGCTTTCCTAAGCGATTTGGCAAGCCATGATCCAAATGATCCCCTTACAATTCAGGATATTAACCAAAAATATCTACCCAATTTTGGTTTCGGGTTTATGTGGCATAGTGATGAATTTTTCTTTGGCTTTTCTGTCCCAAAGTTTTTTAAGAATAAGATTACATCCGATAGCGGTGAACCATTATATCACGAAGAGGTCAATTATTATGCCATGGGAGGATATGTGTTTAGCCTTGCCAATGACAATTTAAAGTTCAAACCAACATTTTTGTACCGGCAGAGTGGCGCAAATCCAGGGATTGCTGACTTTTCCGGCAATTTTTTGTTTTATGATCGAGTATGGGTTGGTGGTACTTATCGGCTTCAGAACTCATATGGTCTTCAATTTCAGGTCTATATCGATAGCAATAAATTTCTTAAAATTGGCTATGCTTACGATCTGACAACTTTCCATAAATCACAATCCAATTCAGGCACACATGAATTTATGCTAAGCTATGATTTCCCGGTCATTAGAAGAAGGGCTTGTTGCCTTACACCGCGCCATTTTTAAATGAAACTAAGAACCGAAAAATATCAGGAAAAGAAAAGAGACTATTAAACCAGAAATTATCAGTATCGAAAAATTCACAATCAGGCTTTTTCTTATCGCGTTACTACCCAACGTAATGGCATAAACCATTTTCAGAAGGTTGTTGCTGTTTGTTGCATTGATGATGGCCATAGTTGCGGTTATTCCGGCGATTGCGTTTTTGTGTTGGAGAAGGTTGAGCAGAAAGGGATCAATATCGGTGATCCCGACAATATAGGCAAGGTTAGTTACACCTGAATTTCCATAGGTTTTTATTACATAGTCGGTGATCACTGCAAAAAGAACAAAAAGTGCCCCAAAAATAGCTGCGGTTTTAAGTTCGAGCGGGTTGTTGCTCCCGCTAACAATTTTATTCCCAGGTTGAACTAGTAGAGCATCCTGCTTCCCGGTAAAAGCGAGTTTTGAAAGCACCATGCTGATTACAAAAAGGATAAACAAAGGAATTACAAGCACTCTTGAAATTTCAGTATTAAAAATAAAAGCCAGAAAAATGATCCTGAGATACATCATGCCTGTAGAGATCAGTATAGCAGATACAGAATTATTTTCAATCGAACCATCTTTTTCGTGTCGGGCAATAATCATAGTCGTTGCAGTACTGCTATATAATCCACCCAAGACTCCTGTAAGGATGATGCCGGAATCGGGGAAAACAAATTTCTTCAACAGATAGCTGACATACGAGATCCCCGAAACGACGACAACGGCCAACCATAATCGATAGGGTGAAATTGAGATTTGATCAGAGATCTGTTGATCCGGCAGAAGCGGCAGGATAACCCCGGCAAATGCAATGAACTTTCCCAATGTGATATACTCCTCTTCGGATGCTTTTTTTGAAAGGGAGATAAAATGGGGTTTTAATTCTGTAAGTATCAATATTACAACAACAAATGCGAGAACTAACCACACTGGTTGTGTAAAAACCATGATTGGGAGGCAATAAGTCAATAAAGCCAATATGGAGGTTGTCAACCCATAATTGTTATGTTGGCTTATTTTCTGAAAATAGTTGATCGCCAACAATAACCCAATTACCATAAATCCAGCCAGGAATGGGACATACGATTGAGGATTTGCGATAAAAAGTACATAACCCAAAAGCCCTATAAAAGTGAATGTCCGGTCGGTACCGAAGAGGAGGTCTTCATTCTCAGAAATATGATGACGGCGTTGCTCCAGACCGATGATCAGGGAGAAAACCAGCACCAGCAGAAATTGGATAAAAGCTTCAGGAATGTAGTTCTGAATCGGCATATCTGTCAAATTAAGCAATAAAGATTAATGATTTGCCTAAATTTCATTGATTGTAAATCCAACGTTTTTCAGATCGTCCCAATATTGGGGGTACGATTTTGTGATCACATTTGGATCCTCTATAATAATCTCTGGAAAGGAAAGTGCGGCTGGGGCAAATGCCAGTGCCATGCGATGGTCGTGATAGGTCATGATAACGGGGGATTGAATTTTTAAAGATGGGTCAAAAGTGCCGTCCCAGGCTAGTTTTCCTGGCTGTGGTTCAGTAAGCACAGCTCCAAACTTTATCAATTCTACTTGTAATGCTTTGATCCGGTCGGTCTCTTTAATCTTCAAAGTGGTCAATCCACTAAAAATGAAAGGGATTTTTTTGCACACTGCCAGTACAACAAATGTTTGGGCTATATCCGGGTTTTCAATGAAATCGATTTCTAATTTCTTAATATCGGTGTTTTTACTCTTTGATAGACGTACATTGGTGCCTTCCTGTTTTGATTGAATACAAAAATACTTGTGAAACCATTCAGCCTGGCTTGCATCTCCCTGAAGGCTATTGAGGCGTAACCCTTTCAATAAAAGGTCACATTCTTCCGAAAGAGCCGCCATAGAATACCAATAGGATGCCCCGGACCAGTCGGCTTCAACAGAAAATCGAACCGGGTGATATGTTTGTTCACCAATAAATATCTCGCTTCCATTCCAGATATGACGGATGCCAAATTTCTTCATCAGCTTTAACGTCAGGTCAATGTATGGTCTTGAAGTGATTTGGTTCTGAAGTTTTAAAGTCAATCCTCCCTGAACAGTAGGGGCAATCATTAGCAAAGCCGAAATGTATTGACTGCTTATACTCCCATCTAGTGCTATAATACCTCCTTTTAAAGCAGTACCAATGATGCGAAGTGGTGGGAAACCTTCCTGATCGGTATATTCTATTGATGCACCAAGTTTTCGCAGTGCATCGACTAGAATTCCGATAGGACGTTGCTTCATCCTTTCTGATCCGGTCAATGTCCATTCACCAACAATTTTTGAAAGAAAAGCGGTCAGGAACCGCATAGCTGTTCCTGCATGCCCTATATCAAAATGACTACCACCTCCGTTTAGGACTTGCTCCATTACTTTGGTATCGTCGCTGTCTGAAAGATTGTCAATCAAAAAAGGGGAATAACTTAATGCATTTATAATCAATACTCTGTTACTAATGCTTTTTGAAGAGGGGAGGAAAATTTCTCCTTCAAGTTTTTTATCCGGTTTCTTAATCTGGTACTGCATAAAGACATTTACTCACACAAATGGTTGAAAAACCTTAAAGCTTCGAATATTATATCTTTGCCGCAAATTTGGTTGATTGAAACTTTGCCAACAGAAGGGATAAGGGTAAAATTAACCGCTCCTGACTCGTTCTTCTTGTCGTGGGTCATAAATTGATACAATGCCTCGAAGTGTGATTCATTAATCGGATATTTTCCGTAGGTTTTAATCAGCCAATAAGCATAATGGTTGAGGGTTTCAGCTTTGAGCATACATTTTATATGAGAAAGGTAAAGCTCCACAATCATTCCATAGGCAACAGCATAACCGTGTAGGAGAGGGCTTTCGGATTCCATCGCCAAACTTTCAAAAGCATGACCGACTGTATGCCCAAAATTAAGGGCTTTCCTGATACCTACTTCATAAGGGTCACGAAACACAAAAGAATCTTTGATGGCAACCGAGTTGGCAATAATTTTACGGAGTAGGACGTAATCACGATTGTGAAGGTCGTAATTTATAACCTCTTCCAAATGTTCAGCATCGAAAATCAAACCATGTTTGACCATTTCGGCAAAACCAGAATTAAAGTTTTGATAATCAATTGTTTGTAGAAACCTGGTGTCTATAAATACATTTGTAGGCTGGTTGATCACGCCGATTTCATTTTTTAATCCATTAAAGTTAAAACCTGTTTTTCCACCTACAGAGGCGTCAACCTGGGATAATAGGGTAGTTGGAATATTTATAAAATCCATTCCCCTTTTCATCGTTGAAGCGGCAAAACCTCCCAGATCAGTAAGCATTCCTCCCCCAAGGTTCACAACGAGTGATTTTCGGTCGGCTCCATTCTGACTTAAAAAAAGCCAGATCCTTTCAACAGAAGAGAGTTTCTTGTTCTCTTCCCCGGAAGGGATTACAACTTTTTTAAGATGGTCAAAACCGGCTGCTTGAGCAATTAACGGCACGCAAAATTCATCGCATGTTTGTTCTGTTACAAGGAACACCTTATCTTTAGGATAACGGGAAATAATCACACCAAGGTCTTTTTCAAGATCTTGAGTAACTAATATAAGAGAGTTATATGGAGGATAATTGTTCATATAATATTAATCATTTTGCAAAGGTAAAATATTAATAACTTTATCAATGTAAATGTTCAATCAGTTGATAAAATTGTGTTGGTTTGTTTGATTCATGTTTTTAGCATTAGATGATTGGCACTCTCTATGGGTAAATAGTTTTCTGCTGAGCCACATACTTGGGTAGCAAACCAAGTACCTGAATTAAGTATTTCCCTCCATTTCTTTAATTCAAATGAGGAATACAAATTCCCTTCATTTAAGTATTTAAAAAGTTCGGAAACAATTCCAGCCGAAAAGTTATCTCCTGCACCTATTGTGCTTTCAACTTTAATTCTTGGTGCATGTTTTTTCAAATGGATATTTTGTACGAGGAGTTCGGATCCCATTGCTCCTTTTGTATAAACCAAGCATTTAGGTCCAAATTCCGATATTCGTGTAAATACTTCCTGACCACTGTCAAGTCCGAAAATATTCCTGAAATCCTGATCTGAACCTTTGATGATAGATGCCAGTTCAAAATTTTCAATTGTTTTACTAAGAAGCCCGGGGTTGTCCGTTATTCGTTGTCGGGCATTAGGGTCATAAATGATAATGCCGCCCGCTACTTTGGCCTTTTTTAGAAAATCTAACAGGTTTTCCCTACCATTATCCCTGATTGCAAAAGAAGAACCCAATAATACAATATCGTTTTTATGGGGTTCAGGATATTCTGGAACAACATCTTTGGATGCTGGATAGAATGAGTAATCTCCATTATTGTCAGGATTCATAAAAGCCAATGCCACACGTGATTGTCCATCAAATCTTTTGATAAACCCACAGTCCACACCGTTGCTCATAAGAAATGCCATTGAAAGATCACCAACATAGTCGTTACCAAAAGTAGAAACCAAACTAACCGGTAAACCACATCGCCCTAATGAAATCGCTGAGTTATAGGCACTTCCACCACTACAGGATCCTATAGGCAAACCATTACGAAACATTATATCGAAGGTTGTTTCACCAATTGTAAATATTCTCATAAAAAGAGAATGTTATTGTTTTTAACGGACACTTTTAAAAGCTTGTTTTTTCATCACAATTGCTGTTCTTGATGGCAAGTAAACTTTTAGATAATGATTTGAACCAAGACCAGCTTCGGGCATTGAATAATAAGTCATCCGATCATCTATCCGGTTGAAACCACCATAAGCATGGGCATCAGTATGAAGGATAATTTTATATTTCGATGGTTGGATTTGAAAACCATATCCCTCAAAGGAGGCCGATGGGTTAAAATTAAAAATAAAAAGGAGGTCCTTCCTTGAAAAAACAAGTACCTGGTCAGAAGGATTATCAGTAATCCATTGTATATATGGATCTTCCAACAGTCTTTCGTTTTTGACAAGATTGACCATATCCCGGTCAAAATCAAGCAACCAATGAAAACGGAGCTCGGGGTTCTCAGAGATGCTCCAAATTCTCCGTGCATGCTGATATGACCAGTTGTTCCCTTCGCGCGGAAAATCAATCCATTCAGGGTGTCCAAATTCGTTGCCCATAAAATTCAGATATGCCCCACCTGCACAACAAAGAGTTGCAAGACGGATCATTTTATGCAATGCGATCCCGCGATCAACTGCCAGATTGGGTTGATCTTTGCGCATACTAAAATACATCTCTTTATCTAACAGCCTGAATATAATTGTTTTATCTCCAACCATAGCCTGATCGTGGCTTTCAGCATAACTGACCACTTTTTCATCCGAACGGTGACTTGTCAGTTCATGAAAAATCTGTCCCACGTTCCATGCTTCATCAGGAAGTTCTTTAATCAATTTAATCCAATAATCAGGTACACCCATTGACATTCTATAATCAAAACCAAGTCCCCCTGCGTTAAGCGGAGCCGCGAGACCTGGAAGTCCGCTCATGTCTTCGGCTATCGACAAAGCCTCTGGTTTATAATCATGGATCAACTGATTGGCAAGTTTGAAATAGACGATCGCCTCTTCGTCAATATTCGGGGTAAAATAGTCTCCATAATTGGTAAAAGCTTTACCTAATCCATGATCGAAATAAAGCATGCTTGTGACCCCGTCGAATCGGAAACCATCGAATTTGTACTCCTCCAGCCAAAACCTGATATTCGAGAGCAGAAAATGAAGAACATCGTTTTTGTTATAGTTGAAACAATAGGAATCCCATGCCGGATGTTCGCCCCTTTCTCCTTCATGGAAAAACTGGTATCGCGTACCGTCATAGCTTCCCAAACCTTCAATAACATTTTTAACAGCATGTGAATGAACAAGATCCATAATGACAGAAATACCCATGCCGTGGGCTTCGTCGATCAATTGCTTTAATTCTTCCGGTGTGCCAAACCTCGAAGAGGCAGCAAAAAAACTTGAGACATGATAACCAAAACTTCCATAGTAGGGATGTTCGGGTATAGCCATTAGTTGAAGCGTATTGTAACCACCGGTCTTTATACGTGGGAGAATATCTGTTCGGAATTCGTTATAAGTATGAACCCTGGGTTCTTCCCCACCCATGCCAACATGGGCTTCATAAATAATCGGTGCTTCAGTTTCCCTTTTAAACTGGCGGTTCCGCCATGAGTAGTTTTCACCAGGTTCCCAAATCTGTGCATTAAATATCAGGGTATTGCTGTCCTGCACAACGCGACGGGCCCAAGCTGGAATCCTTTTTCCGTTTCCGCCGTTCCAATAAATTGAAAAGGAATACAAATCTCCGTGGGTAAGGATATGGCTTGAAAGATACAATTCCCAGCAACCATTTCCAATATTATAAAGCTCATATTCAGCGGTTTCCTGCCAATTATTGAAAGAACCTATCAGATAGATCCTTATCGCATTTGGTGCCCAATCCCTTATGACCCAATTCTTTTCTTCTTTGAAAAGTCCAAAATACAGATGTCCTGAGGCAAAGTCAATTAGGCTTTTGTTGCTTAATATCTCAGCTTCCTTGGCCTTTAATTTCCTTTCCCATCGTATGAAACTCTCTTCAAAAGGTTGGAGATATGGATCATCCTGAACGACTTTCATTTTATTCATAACAAATTATTAAACTTCTGTAAAAACACATCAGAGTTATTCGGTTTTTTTTATATAACCTCATAACAGAAATGTCATTTTACAAATATAATAAACTAAATGGATTTATTGGTAGTATTTGTCAATCCCTGCTGCAATCACTTTCTCAAGGTCTTCAGGCGTATCGATTCCAAAATTATCAGAATCAGTGAGACTGGTCTTAATCTTAAACCCATTCTCAAGCCATCGCAATTGTTCCAGCGATTCAACTTTTTCAAGTGTTCCTGCTGTGAGTTTCGAAAGTTGGTGTAATGTGCTTTTTCGATAGGCATATAGCCCGATATGTCCATAGAAGGTTGCGTGTTTAAGCCATTGGGAGGGGTCAACGCGTGCAATATGAGGAATAGGGGATCGGCTGAAATAGATTGCATTAGACTCATTATCAAGTACTACCTTGACCATATCGTCCTTAAAAATGTCTTCCGTATTAAGAATTGGCTGGATTAAAGTAGCGATGCAGGTGCCTTGCGACTCAGTGAAACATTCAATAATTGATGGGATATGCTGCGGCTGGATAAAGGGTTCATCACCCTGAACATTGATTATTACATCATAATCTTTACCTGTAATATCTGATATTTTAATAACGGCCTCTGCACAACGGTCCGTTCCACTACGATGATCGACAGATGTCATCACTACATTGCCTTTAAATGCTTTAACCGCATCAAAAATCCTTAAGTCGTCTGTGGCAACCCATACTTCTTCAATGGCCTTGGCTGCTTGTTCGTAAACACGCTGAATCATCGTTTTGCCCAAAATATCGGCCAAAGGTTTTCCTGGAAAACGGGTCGATGCATAACGGGCAGGTATTATTCCAATAAAAGTCATTTGGTTAATTTAAATTTTCGGTAAAAATAACTTTTTGTGCGTTCAGGAGATCCAAAATAGGGGACTATTATAATTCAGTGATGAAAAAATTAACGACTGATTAACTTGTAATCCTGCGTTCTGAACTGCTGAAAGATAAAGCAAGGTAATTCGCGGAATAATTATAAATTTGTAATCCGAAATTTTGTACGTGTTGACATGGATATTCAGGAGATTAAACAACGGTTTGGTATAATAGGCAATGCTGCAGAATTGACTCGTGCAATCGAGGTTGCGATTCAGGTAGCACCAACCGATCTTTCAGTTTTGATCAGCGGTGAAAGTGGAGTGGGTAAAGAGTCTTTCCCTCAGATTATCCATAACTATTCGCACCGTAAACATGGAAAGTACATTGCAGTAAACTGTGGAGCTATTCCCGAAGGAACTATAGATTCAGAACTGTTCGGGCATGAAAAGGGTTCTTTTACAGGGGCAATGACCGACAGGAAGGGTTATTTTGAAGTTACTGACGGAGGAACCCTTTTCCTCGATGAAATTGGGGAGCTTCCGCTTTCGACGCAGGTGCGTTTGTTAAGGGTATTGGAGTCGGGTGAATTTATTCGCGTTGGTTCTTCTCAGGTCCAGAAAACCAATGTTCGTGTAATCGCGGCGACAAATGTTGACCTGACTAAAGCGATAAGGGAAGGCCAGTTTCGCGAAGATTTGTACTATCGCCTGAACACAGTTCCAATAAAGATTATTCCGCTACGTGAACGTTCGGGCGATGTGCTGTTGTTGTTCAGAAAATTCGCTTCCGATTTTGCGGAAAAATACAAGATGCCATCTATTCGGCTTACCGAAGATGCACAAAAAGTAATGCTCAATTATCGTTGGCCGGGAAACGTCAGGCAATTGAAAAATATTACTGAGCAAATATCCATTATCGAAACTGAAAGGGACATTACCTCCTCCAAGCTTATTCATTATTTGCCTTCAGAGAATATGGAAATATTGCCGGCTCTTTACAACAAAGGTTTTGATGAAAAAACCTTCAGCAGTGAACGTGAGATCCTGTATAAAATCCTTTTTGATATGAAAAGGGACATGAACGACCTGAAGAAATTGGTCCACGAAGTGATAGAAGGTGGGAAAGCTACTAAACCACAAGAGGATAGTTCCCAGTTGTTTAGGAAGTTATATCATGAAGTTGAGGATGATTTTAGCCAACCTCAACCTGTTTACCCTTCGCCTGTGATACTTAAAAGTCCGGTTCAGGACAATATCCAGGACACGGAAGAGTTTGTTGAAGAATCGTTATCGCTGGAAGATAAAGAGATTGAGATGATCCGTAAATCTCTTGAGAAACACAATGGCAAACGTAAATTGGCTGCCCGTGAACTCGGGATTTCTGAAAGGACCCTTTATCGGAAAATTAAAGAATATAATATCGGATAACCAATGGCAAACCGAACTTTCAGATTCTTCATCATAATTAGTTGTGTGCTTGCAATATCAGTCATCGTAAGTGCCTGTAAAATAGGATATTCCTTTACAGGTGCATCAATTTCTCCTGATGTCAAATCGGTATTTATAGATTTTTTTACAAACAGGGCACGCGTTGTTAACCCAATGCTGAGCCAGACTTTCACAGAGAAAATGAAGGACAAGTTTGTGAATGAAACGGGGTTGACTATGGAACGCGAACAGGGCGACCTTGAATTTTCGGGTGAGATAACAGGATATGAAGTGAGACCTTTGTCTATACAGCAAAGTGACCAAGGTAGGGATTTTGCTTCAATGAACAGGTTAACAGTCACAGTAAAAGTGGTTTTTACCAACAATAAAGACCACGAGCAGGATTTTAACACCTCATTTTCTGCCTATTATGATTGGGAAAGTAGCCGTTCGTTAAATGAAGTTGAAAACGATGCTGTGGATGTGATTGTTGAACAGCTAATTGAGGATATTTTCAATAAATCGGTGGCAAATTGGTAATTCTGTAATAAATGTTGCCTTATGTCAATGACCCGTGATCAATTGTTGCGCTGCCTTAATGATCCTTCGCTACTTAATGAAAGGACATTGGGAGAACTCAAGGAAATTCTGGATGAATACCCTTACTTTCAAAGTGTTCATCTACTTTATGCCAGAAATCTTCAACAGCAGAATAATTTCAGGTTCTCAAATCAATTGAAAACTTGCGCCGTTTATGCATCAGATCGGACAATCCTTTATCACCTTTTAAATTCAGGACCATCAAAACAAATCAGGATCCGGTCGACCGAAGAAAACAGTTCCTTAAACGACGATGATTATCTCTATTTTGAGTTGACAGAAAATCTTACTGTAAAAGCATCAACAGGGGAAACATCGGTGGTTAAAGTAGCACCGATTGACAACAACCGCAACGACCTTCTCAATTTCGAACATTCCGAGAAACCGTATTTACTTGATGAGACTGGAAGTGAAGTATCAAAACCACTTGCGGAACTGGCAAAAGAGATAGGTCACCTTTCGGTAAAAAAAGAAAAAGTGGATGACAATGAACAAAAAAATAATCTGATCGATCGGTTTATTAAAGAAAACCCACCTTTTGTTGTCAGGCAGCCAATTGATTCCGGTAGGATAAAAGATGTTGATAAACAGCCTGATAACATCGAAGATGGTGAGGAGTTTATTACCGAAACATTGGCTAAAATCTACATGAAACAAGGACTATATCAAAAATCAATCAACGCTTTTCAAAGATTAAGTTTGAAATATCCCGAAAAAAGTGTTTATTTTGCGCGTCAAATTGAAGAAGTTACAAATCTGATTAATAAGTAATCCAATGTACAATTTTATTATTGTTATAATTTTTATTGTTTGTGTCCTTTTGGTATTGATCGTATTGGTTCAGAACTCAAAAGGTGGTGGTCTTACATCCTCATTTTCAAGTTCAAACCAGGTTATGGGTGTGCGTAGGACAACCGATTTCCTCGAAAAGGCAACATGGTTTCTTGCAATTATATTGGTAGTCCTTACTATAGGTGCCACTGCCTTCCTTCCCTCACGTGGGGAACAAAAGAAATCTGGAATTGAGGAGATGGTTCCACAGATGCAGGATCCAACTCAGGTTCCTAATTTTCCTCAGGCAGTTCGCGATTCAACCAAGTAATTGTTGATTAATTACGGATTGGGTTATTGAACCATCCTGATTTTAAGCGTAAATTTTACAGATAACATACACAAAAGCCCGGGACAATGTCTCCGGGCTTTTGTGTATGAGCAGGCCACCTGACCAGGTACCGGATTTTTTTGGAAAATAAACCACAAAAAAAAATCAACTGCTTGAATTTTGAAAATAAAATTGTACTTTTAAGGTTTTAATTTCCCATGTAAAAATACTTTACTTTTGGGAGGATCACAACCATTATGGATAACATCTTATCAAAGAGCTATTAAATTGCCCCTTTTTCATTGCAGGAATTGTGTATAATTATCATTGATTCATTTATCGCATGAAACTATTCAATCTCAAACAAGCCAGAAAGTTAGTTGCACCTTCACAACCAACTGTTTCCGATGGATCAGGACGACGAAAATTTATTAAAAATGTTGGCCTTTTCGCACTAAGTGCAAATCCCATCGCTGAAACATTTAAAAGTGTCCCATTCAAACCATTTGAAATTAGGTTCTCTTCCAACCATTTTGCCGTTTTGCGCCAGAATGTAATGGCATGGTCGATTTCCGGTACTCAATTTGAAAACAACTATGTTATTAAATTTAAGGAAATTAAAGGGGGGTATTTATTGGAGGCCGGTTATCTTCGGTTTAAAAACACACAACTCTCCTTTTCATTAAAGGCGAAGATCTTTTACGAAAAACGGGAATGGCAGATGCAAGCTATCATCCCGGAATTTGAAATAGATGAGACAATCAATTTTGTCGATTGGCTCGATGGCAAAACCGAATTGGTCAGCGGTATGATGAGTAATCAGATTATCAAGGATATAAATGACGTTGACAAAATTTTTGTTAGTGGTGGAAGTTCAATGAAGATCGATCGGAATTGGAATATTGAAGTTGATGGTAAAGAGAATATTTCAACAATCCTGCATGGAACTCATTATCATTCCGATCGTGCAGAACTTTCGATCACAAAAGAAGTCCCGGAATTAGTTGAACTAGGACAAAATACAAATTCTATAGGTCTTACAATTCGCAGATTTACTGGTTGGAGCCAATTTGTATCTGGTCTTAAATTTCATGATACCAATCAATTAACAGTAGATCAAGATATTCCTGATTTAAATTTTATTTTTTCAAGATCCGAAGATGATGATTGTCAAACGATATTATGGGTCGCTGAGGAAAATGGGACTTTAGCTTTATTACCTGAAAAGCAATCAGGCAATGTATTTGTTTTTGAAAAATACCTTTATTATTCGGAATATCTGAAAGGGAAAAATCCCGATTTCTATCTTTCAGGTAACTTGAAAAGCCATGGGCAATGGATCTCCAATAAATTAGGTGCTTTCAATTTTATAAATGATGACAAAGTGCCTGTATTTGAGGCATTTGGTACGAATAGCCAGATAACCGGTCATTTCTTTGAACCGAGGATGAGAGCATATCAGCCTTACTTCAGCGATGCGATTGCTTTGGTTTCCAATTATTCCCACCCGCAAGCAGTAAGTATAAACGCATCTAATTCCGAAGACATAACCTTACCACAAGATCCGGTTAAACTCAAAAAGCTTCCAAGGGAATCGATCGATAACATTTCGAAAATGGAGATCGGTTTCGAGGAGATTAAATTTGTCCCGAAACTCGCACTTAAGATCAAGTTCCTTCGTTCGGAAGATTTAATATTGCTTGATTTTGAACTTCATAACTTTAAATTCACCACACGGGGTGAGGCACCTTATGTTGAGCTGGCCAATCCTAAAGAGGTGGGAGTTGTTGTTGTTTATTTCCAATCGCAACACACCTTGGAAGAGGCATTTTTCGAAACCAGTAAAATCATCTCCAAAGACGTTCCTTCGGCTTCCGACAACATCGTGCTGCCTGTAAGACAAATCAGGGCAAAAAAAAGCTGGTTGGTCTATGAGCTGCCTGTTGGCCACATCGGCTTTCAATTGAATGTGGAGGGGTTATTGGACTGGTCGAAGTTCAACCTTAGGGTCCACCCAAGGGCTTGGATAAAAGTTGAGTCGTTTGCGGTAATGCCCAAACCTTATGAGGTGGGGCAAATGTCGGGCAACATCAGCACGGTACCTATGGATGCTGCCACTAAATTCTTGGACCGCAACCCGCTTCATGACAGCTATGCAGTGGCATTGGCTTCGAACCGGAAAGTGAGGTTGCAAAATGAAAATGTCTATGATAAAGTGGTGCTTGACAAGATCATAAATCCTGGAAAGTCATTTACCCTGACTCCTGAATTTAATCTTGTCAAAATGAATAAGGTTGACCTCAGCGTAGGACCGATCCCAGATACCAGCACTTCAATCGAGGCACCAGCTCTTCTCTATATTTCACCAAACCAGGTGAGTGACTTTACACATAGAATTGAACTTGAACCACACGACAAAGAGGAAAGAACCACTTCTAAAAGTGCGCGCGAAAACCAGGCTTTAGGAGTCACTAGTTCGGTTTTCACTCCTGTCAAAAGCGAAATTTTTGAATTGTGGCACAGCCGGATGGGCACAAAGCTGAACAATGGCAAAGTTGTTTGTTACAATCTTGAAAAGTTACAGACAATCAGAGCCTTGTGGGCATTTGACGGTATTAGGGAATGGCCGAATAACCAAAAAGATAAATTGCCAAGGGCATGGAAGAGTGATCGTAAAAACCTACCTTTCATGGCCTCGCTCGATGCTGATGACCGAAGTAAATTGGTCCACGAAACATCTAATTATGATATTCCCGGATACCAGCCAATTGCCGTACCAGTTAAAATGTTAATACTTACTTCGTTAGGGGCATATATCGACTGGCATGTGTTCTTGAATGTTCCGAAAGGACCTGATACTTACCTTAATATTGTGGAATGGGAACACCGTGCAACTCTGGGAAGAGACCATTATGTTAAAATCGTTAAAAAAGGGTTTCTCTTTCCGATTGGACACCGTGCGGTATTGGTGAAAATAACCGAGCGTAAATTTAACAATGCGACGAAAGCCGCCGTTAACAGGCAAAGGATGTTTATTGTGGTATTGGAGAAAGAAGTCCTTTATTCACGTAAGGATCCTGCCAATAAATTTATCCCGTTCCCGTTCCAATCCATTAAGATCAATACCCCATTTACGCCCGATATTGATAATCCGGCTGAATCGACCATCAAAGAAGATTCCTCCAGTTATAATTTCTTTATTAATGTGGGTAAACAGCCTTTTAAATTTGATATTGTCGCAACGGACAAAGAAGGGATCGACCACAAGATCAGGATACCATTGGTTTTTACCGAGCCAGGCATTGCCAGTAATATGGATGATATACCGGTTGTCATTAAGAAATATCACGAAAATAAAGCATTTACCGAAATCCCTGTTTATGGACAGAAAGTGGCTTATGCTGAGTCTCTTGTTGAGGGTGACACTCTTTTTGAAACCGATACCATTGTATTTGGTGCGCAGGTTTATCCCGCCACTGGTACATATGACCTGAAGTTTCATCCAATGATGCAGTCTTCCAAAATATACATGAAGCAGTTGGAAGAACTCACCGGATCACGAAAGCTTGCGGAAATCTCATTGGAAGATGATGAGAATTCCGGGATGGTTTTTGCAAAAGTAAAAAATGCCATCCTTGATTTTTCTTCTGGCGGTACCGATAAATCGGGAGGTTTTCTTTCTCCGAATATGACAATTACCGGTTTGAGCAAACTGCAAGGCCCTATTGGAGGCGATATTGAAGATTTGAAAAAACTCGTTTTTAATGCTTCGAAGTTCTTTGAAAAGTTAGAAACTAGCATACCTTCGGCCAAAATATTCGGTGTCATTGATCTTTTCAGCCTTTTTTCGCTCGCTCAAGGTGATCTTGGGGGTACATTCGATGATATGATTAGTGCCGTTAATCGCATCAGGAGTGAAATAGATGACATAAAGAATGAAATCTTATACCTTGAAAATGAGGCTAAAGAGACTAAAGAGAACATTACGGCTAAGATGGAAGGTTTTAAAAAGGACATTGCTGATAAAGTCAAGGAATTGCTTGGTGCGCTGAACAGCAATACGCCACGAATCCCGAATCTAAAAACTTATATGACAGAATCAGCCTTTTATGCCGAATACAAATGGAACCCTGAACTGTCAAGTACCGATATTACCATAATTCCGACCTTGCTGAACGTACAGGTGACCAACCCCAAAACGGCAATGACGATCAGTACACAATTTATAAGGCCATTCGATGCCGCATTACCTACATCGCTCAATGGAAAGGCGCGTTTTGAGAGTTTCGGAATTGATATTAAACCATTGCTGCTGGTCAAGTTCAATTTTATGGAATTCAGTTACGGTTCCTCTCAAAAAACAGATGTCAAAGTCGATATTGACGCTAATGACCCGATTACTTTTAAAGGAGCCCTCTCCTTCGTTAACAGCTTGCAAAGCATTATCCCCAGCACCGGATTTTCAGATGATGGGCCTTACGTGGACCTGAAACCCAATGGGATAACTGCAGGTTTCAATCTCAGCATTCCAAGTGTAGAAGTTGGGATATTATCAATTTCAAATATTTCACTGGGTGCCGCCATCACCCTGCCTTTTACAGGTGACCCACTTCTAATTTCATTTAATTTCTCTACCCGTGAAAACCCATTCCTGCTGACCGTTTCCTGTTTTGGAGGCGGAGGTTATTTCTTATTGGTTACCTCTTTAGATGGAATCGAATCTGTAGAAGCTGCTTTTGAATTTGGGGCATCGATCTCATTAAATGTGGGTGTTGCTTCAGGTGGAGTTTCTGTAATGGGTGGATTCTATTTCAAAATCGAGAAAGTAACCAAAGCAATAAGCAATGAGCAGTCGGTAGAGACGAGTCAAGTAACACTAACAGGCTACATCAGAATCAATGGACGCCTTTCTATTTTGGGGATCATTACTGTTTCGCTTGAGTTTTACCTGGCATTAACGGCTGTTATAGACATGGATACCCAAAAGGTGCAGAAGGTTGAAGGGGAGGCAAGCTTGAAGGTAAAAGTTGAAGTGCTCTTCTTTAGCAAAACGGTATCAGTTTCTGTACGTCGGGAATTTGCCGGTGCCGATGCCGACCCGAATTTTACGACGATGGTCGAATTGGACGACTGGAAGCAGTATTGCCTGGCTTTTGCAGGGTGATATTCTTCTATTTTATCAGATAAATAATTGATTATTAATGATATTTAATTAACAAGATATGTCACAGGAATTAATATTTACGGTATTGCCACATCAACGGATTGCCCGTGAAGGACAAAACTATCTTAAGCTCTCGATTTACGTTACTGTGCGACTTGAGTCTCCAAAGAATGGTAAACTTGCCGACTTTGAAGATATCCTGAACTGGCCGGAAAGGGTTGCGAATAATAAATATATTTTTGAAATAAACGGAGGTACGGTTGCGCTGCCTGGTGAACTTCAAAAGGCAAAAATTGATGGAGAATTATATAAGAGATTATTACATAGAGATATACGGGTCGATAAATTTATTCAGGAAGATATGACCCTGAAAAAGATCAACTCGTTTCCGGTCAAACATGTGAAAGACTTTATTTTGAAAAATTATACCCTGGCGGCTACTGAAGATCCGATAAATTTGATCGGGGCAGATAAATTAATTGACGAAGACCGGTTTGGGCTGTTCTCCCCGTTGAAGATCGATGAAAATGAACTGAACAACTTAAAATCGGGTGGCAATAATAGGGCGAATTCACGCGTTAAAAAAAGTCTTGTTATCAATAGGTTGCCTGCCAACGATGTGCGGACGAACCTCCAAAAGAACCGTTTCGTTCCAGTTTCAAAACAGATCAACCCGGTTTCGGACCTTTCGCAATTTCGGAATTTCCATAAGCTGGACCGTGAAAAAATAAAGGTCACACCAATAATTATGAAAAAACCTGAATTTGAGTTTCATGATATTGTTGCTGTTTCCAACAGTTATCCGCAGGTGATGCGGAAATTGGGTTTTATCCTCGATTTTGAATTGCCGCTAACCGACAATATCCCATTGTCAGGAACCATAAGGCTCCAGGCTTCATCGCTCTCCTTTACCGAAGAGGAGTGTTTTCCCTCTTTTCCGTCAACGGCCTATGAGATCACAAAAAGTGGTTTTTATACTTCCGACAAGGTTGATTCCATTTTCAAACATGGATTTGTTAGGATCAATACAAATGAATTCTCTGTTGTACAGATTGATACTGACGGTGTCGCCCTAAAGGCGGGTAATATGGCTGAAAACAAAGTCCATCAGGTTGCCAAATATTTGGATGTCAAATCTAAACTTTCAGTTAACCGAAGTCTCAGCAGAAATAAAATACGCGTCCCTGAACCTCCTGAAGATGAGGGGCTTCCATTTATGAGATCTGCTGGTATAGCTATTACTAAAAATGGGATGGCCGAGCATATCTACAAAGTTTTCAACGACAATAAGGTCTTGCAAACAAGTTTGTTGAAGTCTTCACCCTTTCACCCCGTTTTTAAAGTAAAATTGCCAGACTTGTCACTCTACTCATCCGATATTATTCAGGGATACCGAATGGATATCGCCTATTCGAGGGATCCTGAAAAATGGTTTTCGCTCCATCAGCGCAAAGATGAGTACAGATGGTATGATAAAAATAACAAACCCTTTATTATTGAAGGGATCGAAGTGGATGAGGGTTATATCGAATTGGGAATCGCTGAGGATCCCAATGATCCTGGTGATATTTTTATTTCCGAAACTCTTGCCCGCTGGGAGGGATGGAGCCTCTCTGTGGGTAAACCAGGTTATGCCATTAATGAAGCGGAAGGGTATAAATTAAAAGGGGATGAACGGGTTAAACGGGATTTTGTCCACGAATCTAAGGCAGAGGAAGATAAAAAGTACGCTTATAACGTGGACAGTGAATTCAGGCTCAATGTAAAAACCAATATTGTCCCAGGTACTCTGCCGAAGTTGCGGTTTGGAAAAGAGTATAGGATCAGGATCAGGGCGGTTGATCTTGCCGGAAACAGTGTACCACTTACTCATGTTTCAGAAGATAGTGGAGAAACTACCATTGGCGGAATCAAATATATGCGCTACGAACCGCTGTCAAGTCCGATCATGCTTACGGGAAATGTGCTGAAGGATGGTGAATTCTCGGAAAGAATGGTGATCCGCAGTAATTTTGATTCATCTACAGCAGTTTACGAGAATAAGAATTCTATACGTGGAGCTGTATTTAACAATTACTCCGAGCGTTTTCTCCTTCCGCCTAAGAATAGCCAGTTAATTGCCGAAACCCATGGTATGTTCGAAAAAGCCATGGGCAATTTTCCCGACGCAGCAGCTACAATTTATGACATCATTAAAAACCATGAAGGTTTATATGAGAAGAATAAAGAAAATAAGGAAGTAATTTACAAGCTCTCAGATGTTAAGGTGATTTACCTTCCTGATCCTATGGCTGCGGGAGTTGCGATTTTCCTGGCCGAAGGTTACGAAGCGACCCACACCTCAGAATTCCAGCCTCGCCTTTTTAGTTTTTATACCAACGAGGAAATTTTCCCTACGACAACGAATGTTGACATCCCTTCCGAGTGGTACAACGCTAAACCTCTAACAATCAGACTAGAAGAAGGTACAGTACACACCGTTTGGGATGGTCCGGGCAGAACTTTTACTGTTTATCTCCCGCAGGGATACAGGACTAAGCTTAAGATCAGTACTTTCTGGAGAGAAAAGGACATGAAGGAGCTTTCTGCAATCTGGCAGATGATCAAGGAGAGTTCGCCGCTCAATTATAACGCCTTGGAAAAATTGGCTAAAATAGGACAACATTGGATGGTGAGCCCTTCGAAGGAGATCGAACTCGTACACGCAGTACAACAGCCTGTTGAAGAACCTATTATTAAGGCACTTATACCGATTCGTGATTATGGTGATACCACCGCGGATATCAATACAAAATTTACCATACATGGTGAAAGTACCGAAAAAGTCGAATTTCAAGCCAAATGGATTGATCCACTTGATGATACCATTTCGGTAACGATCAAAGAATCGCCAGGGAGTGCCTTTATCAGCGACATCGAGGTTCATTACCATGATGATATCATCACCAGGGGAACAATACCACCCCTCACCAAGATCGAAATTGATACCAATCCGAAAATTGTCTTTCAACCACATAAAGATCTTAAAGTAAAAACGGAAGTTGAATTTAAAACAAATCCTCAGCCTGAAGCTACAAAAGTTAATGTACTCTTTAAAAAGCAGATGACGGCCTTTGACCTACTTCAGCAGAACAAGCTTTCGGCAAAGAATACCCTTGTCAATAGCTTAAAATTTGATATTGCCGAGTCAAAGTTTAACTTTTATAAGGACATTGAACTTCGCCTTGATCCTTTGTCTATTAGTTTTGAAGACACAAAACATCGTTGGGTTGATTTTAAAATTGTTGCTGCCTCACGATATCGCGATTATTTTGATAAAATACTGAAAAATTTCGACTCTCCCCCAACTACCCGTGAAAGTAAATGGGTTGAAAAGATAAATATACTCAGTACAATTCAACCTGCCATTCCTGAAATTGATTATGTTATCCCTACTTTTGAATGGCAGAAGACTCAGAACGATAATGCGATAACCCATAAACGATTAGGTGGGGGTCTCAGGGTTTTCCTGAAACGTCCATGGTGCTCAACAGGTCCCGATGAAATGCTTGCGGTTATCCTGCCACCGACTTCGGGCAAAACTTCCATCGGTATGGTAATGGATGCTACCCGTGAATACAACGGAAACTATACGTATTGGGGGCTTGACCCATTGCACAATACTCCCCAACCTGACTTTATCAGCCCTAAACCTTCCGATTTCAGGTTGAATCCGCTGGTTGATGATAATCTCCAATATCCCAATAAGGCTGGTGTAAAAGCCAATGCAATGGCTTACCCTGTGCATTTTGACGAAACCAGGCAACAATGGTTCTGCGATCTTGCAATTAATCCGGATGGCATGTATTTCCCATTTATCAAATTGGCACTGGCACGTTATCAACCTCACTCGGTCAGAAAATCACAAACTGATTGTTGCTTATCACCGATTGTTCTTGCCGAAATGATCCAATTGATGCCTGATCGCCAGGCAACTATCCAATTCCGGAAGGAGGACCTTGCTTCGAAATTTACTGTTACGATTGAAGGTTTGATCTATCAGGAGAAGCTCCCGTCTTTTGGAATATTCAATTTCTTTAGGATCAGCCTTTTGGACAGCCACATTCCACAACCTGGATATGGGATCATCGGCGATAATATGGCAAAACAAAAACTTGAAGACGAAAAAGTCGAAATTGAAGTCTCTATAAGGGAAATAACTGGCAACCGGTTTAAGATTATCAGAGATTTTAAACTACCATCAAGGTATAGAACTGCTCCATTTTCTGTCATTATTGAAGAGTATGAAAGGGGGCCAAAGAGCATGAATGTCCCTAGTGATTATAAAAATAGGATCGAACAATCTGACGAAACAGATAAAATTGTTTATGCCGATGTTTTCAAAATCAATGAACCAAAATCTTAAAATTAATATTTTTGGTGCTTTTTAAGAACATGTTTCTCCTTTATACCCAAAAAATTGGCCACTATATTCATATCTGGAAACATTTCAGGTTAAAATGGTGGCCGGTCTTTTTAATGCTCCTATTTTATCAATCCTTGAATACTGAAGGGATCAATGTGATCAATAATCTCAGCTTTGACTTTTATTCTCAGGAGCAAGGTTTATCCAACAATCAGATACATTGCATTTTACAGGATAAAAAAGGTTATATGTGGTTTGGCACATCTCAAGGTGTCTGCCGCTTCGATGGTTACAGATTTACCGTATTTAAAAATGATCCTGAAGATTCTTGTAGTTTAAGAGGAAACCTTGTGAGGGTAATTTATGAAGACCAGAAGGGGCAAATATGGATAGGGACCGAAAATGGCGGGCTAAATAAATTTAACCGGGATAAGGAGAATTTTCAACATTTTTTTGTAGGGAAAGAACAACCAACATTCAAGGATGTTTCAATTACTTCAATCATCGAAGATAAAGACAGAATTTTATGGATTGGAACCGAAACCCAATTGTACCGGGTCGAAAACGAAAAAAACCTGTCGGAAGTTAAACCATCGAATCATCCTGGTTTCTCAACTTATTTCCGTATCCTCCATACAGACAAGGCAGGAAGAATCTGGATCGGCACAAACAATGGTCTTTTTGCTTATGATCCTAAAACGAACCTCTCTGAAAAGATCCATTTTCCGGTCGGATTTTCATCAGATCAGGAAATCTGGGAGATTGTGAGTGACGACGATGGCACAATTTGGGTGGGAACCTATGCCAGTGGGATGTTTACGGTTGAGCCTTCAACATACGAAATGCACCATCTGGTTATAGATCAGAACAATGACCGCAGCAATACGGTAAGAGCCATTTCAAAAGACCGGAACGGGAAATACTGGATTGGAACAAGGGGTGGACTTTATGTCTATGACAAATTGATCGGGGTAACTGCATCGTATTACCATGATGAAAGGGAACCAAAAAGTTTGGTCAACAATTCGATTTTGTGCATTACACACGATGCAAAAGGGGATGTATGGATCGGAACCCGTAGCGGGATTAACTTTTTGATCGAAGAACGGCAGAATATCCATGGTTATAAATCGATGCCCGGTGACGACCGTTACCTGAACAGTAGTGAAATCTATGCGTTCTGGATCGATCCGCAAAACCAAAATGAGTTGTGGATTGGGACAGAAAGTGGTGGGATCAACATCCTGGACCGCAAAACAGGACGGTTTAAATACCTTCTGCCGAAAAATGGCGACCCAAATTCACTGTCGCGAAATTGTATCAAAGCGATACTTGATGACGGTCAAAACCGGCTATGGATCGGGACATATTTGGGAGGCATTGATGTATTGGATCGGAAAACTGGTAAATATGAGCATTATAAAAACGACCCTAAAGATCCAAACAGCTTGTCGGAGAACCGAGTGTGGGCTTTGCTTCGCGATAGTAATAATGATATCTGGATCGGGACATCAAATGGTCTTGACAAATTCAACCCTAAAACCAGGAGTTTTATTCATTATAAAAACCTTGTGAACAATCAACAGGTGAATTGGTTAGCCGAAGACAGTGACCATTGTTTATGGATAGGTGCAGATGAATTAATCGTATATAACCCTGTAAATCAAACTAAAAATAGATTTAGAGAAACAACAAGATACCTTCTTGAAGATTCAAGGAAACGATTTTGGATTGCAACCTTAAACAGGGGGATTGCACTTTATTCAAGGGAAAAGGGAGCTATCAAATATTATTCTGAAAAAAATGGATTGGCAAATAACCAGGCACTTGCCATTTTGGAAGACAATGACCATTATTTATGGATCAGCACGACCAATGGTTTATCAAAATTTGATCCTGAAAAGGAGCGGTTTCATAATTTTTCTTTAAAAAATGGGTTTCAAAATAACCAGTTTACCTATGGGGCGGCTTATCGGAAGCCCAATGGGGAGTTACTTTTTGGTGGTATTGCCGGGTTCAATATTTTCGATCCGGCCAAAATAAAATCAAGCGATTATTTTGCTCCTATTATCATCACCGATTTCAAAATCTTTAACAAAAGTGTTCGAATTGGAAACAAGAGACCCGATGTGCTAACCAAATGCATTTCAGAGACCGACAAGGTTGAACTCCAATATGATCAGAATTCCATCACGATCGAATTTACCTCCCTCGATTATGCCAACAGTCTTGGAATCCAATACTCCTATTATCTAGAAGGATTTGATAAAGGTTGGAACGAGCAGTCAATCAGTCGTTCAGCTACATATACCAACATTGACCCAGGAGAATATACATTTCGCGTTAAATCTGTTTCGATCGACCGACAGGAGAGCAATTCAGGACCGGCACTGAAAATAATTGTTGGCTCACCTTATTATGCAACCTTGTGGTTCAGGAGTTTGGCTTTTTTGCTGATTTCAGGATTGGTTTATCTTTTGATTTCGTTTTTGCTGAACAAACAAAAAATGAAAAACGACTTGATCTTTGAACGGATCAAAGCAAAAAAACTTCACGAACTTGATATGATGAAGCTTCGGTTTTATACCAATATTTCTCATGAGATCAGGACCCCATTGACACTTATCCTTGGGCCATTGGAAAAAATGAGAAAAAAAACCATCACAGAAAATGAATTCCACGGGCATGTTGAGGTAATGCATCGCAATGCGACACAGTTACATCAGTTGATCAATCAGTTGCTTGATTTCCGAAAGCTTGAAACCGGAAACCTGAAATTGGTCCTCTCAAGCGGTGACCTTGTCTCCTACTTATCGGGGATTGTGGACTCATTCGGGAAATTTGCCGAGGAGAAAGAAATAGAATTGAAGTTCAACTCTCTTAAACAGTCAATTGTTACAAGTTTCGATACCGACAAGCTAGCCAAGATCATGAACAACCTGCTATCCAATGCTTTAAAGTTTACAGATAAAGGTGGGAAAGTTTCTGTCAATCTTTCTCTTGTTTTTGATCCTGATGAGAATGGTCAAACCGGTGATACAACAGAGAAAAAAATAATTGAAATCACAGTAAAAGACACTGGGATTGGTATTGCAGAATCTGATCTGGAAAAGATATTTACCCGTTTTTTTCAGGTCAATGAAGGTGGGTCACAAACAGGCACCGGAATTGGGTTGGCGCTCACGAAGGAATTGGTGAAACTACACAATGGGAAAATCTTTGTCAGAAGTAAAGAGGGAAAAGGTTCGAAGTTTACGGTCCGGTTACCTTATGAAGAACTTCTTCCGGTAATTACCCCAGCTTCGGTTTCGACAGATTCCTTATCAGAAAAATCAACTTTTGTAACCGAGGATCAACTTTCAGAGCAAATCATTGAAGGACAAAAAATTATGCTTCTGGTTGACGACAATGCGGATGTCAGGTATTTTGTAAAATCCCATTTTAATTCCACTTATCATGTAATGGAAGCAGCAAATGGCCTAAAAGGTTGGGGCTTGGCACTGAAGATCATTCCAGATATCATAATATGTGACGTATTAATGCCCGAAATGGATGGGTTTGAGTTTTGCCGGAAAGTTAGGAAGGACGAACGTACTTCTCATATTCCGATTTTACTGCTAACTGCCCTAGGATCGCGCGAACATGAGATCGAAGGGTTAAGTGTTGGTGCCGACGATTACATTACCAAGCCTTTTGACCTTGAAATCCTTCAAACCAAGGTTGAAAATATCTTGTCTGTCCGTCAGTCGCTTAAGAAAAAATACACAGGCGAAATGCTGTTGCAGCCCCATAATGTTTTGCTCAATTCGCCCGATGAGCGTTTTCTGCAAAAGGCTATTGAACTTGTTGAGAAGAACATTGACGATCCGGATCTCGACATTGAAAGGTTTTCTTCAGAGATCGGAGTCAGTAGGATGCAGCTTTACCGCAAATTGAACGCTCTTACCGAAATGACTGTGAAGGAGTTTGTGAAGAACATACGCCTTAAAAGGGCAGCCCAGTTACTGATCCAGAAGAAGATGAACGTGTCGGAAGTTGCCTATGCGGTAGGATTCAGGGATCTGTCCCATTTCCGGAAATGTTTCCGCCAGGAGTTTGGGATGAGTTCATCGGAGTATATCGAAAAAAACAAAGTTGAGTAAGTCTGACAGGGCCATTCAAAATATCAGGCAGATCTCATTATAGTCTTGTCTCTGAGCACGGTTCTGTATAAGTCGTTTGGTAAAAGCAGGATTTCTTTTTAACTGTTCAAATAGTTTTTCAAGTAATGAAACTTTACTACTGCGCGTGAATTCACAAACAATCCAATACTCTTGCAAACAAAAGGCAAATTGATCTTTAATACCTATTGCCCCTTTTTAAAACAATAGGTTCTGCTTTTACACCATCCACCATCTTGTAAAGTTTCCAGGTATTTATATCTGCTCCATTTTCAAGTTTCCAGTTTTTGGTGGGATCAGCAAGCTGTTTTTTTATTGATCGGGGAAAGGCATTTGCAGCACGGGCATCTTCCCATGTCCTGATAGTTTTGAATATGGCCTCCTTTTGCGGACAGCTTTCTATCGATTTCTGGTTCAATTCCATAAGATAGGTCGCCCCAACTCCTACTGAAATGGCCTGTATATGCTCGTATTGCTCAGGTGTCGAAGATGCATTGATCCCAAAATTGCCACCAAAGGTCGCCGGGAAATAATTGGAATACGCCACGTCCCGGATGTCCTTTCCCTCGCTTGTTGTACTTCCCCACTGCCTGGTTTTGAGATCGTACATATTTGTGCCACCCCCGACATTCCATATACTTTGATAATGCCACGATCCTTCCGAGAGTGTCGCCCCTGAAATCCGCAAATAGGGAATTTTATATTCTGCCGCACGTTCATGCATCTTCCGAAAGAACCGTTTCACCGAATAATATCCATGTCCGGTGTTAAACAGGAACTCCTGTCCATCAAGATCCATAAAACGGATTCCATTGATGTGGCTCACATCGGCATAATATTCTGCTATTTTATCTTGAAGGTAAATATCGGGAATCAGCCCATCATA
Source organism: Mariniphaga sp. (assembly GCA_037128295.1). Classification (GTDB taxonomy): domain Bacteria; phylum Bacteroidota; class Bacteroidia; order Bacteroidales; family Prolixibacteraceae; genus JAAFHB01. The sequence goes on from JBAXWR010000027.1 coordinate 37,289, forward strand.
GCCATAATTGATAGTCACCTGCATCTTATAAATCATATCATTGATCAGATGGTTGGTAGCCTTTGTTCCCCAATAGCCCCTTTTTACGTTCAGCAAGCGATAAGGTTTTACATTCGTAACTCCTAGATAATAAATGAGCTCATTTCCTATCTTAATCATATTCAGATTCTTACAATGCCCTTCCCAACTTGCAATCTCCTCCAGGTAGGTCGGGTCGTTTACCTCAATCACGGTGTCGGTAACACTTATGCTTTTGGTCAAGATACGCTTCAACAAGTAACATAAACTATCATTGGGAATCGGACAGGCATCCTTTGTGCCTTGAGCCAGGGAGGTCGCAATGGTATGTCTTCCCAACAAAATTCCATTCGGATTCAACAGGTCCGTAATTTCCTTGTGAGATTTATTCCCCACTGAAAAATGAAAAGGTTTCTTATCGAAATTCTCACCATCAATATAACCCTGATTTCCACGGTCAACTTTAAAATAGGGGATATCTTCAACCTCGATGGCTTTAAAACCCAACCGTGAAACATAGGTCAACGTGCTGTCATATAAATTTCCTTTTGTAAAAACATCTGGAATATACCTTGCCGGATCTTTGACCCATTTCCCATTGATCGTGGGGTAAGGCAAACCTTCCGACAGAACTATATTCTGGACCACATCCAACAATGCGGTACTGTCGGGACTTCCCCAAAGTGCAATCGAAGAGCCGATGAAATCGATTCCAGGCAACGGTTGAACTTCCTGATGATTGGGTTCATTGGTTTTCATAAAAGGGATTAGTGAGAAGAGAATATCCCTTTTTATTCTCCGGTCCCTGGAGTGATAATTCAGGAAAATCATCCCATCCTTGTCGATAAATGCTGCATTGCCGTACAAGATCCTGTAATATTCCTCAGGATGGGCATAGAAGGCGACATCACTGATCCCATCCCCTCCAATCGGGAAAAGCTGGCCCTCGTGAAGATTTGCAGGTAAAGGAAATCTGACTTTATCTGGACTATGGATAATGTATTGAAAAGGTGCTGCATCGCCCTCCAGATCGGAGGTGCCGCCTATCGTATTGTCGTTGAGCGCAAGCAATCCGATGGCATAATTGATACGGTCGCTGGTATCCCTTGCCACACCGATAATTTCGCCAAAAAGGTTCGTGATGTTTGTATAAATGGTTCCCCATTGAACATCATCAATCCCATTCCTCGGTTCAAGGCTTCTCAATGCGAGTTTAAAATATTTATCCTTCGGAACGAATGAAACTATGGCTTCTGAACCATTGGGGTAATTCAGCAGGAATGTCTGATCTGCACGATTGTATTTTGCTTTTTGTGGTTGATAATAGACCTTTTTCTTGCTATCATACAGGCACAACAAAGGTGAAGCTTTACCGGAAGGGCTAAATTCGCGGGCAGGAGTAACAGTGCTGTTTTTCATACTGGTTATAAAACCCTTATTATCAATATGAATTTTAAAATAGCTTGTCTTAAAGTCCCATTGTGCTTGCGAAGTCAGGTTGGAAACCAACAAGAACAAAGTTAAAAGCATAGCTCCTGTTGTCAGTTTTTTCCCGTTTGCTATTGAGGATTTCGTTATCATTCTTTTCAGGTAATTTTTGTAAAGCAATGATAACAATTTAAAATCGAAAATCTCACCGAAAAAAATTCGTAAAAAAGGATTATTTAAATTCCCACATTTTAAACAAGATTTAGTGAGACATCAGTTATTATAATTTATTTTTGTCTGCTTAAAAGATTAGGGATGATACTTACGATAGACATTGGCAACACGAACATCGTTTTTGGGGTGGCAGATCAGGATGAATGGCTAAAAATCTGGAGGATACAGACCGTTTTATTTAAAACCTCGGATGAATATGAGGTGATTTTCAGGTCATTATTTGCTAGTTTGGGTATCCACGAAAGTGCAATTACAAAGACGGTACTTAGTAGCGTGGTTCCAAGTTTGATCAGGCCATTCCGGGAGATGTTAAGCCATTTGCTGGATCAGCAACCGTTTTTAGTAGAACCCTCAGTTTATAATCTATTGCCAATCGAAATAATAAGCCCTGATGAAATCGGTACTGATATCGTTGCAGATGCCACCGCTGCTTTTATCCGTTACGGGGGACCATGTATGGTGATCGATTTCGGTACCGCACTCACGTTTACTACAATCAGCCAGAGAGGTAAAATTTTGGGTGTTGCCATTGCACCAGGATTAATGACAGCTTTAAAGTCATTGACGGGAAATACAGCACAATTGCGTGATGTACAATTGGTTGCTCCTCCTTCTGTTCTGGGTGATAATACGATTCATGCCATTCAATCGGGCATTGTTCTAGGTTACGCCGGAATGGTCGATTCGATGGTAGCACAGACCGAAGCGGAACTCTCCGAGAAGATCAAGGTCATCGCAACAGGTGGATTATCATCTGTTTTAAAGAATGTTTCAACCCGGATTCAAGTCACCGATGAAAACCTGACCCTCGATGGGCTAAAATTCATGGCAGATATCTTTTAAATCATTATTAGTTTTGGCAATAGCCTGGTTTTCAGTTATACTATTTTTAAAAGGCCACTTTCCCAAATTATTGGAATAGTGGCCTAAATATCTAAAAAAGGTGGGATCCCGAAAAAGTACCCTCACCCGAAATTAATCAATTTAAAAAACCAGTAAAAAGTGGCCGCGATGGCCATAGAAACAGGAATAGTCAAAATCCAGGCCCACAATAAGTTGATAGTTACTCCCCAGTGAACTGCGGAGATCCGTTTTGTCATTCCAACACCCATAATAGCACCGGTGATTGTATGGGTAGTACTGACAGGGATGCCAAAAGTATCGGTTCCAAAAAGAAGGGCTGCTCCAGCAGAATCGGCAGCAATTGCTTCAAAAGAGGTAAGCTTGGTTATTTTAGTACCCATCGTTCTTACAATTTTCCATCCACCTGAGATTGTTCCTGCACTAATTGCCAAATAGCAACCAAATACAATCCAATGTGGGATGGCATGGATCTTTCCATTCACCAATGTGATAGTTGCCCATTCGGGAATAGAAGCCGGATCTACACCATGAAAATACACCATCAATGTAGCAGCAATAAGCCCCATTACCTTTTGAGCATCATTCCCGCCATGGCCTAAACTCAAAAGTGCCGATGATACCAATTGGAACTTCCTGAAATATTTATTCATGGTATGCGGATTCGCCCTCCGAAAGAGATTAAGTAAAACAACGGAAATCAAGTATGAAAATGTCATCCCCAGTATTGGGGCAAGAAAAATGAAAGAGGCAATCTTTAAAATTACATTGTGGTGAACAACACTCAATCCTGCATGGGCAATGGCAGCACCCGCAAAACCACCTACCAAAGTATGAGATGAACTTGAAGGGATACCAAGATACCAGGTAAGCAAGTTCCAGGTAATGGCAGCAAGGATTCCGGCTAGAATTACCTGAAGATTGATTGCGCCAGTATCTACAATTTTCGCAATTGTATCCGCAATTTTTAATTCAAATATAGCGTATGCCAAAAAGTTGAAGAATGCAGCCCATATCACGGCCTGCATAGGTGTTAAAACTTTTGTTGATACAATTGTCGCAATAGAATTTGCCGCATCGTGAAAGCCATTGATAAAATCAAATAAGAATGCCAATACAATGATGACAATTAAAAGGGAAAAATCCATAACTGCTAATTAAGTCGAGTTAATTTCATAACAACTTCATTACTTGTTGTTTAGGCAAAGAGTTCAAAATGGTTTTATGACACCTTTACAATGATCGATGAAAATACATTTGCAACATCATCACATTTGTCGATCGCTTTTTCGAGCGATGCCAGAATATCCCGTTTTTTGATCAGGTCGATGGCATTAGTCTCTTTTTCAAAAAGCTCAGAAAGGAATTCCTGATATAAATAATCCACCTCCCCTTCATAAGTGCTGATTATTGCACATGAATTTGCAAATTTCAGAAAATCGGATGCAGTTTTAACACTACGCAACACGAGTTGTATTTCTTTGTTCGCGGCAAGAATATAGTCGGCAATTTTAACAAATTCAACCGGGAATGTGGGAAGTTTATAAAAATGAATCCTTGTTGATGCTGTGTGGATATAATCAACCACATCGTCCATGGTGGATGTCAATTGGTGGATATCTTCCCTGTCAAATGGTGTAATAAAGGTACCATTCAATTCAATAAGCAGTGCGTGGGTAATATCGTCTCCTTTATGCTCGGCTTCTTTGATCAGGCGGATGTATTCTTCACGTTCCGCAAAATCATTCACCCCAAATAGTTTGATCAACAATTCCGATGCCAGCACAAGGTTATCGGCAGCCTCGTTAAATAAGGGGAAGAACTTGCGGTCTTTGGGAACAAGAAACCCGAAAATTTTGTCCAGATTCATAGTTTATAAAATTAAATTAATCTCATCATTTTCAGCTTGCGAATTTATAACAAACTTTGTTAGTAACTAATGTTTCAATAGTACCAAGTGTACATTTTAAATTAAATCCTTTCATCCAACTTAACAAATAGTTAATATTCAAATAAAAAAATTCCCGAAGGTCGTTAGCTTAAGATTTTGTATAAGAAACAAAGTCCCTTGTTGCTTTTAATAAATTCACAGTCTGTAATAGTAGGTGCTTTGTTTCGGACATTAAGCCGAAATACAACACCGAATTACGACTATTTGTTTCCCTTTTTTTGATCCTCCTGATTTGCCGTTTCTCGTGTTCCCTCATCAAATCCAAAACTGATTGGCGCTTCTGGATCAATTCATCAAGTTGGCCAAACCGCGATTCTTTAATAATATGCAATGCAAAATTAAGGAAATCAGTTACTTGCGATCCAAACGCCTCCAGGTCTTCATTTTGATCCTCGGCAAAAGGCTTGTGATTATTCACCAGATGTTCATGGAGAGGCCTGATCACATACTTGATCGAATGGGCCATTTCGCGCAGGTAATCAACGATCTGTACATAGTAATGTCCCGTTTCGATAGAATCTTGCTGAAGTTTTTGGATTACTATGTAAGTATTGGCCTTCAGCCGTTTTGCCCTTTGGTTATATTCTTCTACTTCTGTCGATATCTCTCCAAGCAATTTGGCATTTTCTGAATGAAATCCCGATATCCCCAGGTAATAAGCCTTGGAGGTCATGATAATTGCATTTAAAGAATCTTCGTTGGTTTTAATCAGTACATTCTCCGCCTTAATAGAGGGTTCAGTAAAATCATCTGCATCGGAAAGTGTTGTATCACTGTTTTTATTCGACTTACGGTTTTTGAATAACTGCATAAGTATCCATGTAACAAACACACCCAAAATTAATCCTAAGAGCAAATAGAATTTTTCCATTAAAACTGGTCATTTTTGAACTGGCAAAGGTATTTTTGTTCAAGCTCTTATATAGCGGTTATCGTATTAAATAAACGTTAATTACTCGTTTATTAAAAGTTTCGTCAAAGCCAATATTTTTTAATCACTGTTGTCCGGTAAAAATATTTAACTGGGCCAGACCTTTGAAAGTCTAAC
>JBAXWR010000270.1:0-10258 GCA_037128295.1 Mariniphaga sp.
TGATGATTATCCGTGATATAACCGAACGTAAAATCACAGAGAAAGCGCTAAGCTGGAATGAATCCCTCCTCAAGAAGGTAACCGAATCGTCCCCGCTTGGATTCCTTGTTGTTGACAACAGGACTGATGAAATACTCTATTTTAATCACAATTTCTGTAAGATATGGGGGATCCCTCACCTGGAGGAACGGATGCGCAACAAGGAATTAAAGAATAACGATATTATTCCCGATTGTTTGCCGGTACTAAAAGATGTGCCTGCTTTTGCTGAGTCGTGCAAACCTCTTCAGGATGTAGACAACAGGATTACCATCGAAGATGAAATACCATTTATTGACGGACGGATCATCAGGAGGTTCTCTGCCCAAATCCGTGATATTGAGGACCATTACAATGGAAGGTTATATATTTTTGAAGATATAAGTTTTCGTAAAATATCGGAAGAAATTGTTGTTATACAAAGGGATCTCGCTACTGGGCTTAGTGCAACTTCCGATTTAAACGAAGCACTCAAACTCACACTTACATCTCTATTGAAGATTAAAAATGTGGATGGGGGTGGGATTTATTTGATGAATTCGGAGAATGGCGAATTGGAGTTAAAAGCACATCAGGGATTCTCGGACCAATTTATTCAGACAGTCCTTTGCTATGGTCCGGATTCGACACAAATAAAACTTTTAAAAGAAGGAATTCCTGTTTATGGTCCAAGCAATCAGGTTATTACATCTTCTGCACGAGAAGCAGAACTTGATAGGATACTTAGTGTGGCTATTATACCTATTCAACATGAAGGAATTGTAATTGGGTCCATCAACCTAAGTTCAAAAACCAGTATTGAATTTTACGTCAATACGCATCTATCACTCGAAGCTGTTGCTTTGCAACTTGGTGGCACCATCTCGAGGATCTTTACTGAGAAGGCATTGCTATCGAACCAACGGAATTTCAAGATATTGTTCGATACAATTGATGACTTTATGTTCATCCTTGATATCAACGGTAATATAATGATTGTTAATTCAGTAGTTGAATCACGGCTTGGCTATACCGGAGAGGAATTAAAAGGAATGAATGTCCTTTCTGTCCATCCCCCTGAAAGGCGCGAGGAGGCAGGTTTTATCGTTGGTGAAATGATAGCTGGCAGAACGCTGTTTTGTCCTATACCACTATTTACAAAATATGGTACTTATATTCCTGTCGAAACACGTGTTGTCTTAGGGAAATGGGACAATAAAGATGTGCTTTTCGGCATCTCCCGCGATATTACCGACCGGCAAAAAGCTCAATACGAACTGGAATTACGTGAATCCTATCTTTCTGCGGTCATCAATAATCACCCGGGAATGTTCTGGCTTAAAGATCTGCAAGGGAGATTCCTGATCGTCAACTCCCGGAATGATCAATTTTTGAAATCTTATCTTTTACCCAATAGGTTAAGCGTTATTGGATTAACAGATTTTGATATTTTTTCTAAAGTAGATTCTGAGCGATACAGGCTTCAGGATAAAGAGGTCGTTAAATCACTCGAACCTGGTGTATTCGAAGTCTATGAATTTAGGGATAACCGTCCTATCTGGTATGAGACTTTTAAATTTCCGGTATTGGACCGACGTGGCGCGGTTATCGGTATATCGGGTTATGCCATTGAAATTACACAACGAAAACAAATAGAAGTTGCCTTAAAAATGCAAAGTGCTGCTTTTGAGTCATTTGCACTAGCAATCATCATTACCGATATTAAGGGAAATATCCAATGGGCAAATTCTGCTTATGCGGAGCTAACGGGCTATGAACTCTCCGAGATTGTGGGAAAAAACAATGGGAAATTGGTAAATTCGGGAATGCAGAGTACTGAATTTTATAAGAACCTTTGGGAAACTATTTTAGGTGGTAATGTTTGGAGTGGTGAACTCATCAATAAAAGAAAGGACAATAGCCTTTATCCTGAAGAACTCACTATAACCCCAATCCTGCAACCAAACAGGGATATTTCGGGATTTATTGCCATCAAAATTGACATTACAAAGCGTAAACAATTGGAGGAGAGTTTAATAGCAGCAATTTCAAAGGAAAAGGAACTAAACGACTTGAAATCCCGCTTTGTTTCAATGGCCTCCCACGAATTCAGGACACCCTTGGCCTCTATTTTGATTACAGATGAATCTTTGATCTCTTATTGGCAAAGAATGACGGATGAACAAATTATTTCTAAATTACAAAATATAAAAGATCAGGTACTTCATTTGACGAATATTGTGAATGATGTGATGCAGGTCTCCAAAATACAGGAAGGTCAGGCAACATTTAGTCCACAAAACGTTGACCTGGTTGCTTTATGTCTTGCAACAATTCAAAATTTCAATTTGGATGTTAATCTTAGAAATAAAATTGAGTTTGAGAGCAATTTTGAAACCTTAAATATGCATTTAGATATACGATTAATCAGACAAGTTTTGAATAATCTGATATCCAATTCTTTAAAATATAGTATTGGTAATCCGGTTGTAAAAATACGGTTATACCAACAGGAAAACAACATATTTCTGGCTGTTCAGGACAATGGTATTGGGATTCCCGAAGCCGATCAGAAATACCTCTTCCAACCTTTCTACAGAGCTGGCAATGCGAAACAGATACAAGGTACCGGTTTAGGTTTGAATATCGTAAAAGATGCCGTCAGGCTACATGATGGAATCATTAATTTTGTAAGTTTGCCCGGAAAAGGGACTACTTTTGTTGTTCAATTACCATTAAGGTTAACTTTATTATCTAAAGTATGATACGATGAAAAAAATCTTGGTCATAGAAGACGAGTCTTCTCTCAGAGAGGGGATTCGTGATGTCCTTAGTTTTGAAGGATATGAGGTTTTAGAGGCTGAAAATGGCATTTTCGGATACCAAATGACCGTAGGCCTAATGCCAGATCTTATTCTTTGTGACATTATGATGCCTGAAATGGATGGGTATGATCTACTTCGGCTTGTCAGAAAAAATGAAGATACCAAACTGATTCCATTTGTTTTTTTGACAGCCCTGGCTGAGAGGGCAGATATCAGGGCGGGTATGGAACTTGGGTCAGATGATTATATTTCAAAACCTTTTACCCGCGAAGAATTGATAAGGGTTGTGGAAACGCGACTGAAAAAGGCGGGTGAAATAAAGGAACGCGCTGACATTGCCCTCACCGAGCTACGTAACAATATCATTACCAGGTTTCCACACGAGCTAAGGACTCCTCTTAACGGGATTCTTGGTTATGGACAAATGTTAAAGGATTATCCGGAATCTTTCACACCCGCAGAACTTCCTAAAATCGGTAACGATATCTATTTAAGTGCGGTGAGGCTCTACAGATTGATCGAAAATTACCTGATCTATGTTAGGTTGGAATTGATGAAATCGGATCAGATTGTAAAATTTGAACTGAACAACCCTGATGAAATCTGCAAGAAGGAAGCGTTTAAGGTTGCGAAGAATCATAGCAGACTTCTTGACCTGGAATTGACTATTTTAAAAGGTGTGGTTTTTATACCCCAACTGGACTTTGCGAAAATTGTGGAAGAACTGCTTGACAATGCATTTAAATTTTCTGCCGAAGGAACCCAGGTCTCTTTAAAAGGAAGTTTTGTTAGCGGAAAGTTTATTTTGACGGTTGAAGATCATGGGAGGGGAATGACCCTTACAGACATTAAAAAAATCGAAGCCTTTATGCAATTCGATCGTCCCATTTATGAACAACAGGGCTCAGGACTTGGATTGATCATCGTTAAACGGATTGTGGAATTGTACAAAGGTCTTTTTAAAATTGATAATAAAGAGGAAGGTGGCCTTCTCTTCACAGTTGAACTTCCTGGAAGGGAATCAAAATAGACAACCTATACCTGAACAACGTTTATAATACAGGTTTATAGTAATTTGTTTGCCAATACTAACTAAAAAGAATTGAATTTTAATATTATGAGTAATACCAAAATCGCTGTCGCTTTTAGTTTATGTTCTTCTGGCATCATTCCAATTTGTAATGGTAATCCAACGGAACAAAAACGTCCGAATATCCTTTATATTATGAGTGATGATCATGCTTATCAGGCGATTAGTGCATATGGATATGGACTGAATTCAACTCCTAATATCGATAGGATCGCAAAGGAAGGGGCAATTTTCACTAAAGCATTTGTCACCAACTCGATCAGTGCCCCTAGCCGCGCTGTAATGCTTACAGGGAAATTCAGTCACCTGAACGGCAAAATCGATAACAGGGGTGGTTTTAATTGGGACCAGAACAATTTTCCAAAAATGTTGCAGCAAAACGGTTATCAGACAGCTCTAATTGGGAAAATCCATCTCGATGGTCTCCCACAGGGTTTCGATTACTCGAACGTTTTACCAGGACAGGGGCAATACTATAATCCCGACTTTATCGAAAATGGTGTCAAAAAGCAATTTCATGGCTATGTCACTACTTTAACCACACAGTTTGCCCTTGACTGGCTGGATAAAAAGCGAGATAAATCAAAACCATTTTGCCTGTTGTACCACCAGAAAGCCCCCCACAGGAACTGGTTACCAGAAGAGAAATACCTGAATCTTTTCGAAGACCGTGATTTTCCGTTTCCGGAGAATTTCTTTGACGACTATTCGGCACGGACAACTGCTGCTCACACCCAGGAGATGGAAATTACAAAGGTAATGTCCTGGGGCAATGATATGAAATTTGAAAATGACCCCTATACAGGTAAACCAACCCCGTTTGTTGCCAATCTTAATCGGATGGATGATCAGCAACGTGCTGCCTGGCGGGCTGCATATAATCCTAAAAATGAGGTATTTATTAAAGAAAACCCTCAAGGGAAAGATTTGGCAAAATGGAAGTATCAACGTTATATCCGCGATTATCTGAAATGTATCCAATCGGTTGACGATGGGGTAGGGGAGGTACTTGATTATCTCGACAAAAACGGACTGACAGAGAATACAATTGTTGTTTATACTTCCGATCAGGGATTTTATCTTGGTGAACATGGCTGGTTCGACAAGAGGTTTATGTATGAAGAATCATTTCGTACACCTCTGGTAATCAGATATCCAAAAGAGATAAAGCCAGGAACGGTCATTACGCAGATGGTACAGAATGTCGATTATGCGCCTACATTTTTAAATTACGCCGGGGTTAAACCTAATAAGGAGATGCAAGGGGAATCGTTCAGAAACCTTTTGAACGGTAAATCAAATAGGTGGAGGGATGCCATTTATTACCATTATTATGAATATCCTGCAGAACATGCTGTCAAAAGGCACTACGGGGTTAGGACCGAGCGTTACAAACTGATCCATTTTTATTACGATGTTGATGAATGGGAATTGTTTGATCTTGAAAAAGACCCGCATGAGATGAAAAGTGTTTACAATGATCCGTCCTATGCCGAAATTCAGGCAAAATTGCACAAAAAGCTCATTGAACTTCGTGTGAAATATAAAGATACCGATGAAGTTACCAATTCGTTCCTGCCTGTGAAAAAGAATTAAATTTCCAGTATTTCTAATTATTTCCTATATTTCTCTGTATTTCAACTATTTCAATATATTTCTAATTATTTCAATGTATTTCTAAATTATTTCTATTTCATGAAAAAAACCAATTTCTATTCAGGGGTCATTGCCATGTTGTTGATTATTAATGGTTTCACGGTTTCGGCAGTCGCTAAAACAGAAGTGAAACAGTTGATTTGTGAGTATAAGACGAATCCTTTGGGAATCGATGTAAAGCAACCCAGATTAAGCTGGCAACTGGTTTCCACCGATAATGACATTGTCCAAACGGCTTATGAAATCAAGGCTGCTGCAACTGTTGGCCAGTTGAATTCAAAACAGTTGTTGTGGTCAACGGGAAAGGTTGCTTCCAACCAATCAGTTGGAGTGGTTTATAATGGATCGGCACTTACTTCAATGCAAAGGGTTTATTGGCAAGTAAGGATATATGATAGCAAAGGAAAAGCTTCTGCCTGGAGCGAACCGGCGTGGTGGGAAATGGGAATCCTGAACCCAAATGATTGGAAAGCCACCTGGATTTCTTATGGTGAAGAAAAGGAGGCCAAAGGTTCAAAACCTGCACAATATTTCAGGAATGAGTTTGCTATTTCCAAAAGTGTCAAATCAGCCAAAGCCTATGTAACCTCACTTGGTCTGTATCAATTGTATATCAATGGGGCAAAGGTATCATCCGATCTTTTTACACCGGGTTGGACGAGCTATAACAAACGGTTACAATATCAAACATATGATGTTACATCGATGTTAAAAACCCAGAATACGATAGGTGCTGTACTTGCCGATGGTTGGTACAGGGGCAATATTGGTTTCTCAAAGCAAAGCGATTATTACGGGAAGAAACTGGCTTTGCTTGTACAATTGCAAATTACCTACACTGACGGTACAGACGAAACAGTATCTTCCGACAAAAGTTGGAAAGTAACTGCCAATGGGCCAATTGTTGAATCTGATATTTACAATGGAGAGCGTTACGACGCCAATCTTGAATTGACAGGATGGACCAAACCCGGATATGATATGGGTAAATGGGTAAGTGTTGTTGCGATTGATGGTAAAAAGGACATTCTGATCGCTCCACAAGGTGTACCTGTAAAAGCAATTGAGGAAATTAAAGCAATCAAACAGATTGTTACACCCAAAGGCGAAACTGTTTACGACATGGGCCAGAACATGGTAGGCTGGGTTAGGATCAAATTGTCAGGAAAGAAAGGGGATAAGTTAACTTTGAAATTTGCCGAGGTGCTTGACAAGGCCGGAAATTTCTATACCGATAATTTGCGTGCTGCTAAAGTCACTGATGTTTACATTCTCAAAGGTGAAGGTACCGAGGTTTATGAACCCAATTTTACTTTTCATGGTTTCCGCTTTGTGAAAGTCGAGGGGCTTTCAACGGTTCCTGGTTTGGATCAAATTACTGGGATCGTTGTCCATTCGGATATGAAACCTACCGGAACATTCAGTTGTTCCGATTCTTTGGTAAATAAATTGCAGCATAATATTCAGTGGGGACAAAAAGGTAATTTCCTTGATGTGCCTACCGATTGTCCCCAGCGCGACGAAAGGTTAGGTTGGACAGGTGATGCTCAGGTTTTTAGCATGACTGCCGCTTTCAACTTCGATGTTGCTGCTTTTTATACCAAATGGCTCGGTGATGTAGCAGCCGACCAGCTTCCTGATGGAAAAGTCCCTCATGTGATCCCTGATGTTTTAAACGGTGGTGGCGGTTCCACAGCATGGGCCGATGTTTCCGTGATTGTTCCCTGGACAGTCTATCTTTCCTATGGCGATCAGCGGATACTTGAAAAGCAGTACCCAAGTATGAAAGGTTGGGTGAACTATATGAAGGGTAGGGCAGGAGCCGACCATCTTTGGACCGGTGACTCCCATTTTGGCGATTGGCTGGCATTTGCAACCACGAATTCAGACTATCCTGGTGCTACTACTGAAAAAGACCTTATTGCAACTGCATATTATTGTTATTCAACAAGTTTGTTAAGTAAAATTGCCGGCATCATCGGACAGACGGAAGATGCAGCAACCTATCAGAAATTGGCTGGTGAAATTAAAGAAGCCTTTAACCGTGAGTTTGTAACTGCAAATGGCAGGTTGGTTTCTCACACCCAGACTGCTTACGCCCTTGCCCTTGCGTTCGATCTTCTACCTGCAAATATGGTACCTAAGGCAGCAGGTTATTTTGCCGCCGATGTTGAAAAATTCAAACACCTTACTACCGGTTTTGTTGGTACTCCTTTGTTGTGCAAAACCCTTTCGGCAATCGGACGCGATGACCTTGCATTTATGTTGCTGAACAACAAGAAATACCCTTCATGGTTATATCCAGTATTACAGGGTGCTACAACAATCTGGGAACGTTGGGACGGACAGAAACCTGATGGCACTTTTCAGGATGTTGGTATGAACAGCTTTAACCATTATGCATATGGTGCAATCGGGGAGTGGCTTTACAGGCATGTCGCGGGTATTGATATCGATCCGGCCCAGCCAGGTTATAAACACATCCTTCTCGCACCACATCCGGGTGGAGGCTTAAATCAGGTGAAGTCTGAAATTTCAACGCTTTATGGTAAAGTTTCATCGGCGTGGAAATTTGATAATGAGGATTTTGTTTATGAAATTGAAATCCCTGCAAATACAACCGCTACGGTTACCTTGCCATATGCGAAACCGTCATTGGTCAAAGTAAACGGATTACCTCTTACAGCAAGTCCTGTACAGGGCAAAGACGCGATTCAGATCAATCTTGGTTCAGGTAAATACAACCTTACCTATCCGGGCCAAAGTCTCAAAGAGGCTGTGGCAGTTAAAATTGCAAAGAAATAAACAGATTCAGATCTTCAAGGTTCCGAAAGCCTTGAAGATCTTTTTTTTTAATCCCAACCAGTATTCAAAAACTGGTCGGGATTTTTTAAATTAATTGAATTGGTTTTTTTGTAACGGTTGAACTTCAAGTTCTTGGTGTAAATGCAAATGTTAAAGTACAATAAAGAATGTCGTACCTTCAGCTTCTGAGGTCGTAAAATCAACTTTACCACCAAGGTGCTGCTCCCCCAGGATTTTCATGCTGTAAGTCCCAAGTCCGCGCTGTTTACCCTTTGTTGAGAATGAGCGCATAAATACTTGCATCTCGATTTCGTGGGGCATGAATTTTGGGTTGTGGACTGAAAATCTCAATTTTTCATCAATTCTCTTTGCCGATATCGTCACAACCTGTCCCGGAGAGCTCGCTTCCAATGCGTTTTTTACCATATTGTTGAGAACACGCCGAAGAAGAACCTGGTCACTTTCAAAATTGACCTGATCGGATGGGCTAACCTCAACCTTCTTACCTTTCGCCACTTCAAGAAATTGCATATCGCTGGCAACTTGATTAATAAAAGTCAGACTATCAATTATTTGAATATTTAGGGAAAGTTCATTATTTTCTGCCTGGGCAAGTAGCCTCTGTGTACTGATTTCATCAATAATCTGTTGGCAAAGTGATGCCCCCATTTTCACAAAGTCCTGTTTTTCGTCATCGTCAATCAGATTATACAAGTCGAAAAATCCCTGCAAGCCAGCAGCGACGTTCATCACATCGTGAAAAAATATCTTTTCGATAATCGCCCTTCGTTTGCGGTCGGTAATATCCAACAAAGAAAATATGGTATAAGTGGAATTGTCGTGGACAAACGGGGTCGCAGTTACTTCGATATCAAGAAAATTCTCGGTTTCGTTGACTATTCTCCTGACCCTACATTCGGAAGTTGTTTTTTGACCGGTTTGTTGGCATTGCAACATTGCATTTACCGCGCCACAATAGCGGCAATGCTCAGTTGTGCCGCATCCACCTTTCTCCTGAAATGCAAACCGACAGTTGATTGCCTCACCGAACCGTTTGCCCAATACCTGTTTAACATTCTGGACATCGAGTGTTTTCATAAGGACATCGTTGGTATAAACGATCTGCCGGTTCTCATTGAGAATACAGAAAATAAAAGAGAGAGAGCAAAATATGTCGTTCAGATAAGTAATCTTATCGAGGCTAAGGTTGCTTCTCAGGACGTTTTCGTATGAACTTCTTTCTGCTGGGGCAAATTTTGTTTCCATTTGTTTAATTTTTCATGTCGCAATATAGTAAATTATTTTCATGTCTTGTACTTTGCCTTTTTTGTTTGACCTGTAGTTAAAAAAAAGGCCATCTGATTTTTCAATGACGCATGTTTGGTTTGGCAAAAGATCCTTTTCGAGACAAATGGAAAGCATTAATAGGTAAGTATTTGATAAATAGCGTTATAGGCTTTTAAAGTAGTATGATAAGGATCTGAGGCAATTTATTTCTTCTATCTCAGATGTATTTTACTATTCCTAAATGCTTCAAATTCAACAATATAGATAACAGAATAAAAAAGATGGCATGAAAGGTCGATAATTTGTCAATCTGTTTTCAGAGTAAAAAAAAACTTTTATATTTGCAACCGCTTAGAAGGAACAATATACTGTTTGATGTTTAGTTGAAAAGTTTGTTTGCTTTAAGCACGATTTATTGCGGGAATAGCTCAGTTGGTAGAGCACGACCTTGCCAAGGTCGGGGTCGCGAGTCCGAGTCTCGTTTCCCGCTCAGAAAAAACAAAACGTTCTTAGGTGCATTTTAAGCGGGAATAGCTCAGTTGGTAGAGCACGACCTTGCCAAGGTCGGGGTCGCGAG
>JBAXWR010000271.1:0-10171 GCA_037128295.1 Mariniphaga sp.
GGCAATTATTCCGGGGCGCGACCTTGTCAATGAAAGCCACCCGCAGGTGATCGAAATCTGGAACCTCGTCTTTATCCAGTTCAACCGCAAAGCCAACGGACAATTGGAGGAGTTGCCTGCCAAGCATGTCGATACCGGAATGGGATTCGAAAGGTTGTGTATGGTGATCCAGGGTAAACAATCGAATTACGACACAGATGTCTTTCAACCTGTCATTACCGAGATCGGTTACCTTGCGGGAAAGCCTTACGGCACCGACGAAAAAGCGGACATCGCCATGCGTGTGATTGGCGACCACCTTCGGGCCATCTCTTTTGCCATCACCGATGGGCAGTTGCCATCTAACAACAAGGCTGGTTATGTGATCCGCCGGATCTTGCGCCGCGCCGTCCGTTATGGTTATACCTTCCTTGGTTTCAGGAAACCCTTCATCCATCAGTTGGTTAAAGTTCTGGCTGAGAACATGGGTGTTGCTTTCCCCGAACTGGTTAGGCAGCAAGATCTGGTCGTGAATGTGATCCGCGAAGAGGAGGATTCATTTTTGCGTACCCTCGAAACCGGGATCAAAATGCTCGACACCATTATCGAAACAACCAAAAAGAACAATGGGACAGAAGTGAACGGCACAATCGCTTTTGAACTTTATGATACCTTCGGTTTTCCTCTCGACCTTACTGAGCTGATCCTTCGCGAACAAGGTCTGACTGTGAACCGTGCGGAATTTGAACTGGCCATGGAGGCGCAGAAAAATCGCTCACGCAGTGCAACCCAACTGGAAACAGGCGATTGGATCGAACTGCAACCGAACGATGGGGAGGGTTTTGTAGGTTATGATACACTTGAGGCGAAAGTAAAGATCAACCGTTATCGGAAGGTCAAAGGGAAAAAAGGGGAATATTTTCAATTGGTATTCAACACTACCCCGTTCTATGCCGAGTCGGGCGGACAGGTTGGCGATTCGGGAACAATCGAAGCAAACGGAGAGACTATCGAGATTTTTGATACAGTAAAGGAAAATACCCTGACTGTTCACTTGAGCAAAAAATTGCCATCCAATCCCGAAGCTACTTTTTATGCAATTGTAAATATCAACAACCGCAGGCTCACTGAAAACAACCATACTGCTACCCACCTTTTGGATCATGCCTTGCGCGAAGTTCTAGGGAAACATATCGAACAAAAAGGTTCGTTGGTAACACCCGATGGGTTGAGGTTCGACTTCTCTCATTTTCAGAAACTCTCAGAGGAAGAATTGACTAAAATACAATTAATTGTTAATCAATTAATTAGAAAAAACTCAAAACAGGACGAAAGTCGTGAAGTGCCGATCAGGGAAGCTGAAAAGATGGGGGCGATTGCTTTGTTCGGTGAGAAATATGGCGATCATGTGCGTGTGGTCCGTTTTGGCGACTCCATCGAGTTGTGTGGCGGGACCCATGTGGAGTCAACCGGAAACATCGGACAGTTTATAATCCTTTCCGAAGGGTCGATCTCTGCCGGTGTGCGCCGTATCGAAGCCATCACTGCCGACAAAGCCGAAGAGTATGTGAACCGGCACCTGAAATCGTTAAAAGAGGTTTCATCACTATTTAACAACCCTGCAGACCTGAAAGGGGCTGTTGAGGATCTTTTCTCCAAATACAACAACCTGGCCAAACAGGTCGAAGCTTTTGAAAAAGAGAATGCCGGAAAGATAAAAAAGGAATTGTTGGCTAAGGTAGAAGTTATAAATGGCATCAGCTTTTTAGCACAGCAATTAAGGGTAGAAAATGCTGCAATACTAAAAGACATAGCTTTCCAGTTAAAGGGCGAGTTAGAAAACCTGTTTCTGGTGTTAGCAGCAGAAATAGATGGAAAAGCCAACATTCATGTGATGATCGCTGATAATTTGATCAAAGAGCGCGGTCTGAATGCCAGCACAATTATACGCGAACTTGCCAAAGCGGTCAACGGTGGTGGTGGCGGCCAACCTTTCTATGCAACAGCAGGTGGCAAGGAGCCATCAGGGATACCTGTACTATTGCAAAATGCAAGGAAGTTGGTTTGATGAATAGTCCCATGAATAGCCCCGTGAATAGGGGCTATTCGGATAACCCTGTTTACAAGGAAAGGGGGATCAAAATAATTGCAGATAGCCGTCTCCTTTATTATTTTTTAAATCCACTTCGATAACCCCATTTTTCTCAAGTGGTTGAGAATCGGTTATTTTCGGAACGCGACAGGTTATTGGGCAATATTGCAGTTAAAAATAATTTCGTCATTTAGTGTAAACCCTTTGAGGACATGCGTCCTTGACCTCTGGGTAGCCCATATGCGGAATTGTGTGCCTTGCAGCGTTTTTTCGTGGTATCATCAATCTTAACATTGCCTTCCTTGCTTTGATAAAAAACTATTTCGCTTTTGTTTTCATTAGTATAAATGCTGTTATAAGTCAAACAATTGTCAATCTGGTTTATACCCGATCCGGTTACGTTGTTTCTGATAGATATTTTGCCTCAATGGCCTTATCCGAATTAAGTATTCCGGTAAGCATCGACACCCCTTGTTCTGTAAAAGCATATGGTAGTACCGCGTCCCTCCTCTTCTCTTTGAGGTTTCAATTTGCAACCTTAAACTTTTCTATTCAGCGGCGGAAAGTTGAAACATGAAATCGTAAGGAAACCGTTTTAAATTCCGTTTAAAACAAAAAAGTCTAACATTCAATATGTTAGACTTGAAGATGTGACCCAATCTGGGATCGAACCAGAAACCTACAGCTTAGAAGGCTGTTGCTCTATCCAATTGAGCTATTGGGCCCAGAAAATGTGGTGCAAAAGTAAAAAAAATCCCCATATGTTAAAGCCATATGGGGATATTTAGTATAAAATGATCATTAGACCATAAATATATTGTGTTCAGCACATTGACGGATCATCTCTTCTGGCCATAAACTCGCCTGAACTTCACCAATATGTGCCTTACGAAGAAAATACATGCATAAACGTGATTGTCCTATTCCACCGCCAATTGAGAGTGGAAGCTCGTCCCTCAGTAATTTTTTATGGAAGAGCAACTCTTTTCTGTCGGTTAGACCAGTAATGGCCAACTGTTTCAAAAGGGCATCCTTATCAACCCTGATTCCCATAGAAGAAAGTTCGAGCGACTGCTGCAAAACCGGGTTCCAGATGACGATATCACCATTCAAACCTTTGTAACCATCTGAATTCTCAGTTGTCCAGTCGTCATAGTCGGGGGCGCGACCGTCATGCTTCTCACCATTCGAAAGTGCGCCACCAATACCGATGATAAATACAGCACCATATTCCTTGGCAACTTCATGTTCGCGCTCCTTGACAGTAAGGTTTGGATAACGCTGCAACAACTCTTCCGAATGGATGAACTTGATCTCTTCAGGAAGCTGCGGCTTAATGGAAGGGTAATTTTCGTAAACCATAAACTCGGTTCTCAACATGGCTGCATAAATCTGATTGACCACCTTTTTCAGGAAGTCGAGGTTGCGTTGTTTGGCGGTGACTACTTTTTCCCAATCCCACTGATCGACGTACAATGAGTGGATATTGGTCAGTTCTTCATCAGCACGGATGGCATTCATATCGGTATAAATTCCATAGCCAACCGGAATCCCATATTGTGCAAGCATCAGCCTTTTCCATTTTGCCAACGAGTGGACTACTTCAGCCTTGGCATCGTCCATCTCTTTTACGGCAAAAGTAACGGCACGTTCTACGCCATTTAGGTCATCATTAATACCGGTACCTTTTAAGACAAACAAAGGGGCAGTTACACGACGCAAGCGCAATTCAGCAGAAAGACTTTCCTGAAAAAAGTCCTTTACAAATTTGATCGCTTTTTCTGTCTGTTTCAGGTCAAGTTTCGGTTTGTAAATTTCCGGGAAATAAAGTTTCATTTATCTATTATTTATAGTGTTTTTCGTTGCAATGATACTAATTATTGCAATATTTTTGACGAATTTGTAAATAAATCGCAAAAATTTCTCTTAATCGGTTTTTTTCTGATTTCTAAAACTAATCAAATCTGATCGCCTTATCAGGTTCGATCCGTGAAATATACCAGGAAGGAATGATCAGCATTATTAGCGTTGCAGAGATAGTCCCCACATTTAGCAGAAGCAAATGCGAAATTTTTAGGTTTATTGGAACCGTATCCAGATAATACGAGGTGGGGTCCAACTGAAAAATACCAAATTTTGCCTGAACAAGACAAAAAACAATACCTGCAATATTGCCCCAGAACATCCCTTTCACAATCAATATGGTTGAGAGGTAAAGGAAAATTTTGCGGATGCTTACATTCTCAAAACCCACCGCCTTTAAAATTCCGATCATGGTTGTCCGTTCAAGAATCAAAATCAGTAAGCCCGATACCATATTAAACCCGGCAACCATAATGATGAGGCCGAGAATGATCCAGACATTCATGTCGAGCAGGTTGAGCCAGTCGAAAATCTGGGGATATTTGGAGGTAATCGATACAGGCCGGAGTACCGTCTCATTGTCCTGTGAATAGCTGATGGTGAGGCTCCGGATATCATGCACAAGGGATTCAAGGTTTTCAAAATCGTTGATCGTCACTTCAAAGCCGCTGATCTGATCGGAAGTCCAGTCGTTTAATTTCTGGACCTGTCCCAAATCGGCAAGGACAAACATCTGGTCAAACTCCTGGAGGCTTGTGCTGAATATGCCGCAGATTTTAAACTTGCGCATCTTTTGGGTCTTCGACTCTTCGTTTAAAAAGTAGGTATAGAGCGGGTCGCCTACCTTGAGATTAAGCAGCAAAGCTACCTGTTTGGATATCAGCACGTCATCTGTTTTCACGGAATCGGAGACCGAAAAGAGCGCACCTTCAACCAGGTTGTCCTTAAAGAATTTCCAGTCGAAATCGGTACCTACACCTTTTAAAACAATCCCATGGATCTCGTCATCGGTTTTGATGATACCCGGCTTCGTGGCAAAAGTTTGAACTCCCTTGATCCCTTCCATTTTTTTGAGGTCTGCCTGCCACCTTTGTTCTTTGAAGACTGGGACAGTTTCATAAGATGAGTTGGAATCGAAGTTAACGATCTGGATATGTGAACCAAAGCCAATCACCTTGTTGCGCACCTCATTCTTGAAGCCGGTAACGATGGCCACCGAAAGGATCATCACAAAAAGTCCGAAGGCAATGCCGAATACTGCAAATGAAACAATTGATTCAGAGAACTTTACTGAAGTTCCCCTGGCCGAGTAGATACGGCGGGCGATAAAGAGTTCTGTATTAAAATTGGCCACAATTAAATATTTTAATTAAATCGTCAGCTCAAAAGTATAAAAATGAATTTAACTGCTTATGCCTTTCGGTCAAGTCATTCTTGAAAACATTATAAAGGAAGCAAATTGCGTTTGAACGACTCCCCCTTTTGTAAAGGGGGGCAGGGGGGATTTGGACACAATTACCATATTTATAACGCATTACAAAAAATAGATAAATATTAATAAAAAGTGAACCTGAATGAAAGGAATAAGCACTTCATTTTATTTACCAAATTATTGGGGAGCTGTTAAAAACTCAATTTCCGATTTTAGAAATTTGGCATATTGGTCATACATGAAATTGTAGAAAATCGTTATGTCATCTTTAATCCGTGCATTTTCCAAGGCTGTAATGTATTTGACCTTGTCCTGTTTGTAAACAATGGATAATGGAAGTTTGAACCGATGCTGGATGTAATTCATCAATAGCCTTGCTGTTCGACCATTCCCATCCCCAAACGGATGAATACTAGCTAAATCGTAATGAAACTTAAAGGCAAGGTTGCAAATTTCCTCAAATGTCGAGATGCTGGTCATTTCCTTATTTGCATATTTACATAATGATTCCAATAAAGCTGCAACTTTCTTGTAATCAGGGAAAAGCCTGTTGCCTGCCATTACACCGCTTAATCTTAGATCTCCTTTCGATGTATCATAAGTTCCCATTATGGTATTGACAATCGCACCTGTACTCTTTTTGACCAAAGCACCAATTGTCTGAATAAACCCGACTGTAATTGGTTGTGGCGCATTGGCCGCTTTGAGGATAAAATCGAGTGCCAGGTTATGGTCAAGGACCATAAGGTGGTGTTCGATTGGTTTATTCCCTGCCGTCTGCCCAAATTCCAGAAGGTTAACTGTTTGCTTTTCGGTCAACGTGGATCCTTCAATAGCTGTTGAATGATAGGTTATTGCATAATGAGTAGATTTATCCTGATTGACCAGTCCGTCTGTCAATTGCAGATATTGAATAGCCAAATCGTTAACCTCCTGAATCGTCATCTCGTTTTTTTCCAAAAGTAACGAATAAATATTCCTGCTCAAAGCCGGTTCAAATTTTGTATTTTTGACCCAATATTCCGGGAGCTGTTGATTGACTGACTACTTCCCTGCTTTTAATATTTAAAAAAATACGGCATGAACGTTAGGGCAAAGAAACATTTGGGACAGCATTTCCTCATTGACAAGAACATTGCAAAAGACATCGTTGATAGTCTGAAAGCGATTAATCTGGACCGCGTCCTCGAAATTGGCCCCGGGATGGGCGTTTTAACAAATTATCTGCTTGAAAATAAGGAATATGAAACCTATGTGATCGAAATTGACCATGAATCGGTCGGCTACCTTCATACCCATTTTCCACAACTAAAGGACCGGATCATCGAGGGTGATTTTCTCCAGCTCAATATTGCTGAAAAAATTTCGGACAAACCCTTTGCACTGATTGGAAACCTCCCTTACAATATTTCGTCACAAATATTTTTTAAAGTCCTGGAAAACAAGGAGCTAATCCCAGAGATTGTTTGTATGCTCCAAAAAGAGGTGGCACAGCGGATCAGTTCTGGACCAGGGTCGCGGGTTTACGGGATTTTGAGCGTATTTCTCCAGGCATGGTACAATATCGAATACCTGTTCAGCGTTCCCGAATATGTTTTCGATCCGCCACCTAAAGTTCAGTCGGCTGTGATTCGATTGACAGCCAATGGAAGGACCGAATTGGGCTGCAACGAAAAACTTTTCTTCCAGGTTGTGAAACAGGCATTTAACCAACGGCGCAAAATGTTGAGGAACAGCATCCGAAGTTTCTCGCCACGGATCGAAGAGCTGGATGCAGTCCTATTGACCCGACGGCCGGAACAACTTTCGGTTGCCGAGTTTATCGATCTGACCAACAGCATTGAGGAGTTGCTAAAGGTACAAGTGGAATAGGGTCAAGCGAATTTGCATCATTTATTAAAATTGAAATTGACTGTTATGAAAATACCCGAATATTTCAAAAAAAAAGCAAACCTTTCAGTTGAAGCTGAAAGAATAGTTCAGACAGCTTTTACCCGTGAAGAATTTCCCAAAGGCCATTTTTTGTTTAAGCGGGATGAGATTTGCAGGCATATCTATTTTATTGAACAAGGTATTGCCCGTATCTTTTACTATTCGGATAGTGGAAAAGATGTTACAGCTTGGTTCTTTCAAGAAGACTCCTTCCTTACCGCCATTGATAGCTTTTATTACAATAAGCCAACTTTTGAGTATTGTGAACTGCTTGAAAATTCTACAGTTCACTCCATCACTTATACGGATTTTGAACATTTGTTAGACACTCACAACGAATTTGGCAAATTGGGTTTCCACGTCATCCACGATATGGCACGCCAAATGATCGATTATATCTTTAACCTGAAATTCCAAACCGCTGAAGATAAATACAATGCACTTCTTTTAAACTATCCTACTATTGTTCAACGGGTTTCGCTTGGTCACATCGCCTCTTACCTTGGAATTACCCAGGAAACGTTAAGCAGGATTAGGAGTGGCAAATAAATTTTTACCTCTTATCCTTTTTTTGATATAGATCAAAAGTTTTGGTTTTGGAATAGCGGATTTTTGTGTCATTAAATTTTTATACAATGACA
Organism: Mariniphaga sp.; assembly: GCA_037128295.1. Lineage (GTDB taxonomy): Bacteria > Bacteroidota > Bacteroidia > Bacteroidales > Prolixibacteraceae > JAAFHB01. The sequence goes on from JBAXWR010000271.1 coordinate 7,940, forward strand.
GCTAAAAATCATGTCGTCAAAACTTCAGCCAAATTCACAAGCCTTGAAAAACGCCTCTCACATCAGTTGGAAGTTCCTTTCATTTCTAATGGTGCAAACACTCCGCTAAACAAAACAATTCTTCAGGAAACTTTAGAAGTTGTCATCAACAGCAATCTCATTAACAATATGCTATTTCAAGTTTTTGGCGACGAAAAATTAATAGAACTCACCACAGAACTTCTTTGGTTTCTGGGAATAAAAGAAAATCCATTCAATTTTATAACAATCAAAAAATAAATATCATGAATAAGAATTTGTATCTATCGGTTTTAATCTGCGTTTTCGGTTTTAATGCTTGTAACAGTAAAAAGACTGAAAAAGAGAATGTTGAAAAACCAATATTGGTTGAGACCCAAACAATATCCAAAATATCGACCAACAAAACGATCTCGGTCAGTGGAAATATCGAAGGCAATAAAACAGTAAAGCTGGGATTTTTGGTTGCCGGGAAAATTGACTTCATCGCAATTAACGAAGGTGAACCCATTGGTGCCGGAAAACTCCTGGCAAGTATTGACCCCGAAAGTTACGCCATCGCAAAAGACATGGCAGATGCAACAGTGGAACAGGCACAGGACGAATACAACCGTTTAAAAGAGATGTACGAGAGGAAAAGCATTTCGGAGAGCGACTATGTGAAAATTTCGTGCGGACTGAAACAGGCAAAAGCGCAGCAACGGCTTCACACAATAAACTTTAACGATACCAAATTGGTTTCACCAATCAATGGAATTTTGTTGAAACGAATGACGGAAGTGGGTGAGATTATTGGAGTTGGAATACCATTTTTTGTCATCGCCGACATTCAAACTGTTAAAGTGAACGCCTCTGTTCCCGAATCTGATTTGAACCAAATAAAAACGGGTGGTGCTGCCGAAGTTTACATTTCGGCTCTCGACACCACTTTTGCAGGAAAAATCAGTGAAATAGGTTCCGTTGCCGAAGCCACTTCAAGGGCATTCACTGTGAAGATCGAATTGAAGAATCCCAAACTGTTGATACGCCCCGGTATGACAGCCGAAGTTAAATTTTCATCAGTCCGGAAAACCGAAATCATTGTTGCTCCGGCAGGCTCCATTTTGCATGATGCTGATAATTCGGCATTTGTGTATATTGCTGATATGCATGGCAATAGAGCGATCAAACGGAAAATAGCAATCGGACAAATTTCAGGCGACAATATCGAAATCGTGTCAGGTATCGAAACCGGCGAAAAACTGATTATCGGCGGACAAAACAAAGTAAGCAACGGTTCATTAATTTCTATAAAATAACTCCGCAATGAATTTCGTAAAAACATCTTTAAAATATAGGCAGGTTACGCTCACTGTGTTGATAATGGTTTTTGTCGTTGGAATTTACTCGTTGTTGACAATGCCACGCCGAGAAGACCCCAAAGTTACGGTACCCCAAGGTTTGGTTATCGCTTTCTATCCAGGGGCAACAGCAGCTCAGGTTGAAGAACAAGTGACCAAAAAAATTGAGCAGTATCTGTTTCAGTATGGAGAGGTAATGAAAGCAAAAACCTACTCAACAAGCCGCGATGGAATAGTGATTGTAAGTGTTTGGCTGAATGATAATGTAGTAAAACCTGATATTTTTTGGAACAAATTGCGGCATCAGTTTATGATAACAAAAGCAATTGATTTGCCGCAAGGCGTACAGGGACCAATTGTCAATTCAGACTTTGGCGACACCGAAGCCATGCTTATCAGTATCGAAAGCGACGAAGCAAGTTATTCACAATTAAGCGATTACGCCAAGATATTGGAAGACAATCTCCGGACAATTAAAGCCACTTCAAAAGTTAAACGTATCGGTGAACAGATCGAACAAATAACGGTTTACTTCAATTCGGATCAACTTTCGCAGGTCGGCATTGGTTTGCAGCAAGTTGTCAAAGTGTTGCAATCGCAAAATGCGGTGAACCCATCAGGTAACACCCAGACAGGCGAAAATAATGTATCATTCTATACATCTGGCTCTTACAAAACAATAACTGAAATTGAAAATCAGATAGTTGGCACCTCAAAAACCGGCCAGGTTGTTCGTTTGGGTGATATTTCCAAAATAACCAGGGAGTATGCCGAGCCTACAACTTATCTGAATGTAAATGGACATAAATCGATACTTGTGGCCTTACAAATGAACGAAGGCAACAATATTGTATGGTTTGGAAAAGATGTCAAT
>JBAXWR010000272.1:0-10070 GCA_037128295.1 Mariniphaga sp.
GAGTTGGAAGCCTTACGAAGGGATTATGACGCACTCGTGGCGATCAGTAAAAAACAGTCTGAAATTATCCTTCCAGAAGGTAAAGCTCTTTTTCAAAGCCTTGTTGAAAATTTGCAGGAGAAAAACGAGGAACTGATTCTGGCCACAGAAAAGGCCAAAGAGAGTGAAATCCAACAAAAAGAGTTACTCAACAACGCTTTGTTTCCTGTAACCATAGCATCTTTTAATGGGAGATTAATCTATCTTAACCGTGCTGCATTTGACTTTTTTGGGGTTGAATATGATAGAAATCTGGATGAAATAGATGCCATCGGCTTTTGGGTCCATCCTGAAAACAGGGCATATTTTGTAAATCAGCTTATTACAAAAGGTGAAAATATAAACTTCGAAAGTGAATTTTTTACAACTGATAAAAGACGAAAAACTGCGTTACTGAGTTCAAGCACGATCAATTATAGGGGTGGGAAAGTAATATTTTCAATTTATAATGACATTACGGAACGGAAATTGGCAGAGGAAGCACTGCGCCTAAGCGAGGACCGTTTCAGGGGTATTTTCAACAACCTGCAGGATGCCTTTTTTCAAGCTGATACGAAAGCGAATTTTACATTGGCAAGTCCATCCGTTTTGCCAATGTACGGTTACGAAACGGTGGATGAACTGATTGGTAAACCAGTCCAGATATTATATGCTGATCTTAAAGAGAGGGAGATTCTTGTTGAAAAATTAAAAGTTCAAAGTAGTGTAACGGATTTTATCTGCCAGGCAAAAAGAAAAGATGGAACGACATTCTGGGTATCCATGAATGTTCAGCTCAAATACCATAATGGGAAATATTCAGGTACAGAAGGCGTTGTCCGTGACATCACCGACCGTAAAAAAATTGAGAACGATTTGATACTTGCCAAAGAAAAAGCAGAAGAATCGGACAGGTTAAAAACTGCTTTTCTGACCAATATGAGCCATGAGATAAGAACACCTATGAATGGGATCCTTGGATTTGCCAACCTGTTGAGCGAACCTGGAATTACAGGTGAAGAACAGCAGGAGTTTATCTCAATGATCCAAAAGAGTGGGAAACGCATGCTTAATATCCTTCATGAAATTGTGGATATTTCAAGGATCGAATCAGGAGTAATACAATTAAATGTAATTGAAGGTAATATTAATGAACAGGTCAGGTACGTTCACCGACTGGTAAAACCTGATGCTGACCAAAAGGGAATTACAATAAGAATTGAAACCACCCTACCGGATCATGAGGCCATTATCTTGACTGACACAGAAAAACTGTTGGCTGTACTTGCGAACCTTGTAAAAAATGCTATTAAATATACTGATAGGGGTTATGTTGAATTTGGCTACAAAATTGTAGAGACGCAAGGCATTGCGTCGCTACAATTTTTCGTAAAAGACACCGGAATAGGTATCCCATTCAATCGGCAAAATGCTATTTTTGAACGCTTTGTACAGGCTGATCTCGCAGATATCGAGGCACGTCAGGGTGCAGGATTAGGATTGACAATCGCCAAAGCCTATGTTGAAATGATGGGAGGGGAGATATGGGTTGAAAGTAAAACTGGAGATGGTTCAGTTTTTTATTTTACATTGCCTTTCAGGAAAGGACAAACACAAGAAGATATTGTAAGATCTATTGACCAGGAAAAGGAAATCATCAGGAAACACAAAAGCATTAAAGTACTGATAGTTGATGATGATGAACCTTCCCAGGTTGCACTTACCTATTATATCAATAAAATAAGTAAAGATATTCTATTCGCACAGTCAGGTCATGAAGCAGTTCGAGTTTGCATTGAAAATCCTGATATTGATCTTATTCTGATGGATATCCGGATGCCTGATATGAATGGATACGAATCTGCCAGGGAAATAAGGCAATTCAACCAAGATGTAATTATTATTGCACAAACGGCATTTGCCATGGTCGGCGATAAAGAAAAGGCATTGGACTCCGGGTTTAACGACTACATCTCAAAACCAATAAACAAAAACGAACTGTTCACTCTTTTAAAAAAGAACCTGAGGTAAAAATATACAGATGTTCAGTAGTAGTCTGTTTGTTGCTTTGGCAAAGGTGATGGTGAGGAAGTGATTTGAAAATTGATTTTCTTTTCTTTATGTTTGCACTATGGTGTTGCAAAAATTCAGAGACGATCAGGAGGCACTTCTTCAACTGGCAGAAGGGAATATTTTTGCCTATCGTCAATTGTTCGATCACCACTTTTCGGACCTTTGCAACTTTCTGTTGATCTATTTGCACCGTAAAGAACTTGCCGAAGAGATAGCCCTTGATATTTTCACGTATGTCTGGGAGAAAAAAGAGACCATTCAAATCAAAGTAACATTCAAATCTTTCCTATTTGCTGCAGCAAAAAACAGGGCTGTTTCACTTTACAGGAAAGAACATCAAAAAATGTTCCCACAAATTGAAATCGGGGATGCCTATATTCCCAAAGAACCTGATGCCCAGTCACTGATGGAAAATATGGAACTTCGTGGCCTGATCGAAGGTGCAATCAATAATCTCCCTGAAAAAAGCCGAAAGGTCTATCAGATGGCCTGGGAGGAAAACCTATCGTACAATGAAATAGCCGAAAAGCTCGGATTGAGTTCCAAAACTGTCGAAAACCATGTTGGGATAGCGTTGCGGAAATTGCGCGAATCGTTGAAACCGTATTATAAACAGATCTTTATGTGGTGGGTGGTAATGCAATTGATGAAGTGATCAGGGGTTTTGATGCTGGCAACTGGCAACTAGCAACTGGCAGTTCGTGCTGATAGTTTAATTGGGGTATTGTATTTTAATAGGTATTCAATTATAAACTTGAGTGGACTCAAACTTACAAATAAAATTCTACTACGAACCGCCAGCCGCAAGTTGCCAACCGCCAGCTGCTTTTCCTCAAATCCTACCCCAAACCGCCAAATGAAAGAATTTTCAAAATTTCTTCAATTCCAGTTGGGGGTTTTTTCTTTTTCCTGCGACATATCATCGAAACAACAACTCATGAAAACAAACAACATACCTTGGGACGCAATTGCAGCCAGACTAAAAAACGAAGCGACCGACGAGCAACTACGGCAAATCGAAGAATGGCTCAGTATGTCGCCTGAGAATGCTGCAATATTCTCCGAAATCATCCACACATGGTCGCTCACCAAATACAAAACCCAATTTTATGAACCCGACAACACCTTCAACTGGGAGAAGCTGATGAATCGAATCGGACATCCACAAGGCCGTAAAAGCCAGTTAATAACTTATTTCAAATGGATTGCAGCAGCATCCATAATCGCAATAGTTTTTCTTTCAGGCCTTGGTTTAGGTGGTTTCTTTAACCATACGAATCCTGTTCAAATGGTCAGGATAATTGCACCGGAAGGGAGCAAAACCCAAATTGTATTGCCCGACAGTACACACGTATGGTTAAATTCTGGTACCGAGCTGCAATATCCAAGCGATTTCACGGTGCAAAACCGTCGGGTATCGATGAAAGGGGAATGTTTTTTTGATGTTACAAAAGACCCGGACCATCCATTCCTGGTCGATGGGAGCAATATTCGTGTAAAAGTTTTTGGGACCCGCTTCAACATCAACGAAGACATTTTCCTGCACGGCATCGAGGTTTCCCTGATTTCGGGGAAAGTTGAGGTTTACAATCAGAAAGACGAGTTATTGTCAAAACTTAATCCGGGTGAGCAATTGGTTTACAAAGATGGATTGAGCAAAGTGGCACTTGCACAGAATCCCGAGGCACTTGCTTCCTGGATCAATAATATACTGATATTCAATAATCAACCATTCGACGAGGTAATCAACTACCTCGAAAAGTGGTATGGTGTAACCATTACGCTGGACAATGCGCTTCGTTACGACTACAATTATACATTTAAGGTGAAGACCGAAAGTCTGCGCGAAGTACTTGAACTGATCTCGTTTATCACACCCATAGAATATAAGATCGAAGGAGAAAAAGTAACCATTAAATACAGAAAAAAGATGAAAAGATAAAAGTTCAGGCACAAAAAAACAGGAAGTGTTCGAGACTCCCTGTTTATTAATGTAGTTTATTATTAATCAGAATTTTTATGCAAGACGCTTCCTGATAAAAGAGTTACATAAAAAATTCAAAAACTAAATCATTCAAAAGTATGCAAAATTTAATTCATTTGTATCGGCGAAATCCGGCTACACAAAAAATTCTATTTATTATGCGGCTAACCTTATTGCTGCTGGTTGTCAGTGTTTTCAGTGCCTTTTCCAACAGCTATGCACAAAAAACCAAATTGGACATTGATGTCAGGAACGTTAGTGTTAAAGAAGTGCTCGATGCCATTGAGTCCCAAAGTGAGTTTTTTTTCATGTACAATAACAAGCAGGTGGATGTTGACCGCAAAGTTGACCTGGATGCCAAATCCAACACTGTTGATGTGGTGCTGGAGAAACTATTTGCCAGTACAAACGTAAATTTCAAAGTAGTCAACCGCCAGATTTTGCTTTTTCCCAACGATGCTGTCACTTTGACTGAACAACAGGGCAAAAAGGTATCCGGTAAAGTTACCGATTCGACAGGAGGATCACTTCCGGGCGTTTCGGTGGTGGTAAAAGGGACAACCACCGGGATAATTACCGATTTGGATGGAAAGTACTCACTTTCAAGTATCCCTGAAAATGCGACGTTACAATTTTCGTTTGTTGGGATGAAAATGCAGGAAATATCAGTTTCTGGTAAAACAACTATAGATGTTACGTTAATGGATGATGCCATAGGAATTGAAGAAGTTGTGGCCATTGGATATGGTGTTCTGAAAAAGTCAGATGTTACAGGGGCTCTTACAAGTGTGAGTTCTGAACAAATTAAATCACGTCCGGTAACCAATGCCGTTCAGGCAATTCAAGGAAGGGCAGCTGGGGTTGATATTTCTACGAATGAACGTCCTGGAACAGTTGGCAATATCACCATTCGTGGCGTACGTTCGCTCACTGCATCAAACTCACCGCTTTATGTTGTTGATGGAATTCCTTTGGTAACCGGAAGTATTAACGCAGCAGGAAATACATCAAACCCGGTAACACTTGGCGGTATTGACAACATGAACCCCAACGACATCGAATCAATTGATATTTTGAAAGATGCTTCGGCTACAGCCATTTATGGTTCACGTGGGGCCAATGGTGTTGTTTTAATTACGACCAAAAAGGGGAAATCGGGAAAGTTTACCCTGAATTTTGACAGTTCTGTGACTACCGAGGATATGCATGAATTCTCACCTTTGTTTAGTGCAGGTGATTATATCCAATACCGTCGTTGGGCAAAATTTTACGATCCACTTTCTGCAGGTACTTATGCAAGAGGCGATCAGCCTACCCAAGCTAATGATGCAAAGATTTTTACCGGAGATGACACAGCCTGGGCCAATATACTCAAAGGCTGGGCAAGTGGCACTTGGGATGGATCTAAATTATCCAGTACAAATTGGACAGATTATGTAACCCGCACCGGAATCACTACCCAAAATTCGATAAGTGCTAGCGGCGGTACAGACAAAATGAAAGCATACGGCTCTTTTGGATATACCGATAGTAAAGGGGTGGTAAAGGGTCAAGGCTTTAAACGTTACAATGCGAATGTAAGTGTAGATATTACACCTGTAAAATGGTTCTCATTTGGTGGAAACCTCAACAGTTCATACAGTATTCAGGAATATGGACAATCAACTGTCGGTAACGTTGGAGTATCAGCTCAAACCGGATTGTACCAAAGTGCATATGGCATTTTTACATACGCTCAGCCGTATGATGCCAATGGTAACCGGATTGAATATCCAGGTGGTGACGTTGCAGTTAAGACCATTATTGACGAAGATCAATATTCACAGGACCAGCGTGTTACATTCAGAACTTTTGGTAGTTTGTATGCCCAGCTTGATTTCGGAACCATGGCACCTGTACTGAAAGGGTTAAAATTACGCACCAATTTTGGTCCAGATATCCAAACCTGGCGGGATGGTATCTACGAAGATGGCAAATCCGTCATCAGAAGCGGTTCTGCTTATGCTTCACTGGAGAAAAGACAGCGCTTGTCTTACACACTTGACAATTTGTTGTACTATGATAAAACGATTGGGAAACATGGTATTGGTATGACTTTACTACAGAGTCAAACGCAATTTGAAACAGAATCGAGTTTAATGTCTGCCAATAATATTCCATTTTCAACACAGAAATGGAATGCACTCGATGCTGTCAGTTCACTTCAAAGTTGGAGTTCCGGAATTACCAAACAATCGCTGTTATCCTATATGGGACGTTTAAATTACAGCTATTCCAATAAATATCTGTTAACTGTTTCAGGACGTTATGATGGGGCTTCGCAATTAGCTGAGGGTCATAAATGGTCATTTTTCCCAAGTGCGGCACTGGGTTGGCGCATGGATCAGGAGAACTTTATGGCCAATATACATTGGGTGAACCAATTAAAATTACGTCTTGGTGTTGGAGTTACCGGTAATTCTGCCATTGACCCTTATTCTACCAAAGGAGGGTTAGATGCAATGTTTTATCCATTTGGAGCCACCTCAACCGCCGGACAATTAAATGTTACCACCATGGCTAATCAGGATTTGGGATGGGAAAAAACCTCGCAATACAATGCTGGTCTTGATTTTTCATTGTTAAAATCCAGAATTAGTGGAAGTTTAGATGTTTACTCCTCCCATACCACCAATTTATTGCTGAAAAAATCAATTCTTTCGATTACCGGTTTTTTGGACACCTATGCCAACATCGGGGAAACCAAATCCAAGGGTGTTGATTTGACTATAAATTCGTTAAATGTAAAAACCCAGGACTTTGAATGGTCAACAACGTTAAATGTTTCCTACCAGGATAACCAAATTGTTTCCTTAGCGAACGGAAAACAAGACGATTTGGTGAATAATTGGTTTATTGGCCAGTCTCAAAGTGTAATTTATGGTTATAAAGCGGCGGGAATCTGGCAGGCAGAAGACGCTACAGAAATGGCAAAATTCAATGCCAATGGCCATACCTTTACCGTCGGTAATGTGAAGCTGGCTGACCAAAATGGTGATTATAAAATTGATGCAAACAACGATCGTGTAATCATCGGTAGTACGATTCCGAAATATATTTTAGGCTTAACAAATACCTTCGACTACAAGGGTTTTGAGTTGTCAGTATTATTGTATGGCCGTATGAACTATATTTATGACACCGGAGGTGAAGGCGAGGTTGGAAGATATCAGCAAAGAGCCATCAATTATTGGACTCCTAATAACACGAACTCCGATTATCAAAAACCAATTTATTCTGCCGGATATGGTGATCAGTATTATACAGCGCTGGGTTATAAAAATGGCTCTTTTATTAAGATTCGTAATATTTCTTTGGGCTATAATATACCTGAGAAAGTGAGCAGTAAATTTGGGGTTTCCAAATTGCGGGTTTATGTCCAGGCGTCAAACCCAGGTTTTGTTTTCAACAATGTATCATGGCTTGACCCGGATGTAAAATATCATGCTTCGAACAGAGGTTTTGTAACAGGTCTCAGCATACAATTTTAATCAATGTTAAATTCAAAATATTGAAATATATGAAAAAATATATCAATCACCATATACTCCTGTTTGCAATACTCATGGTAACTGCATTGGGTGTTGTGTCTTGTTCCCAAAGCTTTCTGGACGAAAAATTGGAAACCAAAAGGGATCTATCCTATTTCACCACAGAAACAGGTATTCAGCAATTGGCTGTAGGTGCATATTATCGGGTTTTTGCTTCTCCGTTTGCTACTGAATACCAATATGGTACCACCAATTATGGTACCGACGAGTTTCATGTAGGTGGTGACGATACCAACAGTCAATGGAATAATTACGACAGCAGGTTTGGTTCTATTATCGTTACCACCAGAACTAACGCGTATGAGGCTTGGGATAATGCTTATCTTGGTATTGGTTTGGCCAACCAGTTAATCGAATCGGCAACCAACATCGTATCAACAAACGATGCGATCAAGAAAACAGCCTTAGGCGAAGGGTATTTTTTGCGTGCCTTTAACTATTTAAAATTGGTTCGCCAATATGGCGGTGTTCCATTAAAATTGAAACCAAGCACCACTGTTGAATTAGAGTTTACCCGTGCAACTGCCGATGCTGTGCTGAAACAGGTCATCGATGATTTTACACAAGCTTATACTTTGTTGGACAACACCGGACCTGCACCCGACAAAATTACGAAGGATGCGGCTGCCCATTTTCTGGCAAAAGCTTATCTGACCCGTGCCAGTGAAATTAATGACTCATGGAACTCAGCAACGAAAAGTACAGATTTGCAGCAAGTTGTAAAGTTTTCAGATGAAGTAATTGCGCGTCATCCACTCGTCTCTAATTATCAGGCACTCTGGGATTTTACCAAGCCGGATGGAACTAACGAATTCCTGCCTGAATTAATTTTATCGGCCTCGTTTAGCCGTGATCCCGCACTTAAAACAGAGAACGACAGTCATATATTTTTCACAGCCCGTTATGATGACCTTCCAGTAATGCAACGTGACATTACCGGGATGCGCCCTTATAGCCGCATGGCACCTACCTATTTCACCTATGATGTGTTTAATCATGTAAGCGATTCCCGTTTCTGGAAGGTTTTCAGGACAAAACACCGTGTAAATAAAGCAGGTGCTTCGGGTGGTATTACCTATACACCTGGTGTGGACTTGGGTATTCTGTATATTATCAACTCAACCACCGATAATCGTTTCGCCAAAACGATTAATAATAACGATCCTGGTATTTTATATGGTGTGACAAACAAAGCAATTCCTTCTGTATATGTAGCTCACGCTGCAGACGGTCTGGGTTTGGAGGCAAACCCACGGTTCCCTTCCTTGTCAAAACATTTTGAATCAGACAGAACAGCCATCAACGACAACAGAGGTATGCGCGATGAAATTTTAGCCCGTTCTGCCGAAACCTATTTAATGGCTGCCGAAGCAAAAATTCGTTTGGCAGCTGCAGGAAGTGGTTCTTATGCCGATGCTTTGACCTACATCAATGCAGTTCGTAACAGAGCTTCTTATAAGGCAGGTGAAAACCGCTCGTTTTATTCCGACGGGGCAGCTTCTTATCCTACATCTACCTATGTGCAGGCCCTGAGCATGAATTCTTATATGAATGAAAATTCATATTACGAGTCTAACAATATCCCTGTCACTACATCCGCAACCGATTTGACAATTTCAAGCACGACGGCTTTCCCGGCTGAAGATGAAGCAGTAATATCCAAATTAGGTTATTCAAGCCAGTATGACAGAATGTTATGCCTGATATTGAATGAGCGTACCAGGGAACTTTGTGGTGAATGGCTCCGTTGGGAGGATCTAAGCCGGACTAAAACATTGATTCCAAGGGTTAAAGCTTATAACAAAGAAGCAAAGGGAAACATTAAGGATTTTCACCTTTTGCGTCCGATTCCACAAACATTCCTTGATGGAGACTATAAAGATGGACAGCCTCTCACTTCTGCAGAAAAAGCTGCCATGCAAAATCCCGGATATTAAATATCTGTCAACTTTAAAAAGATATGGAGGCCTGATGTGCCTCCATATTTTGCAAATATTCAGTCGATTGCGAAATATCAATTAATCGTGAGAATTGTAGTGGGAATACAAAAGTCTTGAGTTAATTTGTCAAATATTACAAGGTGTATGAAACGGTGAAAATGGGAAAGATCATAAGTTAAACCAAAAATGATTAAAATGATTCAGCTAATTATCCGGAGTATTTTTCTCTCATGTCTATTATTTTCAGGTTTATTATCGGGACAAAGTGTATCCAAACAGTTTGTCGATCCGCCAAGGGAATTTTCAGTTATGCCATTTTGGTTCTGGAACGATACCTTGAAAGCCGATGAAATTGTCCGGCAGATTAAGGATTTCGATGAGCATGGTGTCTATGGATTTGTTATCCATCCAAGGATGGGGCTTCCAATGAACATGAAATTCCTTTCCCCTGAAATGTTAAGTTTG
>JBAXWR010000273.1:0-10062 GCA_037128295.1 Mariniphaga sp.
TTGGACGTGCCAATTATGACCTGATGGGAAAATATTTCCTTGAAGCCACAGCACGCCGTGATGGTTCATCCAGGTTTGGTGCTGCCAATCGTTATGGTATTTTCCCTGCTGCTTCTGGTGCATGGGAAGTCAGTAAGGAAAGCTTTATGTCTGGGACAAAAAGCTGGCTAGACGTACTTAAAGTTCGCGCAGGTTGGGGTATGTCGGGTAACGACCAGATCGGGGAATACAATATGTATTCTACCTTTGGAACAAACGGTTATACCGCTGCTTACAATTTGAATGGGACAACCGGTTCTGCTGTTGCAGGTTTTGAGCCTTCAACAAAAGGTAACCCTGATGTTGCATGGGAAACCACTGAAACCAAAAATGCAGGGATCAATGCCACTATGTTGGATAAAAAACTCACTTTAGCGGTTGACGTATGGCAACGGAATACTTCCGACATGCTTTACAGATTAAGTGTTCCACAGACTATGGGTACTGCCCAACCTCCTTATGTAAACATTGGCAAAATGAAAAATGCTGGAGTTGATATTGAGTTAGGATATCATAACACTTTAATGGATGGTAAATTTACTTATGCTGTCAATGCAACATGGTCGCATTATAAAAACGAGGTCGTATCCCTGTCCAATAATTTAAAAGAAGTTGTTGGCTATTCTCTACGTCAGGTTGAATATACACGTGCCACAACAGCCCAGGCATATCCGATGTTCTACGGTTTGATCGCCGATGGGATTATCCAGACTGCTGCCGAAGCTGCTGCTGCTCCGAAATTTGATTCTTATACAACAGTTGGCCACTTCAAATACAGGGACTTGGATGGTGATGGTAAAATTACGATGGACAAAGACCGCACATTTATTGGCGATCCACATCCTAAATTCACCGGTGGTTTAAACGTTGATTTGGGCTATAAAAATTTCGACCTAACCATGTTCTTTTACGGAAGTTATGGCAACGACATGATCAATTATGTCAGCCGCTGGATCGACTATGGCCAGTTTGTTGGAGGTTTGAGCAAAGATGCCCTTTACAGCACATGGACTTCAACCAATACAACTGCAAAATTGCCAATGCTTGACGGTGCAGCCCATTCACAGGAAGCTTCCACAGCCTTTATCGAGGACGGATCTTACTTGAGGATGAAAACTTTGAGGTTAGGTTACACTGTTCCTCAGAATACACTCACTAAATTGAAAATGAAAAGCCTCCGTTTTTATCTTCAGGCTACCAATTTGTTTACCCTTACCAAATACAAGGGCCTCGATCCTGAATTGGATTCATCAGGTATGAATATGGGCGTTGACCAGGGTTCATGGCCAACACCGCGTCAGATTACAGTTGGATTGACACTTGGTCTGTAATTGATTATGAAGAGTATAAATTTAAAAACAAAAGAATGATATGAAAAAACTATCAATTATAGTGGCTACCTGCTTTTTATTGGCCATATCTTTTTCTTGTGCCGATTCATTCCTGGATAAAAAGCCACTTGGATCGACTTCCGAAGATGTGTTTTACAGCGAAAAGGGCGTTACTGCATTGTTGACCGGTGCATACAGTATGGTCAAAGGTTCTGCCTTATGGGCTGTTTCCTGGGGTGCCTCCATCACCAACTGGACTTATGGTTCTGTAGCATCTGATGATGCAGCAAAAGGTTCATATATTGGCGACCAGATTCCAATTAACGAAATCGAACGGTGGGAAGTTTCTACTACAAACAACTACCCTGCTGATAAATGGTTGTTGAATATTGGAATGGGTGTTAACCGTTGCAACATTGTGTTGAACGTAATTGCAAAAACCCCATCCCTTCCTGCAGCTACTGCTACTCAATTTAAAGCTGAAGCACGTTTTCTAAGAGGCCTTTATTATTTTGAGTCATGGTTGGTCTTTGGTGACAAAATTCCTCTTATCCCTGAAGATAAGGTCGATGTTGCCAATACAATCTCAAATGATAATGCTGCAGGTGTTGTTCTTAAATTCATCGAGGACGACCTCGCATTTGCCGCCGCCAATCTTCCAGCCAAACAATCACAAGTTGGGCGTGCAACCAAATGGGCTGCAAAAGCTCTTGCTGCCAGGGCATATCTACAGGTACTTGATTATGCATCTGCAAAACCGTTGCTTGATGAAATCATTGCAAGTGGCCAATTTTCGCTTGCACCAAAGTTCTTTGACAATTTCAGGATTGCACAAAATAACAACGTCGAAGGTATTTTTGAAATCCAGAGGAATGTCAACGATATCAACGAATCACTGAACGGTGAAATGGGTATTGGTTTAAATGCCCCTTATGCTCCTGAATTGGGTATGTGCTGCGGTTTCCACCAACCCACACAGAACCTTGCCAATGCATTTAAAGTTGATGCAAATGGTTTACCATTGTTTGATACCTTCAATGCAACCGATTTGAAAAACGACCAGGGAATTGCTTCTTCAGCCGAATTTATCCCTGCTACCGATTTGCTTGATCCACGTATCGACTTTACAATGGGTCGCCGCGGTCTTCCTTATATGGATTGGGGTATCATGCGCGGTATGGACTGGATTCGTGACCAATCTTGGGGCGGACCTTATGTAACTGTTGAGAAAACTTTCTTTTACAAATCAGAGCGCAATACATTGTCCACAACCAGTGGATGGCAGACAGGTATCAATGCCAATAACTTCCGCTACCTGCGTTATGGCCATATCCTTTTATGGAGAGCTGAAGTTGCTGCCAATGAGGGTGATCTTGCAACTGCATTGAAATATGTCAACATGATTCGTGTAAGGGCTGGTGTAGAAGTGGTTATGGGTAAGGTTAGTCTTTATAAATTACCTCAGGATGTCAATACCGGTGATACATGGAAACAGTATGTTGACTTTACCAAACCTGCTGCCAATTACAAAGTTGGGACTTATACAGCTTTTGCTGATAAGGCTACTGCTATGAAAGCAGTTCAGTGGGAGCAACGTCTTGAATTTGCAACAGAAGGTATGCGTTTCTTTGACCTGAGACGTTGGGATATCGCTACACCTGGAAGTATGGCAGCTACATTGAATGCTTTTGCCCTCGCAGATCAAAGGGTAAGGCCAGACGTAATGAAAGGTGCCACATTTGATGCAAAAGATAAATATCAACCTGTTCCACAAGTACAAATGGATTTGGAACCAGGTGTTTTAAAACAAAATACTGGCTATTAATCCATAATTTTGATAACATAGGCGGCTGCTTCATCTTTTGGGGCAGCCGTTTTTTTTATTGATATTTTTTTGCTTTATCAGTTCACATTTTTTTATGCCCCACATTTGGAACTGTCCGTTCCTTTCATAGGGAAGGGGTTTTGGGTTTGTCGTTTGCAACAACGGTGTGAACTAATATTCTGGAAAGAGCGTATGGGTCGGACGATTTCTAATCGCTCTACAGACCGTGTGGTTTGAGCGATTTCCAATCGCCTTGCTTCACCTCGATTGGAAATCAAAGAACCCTATTGCCTCAACTTTTATCATTTTTTTGCGACGCATCTTTGACTAAAAATCCTTCCCAGTTCAAATCCCCGAAAAGTGAAAAAAGGCAACAATGAAAACCTGCCGCGGTCGAAACTCCATAAATGGGCAAATTTACCTTCGGACTGTGCGGTTAACCCTCCTTAAAAGTTTATGGCTTAGTCCGCAATCTTTCTTGAAATAAACAACTATATTTGCTTGATACCATTTGCACCAGACTCATTATTGTACACAAAAATTTCAAACTGAATCGATGAATAAAAAAATTGTCTTCCTGCAACTATTTCTCCTGGTAATTGCCCAATCCCTATTTTCCCAAACTGCGGATCAACCTTCATTTGGTTCGAAACATCATGCCGTGAAACCGGGAATGAAATTGGTCTGGGCTGAAGAGTTTTCAAAAAATGGTAAACCTGATCCAGCAAATTGGACTTTTGAAAAAGGGTTTGTTCGAAATGAGGAGTTGCAATGGTACCTGGAAACCAATGCCAAATGTAAAAAAGGAGTTTTGGTCATAGAAGGTAAACGTGAGCACATCCCAAATCCAAATTATCGTAAAGACAGCAAAGGGTGGAAAACCAACCGCGAGTTTGTGGACTATACTTCGGCAAGTATCAATACACGTGGCCTGCACGAATGGTTGTATGGACGATTCGAGATCAGGGCGCGTATCGACACAACAATGGGTTCATGGCCTGCTATCTGGACTTTGGGAACAACCCAACCCTGGCCATCAAATGGTGAGATCGACATTATGGAATTTTATAGAGTGGGTGGTCTTTCGACAATTTTGGCCAATGTGGCCTGGGGTACCGAAAAGCGAAATGTTGCAAAATGGCACACTGAAAGGATCCCCTTTTCAAAATTTCGGAAATCTGATCCGAAATGGAACAAAAAATTCCATATCTGGCGAATGGACTGGACACCTGAATTCATTAAGCTTTATCTTGATGATGAATTGTTGAATACCACATTGCTCTCTGAAACCGTCAACCCCGATGGCACAAATCCATTTACAAAACCTCAGTATTTATTGCTGAACCTTGCCATTGGCGGAAATGGGGGAGACCCTGTCAAAGCTAAGTATCCAATTAAGTATGAAGTTGATTATGTAAGGGTTTACCAATCCGTTAAGTAATTGTGAAAGCAGTTTATCACATCCTTAAAACTCTTTTTTTTATAATCCTGATTTTAGTTTTGGAAGTGGTCAATCTGTATTCACAAGTCAATAACAAACCACTTTCTGGAACGGTCATCGATGCCGAGAGCCATACTCCTTTGCCTGGAGCCAATGTGGTTGTCACTTCTTATGCGAAATTCAATGGATGTTCCACCGATTCTTTGGGGAAATTCCATATCTTATTGCCACCTGGCAGGCACACTTTAACAATTTCTTTCCTTGGATATACGCCACAAACTATTAAGGATATTCAGGTAGGTTCGGGTAAAGAAACCTCTGTTGTTGTGGGACTTTCGGAAGTTCCACAACAGACAGGTGAGGTCGAGGTTCGTGGAAAGTCGGGTCGTGCCTTGAATACGATGGCTACGGTAAGCGTTAGGACCTTGCGAAGCCAGGATGCAGCACGTTATGCCGGTGGATATTTCGATGCCTCACGGATGGTTACGAACTTTCCGGGCGTCTCTGCCGGTAATGGCGACGACAAAAACGAGATCGTCATCCGTGGCAATTCGCCGAGGGGTTTGCTTTGGCGGTTGGAAGGGATCGAGATTCCCAACCCGAACCATTTATCTAGCGGTCAGGGAGCCTCTGGTGGAGCTTATTCCATGATCACAACCAACGCATTGTCAGGTTTTGACTTTTTTACAGGTGCTTTCCCCGCCGAGTATGGAAATGCCTATTCTGGAGTGATGGACCTGAACCTGCGGACTGGCAATTCATCCAAAAGGGAATATTCGTTAGGACTTAGTGTTGTAGGTGCTGAAGCTTCCGCCGAAGGTCCTTTCAATAATAAATCGGGCAATTCGTGGTACGCCGATTTCAGGTATGCGAACTTCAGCTTTTTGACGAATTACGGTATTATCGACCCGGAAACTTTGGGAATTATACCCCGTTCAACAGATTGGGTCGTAAAAGCCACTTTCAAAACGAAGAAAGCCGGAATATTCGACTTTTTTACAATAGGTGGTTCCAGTAAAGTGGGTGACCTTGCATCGACCGATGTTTCCCAGATTAAAAACGGCGCCGATAAAGACGAGTACCTGGAAACCCATTTTTTGGCCGTTGCCGGGATCAAGCACCTCTGGATTTTACCTGACTCAAAAACCTATTTGCGGACAACATTGGGTTTTAGTTACCAGAACGAAGAGTTTACAAACGATGTGATCGATACCTTGCTGCTTAAAACGGTGACCTATTCCGAAACATTTAAAACTCCTGCATTAAGGTTTTCGACGGTACTGAACCACAAATTTGATGCACACCATTCCATCAGGTTGGCAATCAGCCATAATAATATGAACGGGGATCTTTTTGCAAAAAGGTATGTTTCGGCTGCTGTTTACGACACACTTTTAAATACCAAAACCAATGGCTGGCACAACAGCTATTCTGCGCAATGGAAATACAAGGCCAATGCCCCCATTGAAATCAATACAGGCTTGCATGTGCTCCATTCGGGGATTACCAAAGAACTAATCTGGGAACCACGTTTCGGTATCGTATTCTATTTGCCTTTCGATCAGCAAATTAGCTTTGGAAGTGGTCTTCATTCACGAATTGAACCGCTTTCGATCTACAATTACAAAATTAAGATCGACAATACCCACCGTTCTAAGGCCAATAGCAACTTAAAGACAATCAAGGCATTACATTTTACATTAGGTTACAATAAACAATTTGGTTCCGATTGGCATTTTGGACTTGAAGCCTATGTTCAGTCACTTTATAAAGTTCCGGTATCGACAAACATTACAAGCCAATATTCGATTGTGAATTCTTCCTACGGTTTGCCTGATATGGTTTTGGTCAACAATGGTAAAGGGATCAATAAAGGGATTGAATTGACTCTTGAAAAGGACTTCACCCACAATTATTACTTTTTGCTGACCGCGTCCATTTTCAGCTCCAAATACAAAGGCCCCGATGGAAACTGGTACAATACCTATTACAACAACCGTTTCATCTATAACCTCACCGGTGGAAAGGAATTTCAGGTTGGAAAGGAACGGCAAAACACGATCGGTTTCAACCTTAAAACGCTGATAAGGGGCGGATTTCGTTATACTCCTGTAGACCAGGCACTAAGCATTAAAAACAAAAGGGTGGTTTACAATATTTCCGAAACTTATGGTGAAAGGTTGCCAGCTTATCAGAGGTTAGATGCAGGCCTGAGTTTTCGTTTGAATAAACCTAAAAGAGCCTGGATTTTTATGGCTGATATCCAAAATGTGACGAATCGAAAAAATATTTACCGCATGAAATTTGCCTACCAATCGGGCAAAATTGTAGAGTCCACCTCTAAAAGTATAGGGATTATACCGGTGGCTACAATTAAGGTGGAGTTTTAGCTGGTTTAAACAAAATCAAGGTAATCCCCAAATATCACCTAATATTGGGATTATAATCCCCAAAAAAGACTTGATTTGGGGATTAGGATTAAACAAGGTGACTTTCGGTGGAAATTACCAACTAAACTGTTATGCAATATCCGTATTCGTTTCTGCTTATTTTATGACTCAAAAAAATATTTTTGATTTATTTTTGATTTTTTTTCCAAAACCCTTGTGGGATTCAAAAAAAGATATTACATTTGTATCAGGTTAGGTTTAGGTTAGGTTTAGGTTAGGTTTAGTAAAAGGATGAAGCCGCTCGGTTTCATCCTTTTCAATTATATAAGAATTCTCTGGGAAAGCCCATCTTCTAACATACGAATTTTAAATTCGAATCCACTCCATAAAGACTTCTTTTGCCACACCTTGTCCCGACCTGTCAAGAAAGACACCAAAACACGAGTTGTCCCGACACTAGGGAAAGGCTTCACTAAGGCTATAATGTTGATATTTTGATCTTTGTGAAATCTTAGTGTCTTATAGCCTCTTGGCATTTCTTGTTTTTATTTTTTCGGAGAGTACTTTACGTGGTTTATTTTCCTTTCAATCAAGAAGTTGCGAATTGATGAACCGTTCCATTTTAATATAATGAGACCATGATTTGCATTTATATTGTGAAATTTAGTACCATCTAACCTCTATAATATAATAATTCACAAGGTTGCATTTTGCAAATTTCCACCAAACAAATCCAGGACACTTTCTGCAAAAGATGTTTTATTTTTTAAAAACGAGGAGCATCCCAACCTTTCACGAGCTAAGGTTGGGAAAAGAGGTAATGTGCCTTCGGATAGATATATAAACTTTCATAAAAGTCGGCAACGATATCCATAAAATATTGCTTGCTTTCCCAAGGCATTGCCATTGGGTTAGGATAGGTTAGATTTAGCCTGTTGATCGTGCAGGATTGGTGATAGTGCCAAACAAAATGGTTGGCACTGAATTAGTTAGGATGGTTCTCCTCCAGAAACTGTCATTGCGAACCAAACGACAGTAAATTAACTGGTTCGCAGGTTCAATGTGTTTGGTGAAGCAATCTCATGTTTGAAGCACTTTCAAAACAATGTTTCTGGTACAGTGCTTCTTAGGATGGGATTGCTTTGGAGTGCAGGTGCTTATCTTTCAAATTCGGATTGTGCAGCACTCCGCGCAATGACAGGTCATGAGGGTGAAAGTGCTGCAAGCTTGTTTGTTGTCTTCATCCAACTTTTGAAACGTTGCCTTCTGGAGCTGTTGTTGCGAATCAAACGACTATAAATTAAATGGTTAGCAGATTCAGTATGTTTGATGAACCAATCCCATGATTTTTAGCACAGTCAGGAATATGTTTCTGGTACAGTGCTTCTTAGGATGGGATTGCCACGGTGTGCAGGTTATTGGATTGATTGATAGTATTTTATGTAGCACACCTCGCAATGACAAGTCCTGAGGGTGAAGGTGCTGTTATGTTGTTTGTGGTCTTCATACAACTTTTGAAACGTTGTGGCGCAAAACCACAATCTTGCTTGTTATCCCAAGGCGCAACCATTGGGTTGGGTTAGGGCTGGGCTGTAATAGAAACGTTTAAGGTATTTTAGGGTTTATAGGTTGCCGCTACAAAGCGCAAATATCTTGGAAAGAGCTTGTGGGTCGAGTGATTTCTAATCGCTTTAGATCACCTCGATTGGAAATCGAAGGTCCCTTGAGCTCCCAACCATACTATTCCGGTTTTAGGCTGTGTTCCAGACTCCAGAATATCCTATTATTTGTGTCCCCTTTGCCTCTATTTCCCGGCACATTGATTATCCAATCTCTCAACGATTGTCTGATTGCATCGCTTTTTGATGGGTTAATTCTTTATTCTACAATAGTTTAACTCCTACGGAGTATAGGGAGTTGTTGAGTGAATACTTTGATTTCCGCAACTTAACCTATTTTGGAATCCGTTCAAAATCCATCCACGGTTCCTTCCCCATAGGGGAACCCCTATAATAACCCCGGGTATGCGGTCCAGAGCAAAAATCCCGTCAAAGATCGAAGGATTTCAGGACCGCCTACCCGGGGATCCTCAATAACAACTGTTTAACTTTGTTTATGTGACCGGGTGAGAGTTGTCCCCGAAATTACTCACCGGGTCACCACAACCTAATAGAAATGGTGCTGAAAAGTTGATTTGGCCAAGCCTTACTACACTATCTAATATCCAAGGTTTTGACTGTCCTCAAACCCGTCGGTGTGCGAAGCTCCCGACGATGTTTGAAATACGAAAGCAACTGTAAGGAACTGAATCGGCAACCAAACCCTCCGCGGTTCAAAAGTTCGGAAATGTGCAAACGCACCTTCGTACGGGGATGGCAACTCTCTTATAAGCCAGTGATGCAGTCCCGAACATTGTTTTTGGCCATGAGCTTCTAAGGATTGGTATCCTTAAAAGCATTGGCAACGATGGCCTGGTTGAGAGGGTTAAGCACAGGAATATAT
Organism: Mariniphaga sp.; assembly: GCA_037128295.1. GTDB lineage: Bacteria > Bacteroidota > Bacteroidia > Bacteroidales > Prolixibacteraceae > JAAFHB01. Next base: position 9,529 of record JBAXWR010000273.1, read on the forward strand.
TTACCATTTTAAGCAATTATCTAAAAATATCTTTAGGCCTTCAAACAACAATTGTCTTCGTTTATCAGAATTTAGAATAATAATCGCCGAGTAGCGTCAAATTTCCTGCATTGTCGAAAAGAGCGGAATTGCCCAGTGCCGCATTATCCGGACTGGAAGAATACCAGGAATAACGTTCAACATAGTCCGTTTTTTCGAGAGCTGGTAAAATTTGCTGCATAAAAACAAGTGCCTGTGCTACTGTTACTTTGCTTGTTGCAGGCGACAATGCATTCCAGTCAGCAGGAGCAAATTCCGTTAACCAGATTGGACGCTGGTACAAATCGTGTATCGATTTCAAATGATCAATCAAACTTTGCGCATTGGCACCACCATACCAATGAACACAAATAAAATCAACCCGATAGCCCTTTTCCTCTATCTTTATCATAAACCCTTTCATCCAGTCATTATCCGCATGAATACAGGCCGGACTCCCCAAAGGTATATTCGGTTTCATTAATTGTGGCCAGTAGGCTAAAGATTCCTCTACTG
>JBAXWR010000274.1:0-10044 GCA_037128295.1 Mariniphaga sp.
AGCCCCAAATTTGGTAACATCAAAATGATCTACACCTTCACCAATCTCTTCATCCGGGGTAAATCCGATCCTGACCTTTCCATGTCTTATATCTTGTTGATTAACAAGATATTCCATTGCAGTGATAATTTCTGCCAAACCGGCTTTGTCGTCAGCCCCCAAAAGTGTAGTGCCATCAGTAACAATCAAATCCTGGCCAACATATTTTTTCAATTCTGGAAATACCACAGGAGAAAGAACCACATTCTTTTCAATGTTCAGACAAATATCACCACCATCATAATTAGCAACAATCCGTGGGGAAACATTTTTACCTGAGTATTCTGGGCTCGTATCCATATGAGAAATAAACCCAACAACAGGAGCGTTTTCAATTCCGTTAGCCGGAAGAGTGGCATAAACATAGCCAAAACTGTCCACCTCAACCTCCTGAAGTCCAATTGCAAGTAATTCATTTGCAAGTACATTTGCAAATTCCAGTTGACCCTTGGAACTTGGGGTGCTGCCACTCGTCACGCTTGATGCGGTATCGTATTTCACAAACCTGAGAAACCGTTCAACAACCTGCTTTTCCATGGGTAATTTATTTTTTTATTGGACTTTGCGTTTCTTCGCGTACTTTGAGAGACAAAAAGGGTTATAAAATTTCTCGCAAAGCCCGCCAAGAACGCAAAGGGTATTCTAAAAAACCTAGTAAGATAAAGCAAAAATCACCCTTCGTTTTGAAGGTTGGCCTGTTACCATACATTTGCCATCCTCCTCAACACTATCGAATGGGATACAACGGATCGTAGCTTTTGTTTCTTCCTTGACCCTTAATTCAGTTTCAGTCGTTCCATCCCAATGACAGAGAAAGAATCCACCTTTTGTATTCAGGAGTTCCTTAAATTCATCGTAAGAATCAACTTTGGTTGTATTTTCAATCCTGAATTTTAGGGCTTTATCATATATAGTCTGCTGGATCTCTTTTAGAAGCTCTTCAACAAACTGATCGATATTCTCTAATTTTTCAACCGATTTGGTGAGGGTGTCGCGGCGGGCTACTTCGACAGAACCATTTTCGAGGTCGCGTGGGCCAATTGCCAGACGGACAGGGACACCCTTGAGCTCATATTCCGCAAACTTCCATCCTGGTCGTTGAGAATCGCGGTTGTCGTATTTTACAGTGATGCCTCGTGCTCTCAGTTTCACCATAACCTCCTCAACTTTGACGGAGATTTCAGCCAATTGTTCCATACTCTTATAAATAGGAACGATAACAACTTCGTATGGTGCTAATTTTGGAGGAAGCACCAATCCATTGTTATCGGAATGAGCCATAATCAAAGCTCCAATCAGGCGGGTGGATACTCCCCATGAAGTGGCCCACACGTGGTCAAGTTTCCCGTCACGGTTGGCAAACTGCACATCGAAAGCCTTTGCGAAGTTCTGTCCAAGAAAGTGGGATGTACCTGATTGTAAAGCCTTTCCATCTTGCATTAAAGCTTCGATGGTAAAAGTCTCCAAAGCGCCTGCAAAGCGTTCATTTGCCGATTTTGCCCCTTTAATTACTGGGATCGCCATATAGTTTTCAACAAAACTCGCATAAACATTGATCATCCTGGTTGTCTCTTCCAATGCTTCCTGACTAGTTTCGTGGGCAGTATGACCTTCCTGCCATAGAAATTCGGCAGTTCTCAGGAACATCCGGGTGCGCATTTCCCAACGTACCACATTGGCCCATTGGTTAATAAGAATAGGTAAATCACGGTATGACTGTATCCAGTTCTTATAGGTGCTCCAAATAATTGTTTCTGAAGTTGGGCGGATAATCAGTTCCTCTTCAAGCTTGGCCTCAGGGTCAACAATTACACCTTTTCCGTTTGGATCGGCTTTAAGCCTGTAATGGGTAACGACTGCACACTCTTTTGCAAAACCATCAACGTGCGAAGCCTCTTTCGAGAAGAACGATTTTGGAATAAAAAGTGGGAAATAGGCATTTACATGCCCGGTTTCTTTGAACATTTTATCGAGCTGTGCCTGCATTTTTTCCCAGATGGCATAGCCATAGGGTTTGATCACCATGCAACCACGCACTGCTGAGTTTTCAGCCAAATCGGCTTTTGAAACCAAATCGTTGTACCACTGGGAATAATTTTCCTCTTTTGATGTAAGAACCTTTGCCATTATTGAAGTTCTGGTATAATATTTGCTTTGAAATTCTAAATTTCAGGTTACAAAATAACGAAAAGTTCAGGAATTATTAAATATAAACAAGAACAAATCATGAAAACAAATGTCAAACTGCTCTTAGCCTTAGCACTTTTAGCAAGTGCCTGCACAACAGGATCTAAGGTGACGTCAAGTAGTTACACCGATGACGTCTATTTCACTCCGGGAGACAATCCTCCTGTTGTAGTGAGTTCATCTCCCACGAATATCCGGCAGATCAAGCGATCTACCCTCGATATTGATTCACGAAAAGAGGAGGCAGCCAAAATAGTTGACAACTACCAGAATGTTCAAAAAAGCGGTAATCCGACAAGTGACAACTATGTTTACAATGATGCAAATTCGGACACGACATATGAATCGGATGAAGAGGCATTGTATCTGATTGATAATTACAATGATCCGGAAGAGATAAGCTATACCACCCGTATCAGGACATTCTATAACCCTTATGTTTATGACCCTTACTGGGACAATTATTATTCGCCAGGTTTCGGATTTAATTGGAATCTCGGCTTTGGTGGCTGGGGTGGAGGCTTCTATTCAAGCATGTACTCTCCATTTTATTATGGTGGCTGGAATAGTCCCTGGAACTATTACGGTTATGGAGGATTTTATGGCGGAGGTTATTATCCTTATGGAGGCTATTACGGTGGCGGCTATTACACAGGAGGTTACTGGGGTATGGGATTTTATGGTGGCGGTTACTGGGCTGGCGGCTATGGCGGCGGTGGTGGAATGGCAAATCAGCGCGACAGGTATTATGGAAGGCAAAATTATACAGGTGGCGGAGGTGGATCGAATGCAGTTAGATATGGTGGTGGCAGAGGTACTGCGTTCGGTGGATCTTCTACCGTCAATACAGGTGGCCGTATGGGTACAACAATCAACGGAAGGTCTTCAAATACAATAAATAACGGTGGGACAATCACAACAGGACGTCAGCAGGCAGGAACAACCGGTACAAGCACTACCCGTCAGTCAGGAACACGTTATACTGTTGACCCAAATGGTGCAGGTGGTTCAACCCGGAGTACAGAAACCCTTACCAATTTACGAAGGGGATCTTCTTCCGCAAATTATCAGTCGGGAAACACAACTGACCCGTCATCAGTCAGGCAATCGAGCTCTTCAGGCAGTACTTACACCCCAACCTATTCAAGGCCAAGGACAAATACTTCTGCTTCTTACAACAGCGGGACAACCAGACAATATTCAGGCTCTTCATCGACAGGTTCTTCAACATATTCAGGAAGCAGCAACCGCTATTCAAGACCTTCAACTAGCAGTTACAGCGGCGGTTCGGGTGCAACAAGCGGTTCTTCATCAGGCAGTAGTTACTCAACCGGCAGGTCATCATCGGTAGGAAGTTCTTACCAAAGGGGATCTAGCAGCAGTAGTTCAACCTATACTGCACCCGCACCAAGCAGTTCATATTCAGCACCTTCAAGAAGTAGTGGATCATCCTACTCTGGTGGAAGCAGTAGCAGTGGATCATCCTACTCAGGTGGAGGTGGAGGTAGCAGTAGCGGCGGCGGTGGCGGAAGCAGCAGCGGTGGTGGAAGTACCACAAGCGGTGGCGGATCAGGACGCAGGTAAATAGAATGCAAATTTCCGCAAAAAAAAACACTTAAAATCAAAAAAAAGATTGATTATGAAAAAGTTAATACTTACCCTATTTGCAACAGCGGGATTAATGGCATTCTCCTTCGGTCAATACGTTGATCAGGCCTTAATCTTCTCTCAACAATATTACGGATCAACAGCCCGCTCAAAAGCCATGGGGAATGCTTTCGGAGCCATTGGCGGCGATTTTTCATCCTTAAGTATCAACCCTGCCGGTATTGGTATTTATCTCAGATCTGAAGTAACCGGGACATTGAATGTTTTGGGCATGAACAGTACCGATGCGACTTATCAGGGTCAGATTGCTTCAGATCGCAGCAACAACTTTAATTTCAGAAATATTGGATATGTGATGGCTAACCAGATTCAAAATGGCGGTTCAGGTTTAGTTTCCTTTAATTTTGGGATCGGTTTCAATAAACTCAATAGTTTCAACCAAAATCTTGCTGTTACAAAGGACAATTCGCCCCATTCCAGAATGGATGCTTTTGCGGCAAACTCGAATGGCATTTACAAAACCAAATTCTATGACGAAAACGATCCTTACCATAGTGGAGTTCCATGGGAAAGTAAATTAGCCTGGGAAACTTATTTGATGGATGTTGCGAATCCGGATGCCAACGGGAATGGTAATACCTACAATTCGATTCTTTTGCAAAATGAGTTGGTCAAAGAGAACATGACAGTAAATAAAGAAGGTTATAACAATGAATACGTGATGACCATGGGAGCCAATTTTAACCACCAGGTTTATATTGGGGCAACTTTAGGCTTACAAGATTTATATTACAATGAATCATCAACTTATTCAGAGGACGGCGAGTTTGGGTATTTCGATTATTATAGCAGTACCAAAACAAGAGGATACGGTTATAACCTCAAACTAGGTGCAATTTACAGGCCTATTCCTTCGTTGCGTTTAGGTGCTGCACTTCATACACCAACATTTTTCGTTTTGAACGAAGATTTTAGTTCGGTAATGAAATCGAATCTGCAAAATGTAAGTGTCGAATCCAATGGAGCACATAGTGCAGAGACCCCGCTAGGCAGCTACGAATACAAGATGGATACTCCAATGCGGGCAATTGGAAGCCTTGCTTACCAATTTGGTAAAATAGGAATGGTCTCATTTGATTATGAATATGTTGACTACACCGCAATGAAACTAAGGAATAAGCTTCAGGATGGCAATAGTTTTTCGCTAGATAATACAGATATTAAAACTATTTACCAATCAGTGAGCAATTTAAGGTTTGGTGCCGAAGTCAAACCAACGGAAGCCGTTAGTTTGAGAGCAGGTTACGAATTGTTTGGAAATCCCTATAAATCAGTCGCTTTCAATCAGTCGCAAGCCAATAAGGATTATAGGTACAATACGATCAACGCAGGTATCGGATACCGTGTCGATAATGTAACTTTGGATGTTTCCTATACTCTTGGTAGTCGGACCAATTACAATTATATTTATCAGGTAAGTGGGTTTAACGATCCGGTTAAGTACAATTTGAAGAGCAATTCATTAGTCTTTACTTTGGGAATAAAGCTTTGATATATAGAAATTTACAATTAAAAAAGAGGGATCCTAACAGTCCCTCTTTTTTATGCAATTTCAATTATGCGATAAATTTTAGTGGAATTATTACTGAATTGTGTATGTTCCGCCCCAGGTTTGTTTTTTGAACAACTCATCTGTAGGTAGCATTTTCGCCAAATCTTTCCCCAATTCTGCCTCTTTCACCTCACTGAAGGACGAATTATACGGTTCAAGGCTTTGTTCAACTTTGCCAGACATTGTGCATCCCCGTTTTGTAGATGCTTCAAATGCTGAATTGGTACTCCCGCCAAGGAGGTTACTCTTTCCTGCAGTATTTGAAAAATCACGACTGATACCTGCCGAGAAATCAGAATCTTTCACTCCATCGGGCCCAAAAGTAAGTGTACCACTGAATGAAACCTTTGTCCCATTGGCTTCAACCGAAAGGCCTGTTCCTGCAGTAACCGAATAGTCCTTCACGACACCTTTGCCATCCATAGAAACTGAGCCACTCAGATTTACAAACGCACCTACCTTTGCACCGCCAGCCTCTTCTGTTTCAACGCCAACTTTTAAACCACCAGTATAAGTTGCTGCCCCGGTAAACTCACTTCTTGTCATTGATCCTGATAGTTCAGGATTGCCTTCCATCGGTATAGTTACATTTAAATTTACAGTTGTGCGAGCGCACGAAATCCTACCTTTAACAAACACATAGTTGAAGTCCGTACCGTAAGAATCCAATTTCTTGAACAATGGGGATGACTCAGGAATTTCCCCTGAATCGAACCGTGCTTTTGCTTGCTTGTTGCGGCGAATCCTGGCATTTTCCTCACCATCGAGAGCCGTTTGTTCTGCTTCTCTTTGCTCAAGAAGAGCATCCATATTACATTCGCAATCCCAGTCATCGTTATAGGTGAACGCACTATAGGCTGCCAAACAATTGTATAAACCCCATACAATGGCTGAATTCATGGATGATTTGAGTTCTTTCTCCTTTTTAAGCCTTACATCCGGATCCGAAATAAGTGCAATATGACGTAATACATCATAATAATAGGCTTCTACATAGGGTTTAATTTTTTGAATATATGAAACTGAAGCCATGTTGGTAGCTGAATTAAATGCTACCTCTGCAACATTATTGAATTGAATAAAATACTTCTGGTGGATATGATGGCGCTTGATATCCCATTCAACTTTTGGGAATACCTTTTCACTTTTTAGTGCCTCATCCATCGCACTTGACATTTGACTTTTGAAAATATCCAATTCTGCATCCATCATTTCACTAATCGCATGATTCTTTTTTTTAGCCAGTTCAATTATTTCAGCTACTGCGCGGTGAGTTCGCTTGTTCACCGAATATAGAAGCCCCTGGTAGAGGTTAGTCTTACGGTTGTAAACCCCAAAATTCAGTTTCTGAATGATAACATTCATTGGGTCAGCATATTTATTCGGGTCAATCTGCATGATGATAAAGTAGGGGTCAATCTGCCCTGCTAATGCAAAAGTAGATGCCGTATTTCCTTTTGCAAGGTCAAGTTCACCAGCTTGTGCCTGTTTTTGCAGGTTGTCGAGGTTGCCCAGAAATTTATCCATTCCTTCAACCCTGGTATCACCATTATCCGTTTGATTCTCGTACTTCTCAGGGTGTTTGGCCATATCGTTCATATCGACACCAGGATCAATTTTCAGTCCCATTTTTGATAACATATCCAATACCGGGCTTATCTTTGAAGCAGCACTTGAAACTGACAACAAACTGGTTGATTCTGAAAAATCTTCAAGTGCACAGATTCCTTGCGCTGACGAGATAGCCTTCAATGAAGCAAATGGAGAGATTCTATTTATTGACGGGGCTCTGTAACTTCCAATAGGTACGAGGTGTTCAACGAAATACCGCATTTTATTCCGTTCACTCTGGTCTATTTGCGATACAAAATCTGCAGCCGTCTCAATGGGTTCAGCTGACAAGGCCTTTATTCCCTCCTCAAAAGCCTCCGCAGGTGCTTCGAGTGGCAGATCAGTGAACTTGTCACTTTTTTCGAGGCTTTTCTTTGCTTTGGCGATTTGAAGGTATTTCTCAGGCCGGTCCAGGTTATCATCCTCCATAATTGCCAAGGCTTTATCCGGTTGCTTTATAGCATGAAAATAGGCGGCGAGGCCTAAAGCAGCATCCCAGGAAAATGGGCTTAGTTTCCTCGCCACCTGAAATAGTGAACGGGCCTCCTCCAATTTTCCCATGTCGATGTAAAGATTACCAAGATTAATGATAGCGGTCAAACTTTTATCGGTCCAGGCTCCATTTGTCGAAGAAACTGACATTGCATACAGGAAAACCGTTTCAGCATCTTTTCTGTAAGATGCAAGTACTTCAGATTTGGTGATTGAATGGTTCAAATGCTCTCCAGTTGTTATGATTGCAGATGCAAAATTATTTGCATTTGCAGGACTTTGAGGATCAAGGGCAAAGACAGCAGAAGCAAGTGCAACCACAAACTTCGGCATATTATAATAATTCGTCAATGTGGAGACCGTAAAAGAGAGGGCCTTGGCTTTCCCCGGGTCAGTACCAGCACCATCGAAATCTGGTTTCCAGGTAACTATTCTGGCATAATCTTTAAGGTCATCGGGACCAAAATTTTGCTGTGCCGCCTTATTCTGTGTGCCGGCAATTTTTAAAATGGCGCTTTTTGAGGGTGTATCCTCTTTTTTTGGTAAAATGTAAGGTTTTAACTCAAGTTCAGCGTTAATAGCCAAAACCATAGCCTTCCTCTGTGCTTCATTTCGCCCGGAACCAAAGGGAGAGGAACCGGCTTTGGAGGAAGGAACAGGTGTTAGGGAATATTGCGGAACCGGAGGTATTTCAATAAGCGGTTTTACACCTGGTGTTTTTTCTTTATCTTCCTTATTATCTTCCTTGCCATTCTCAGTTAATTTTGATCCGGGAGGCATTATTTTCTTGGCCAACTCCATCATCTGAGGTGTTATGGTCGAAGGAAATCCTCCAGGTAGGTTCTGTGCCTCAAGTATTGAAGCACAGAACAATGAGAAGATTAGAAAAAACAGGGTTCTCATAGCTTAATAAACTCAACCCTACGGTTCAAAGCTTTGTTGACAGGAGTATCGTTTGGTGCTACAGGTTTGGTCTCACCCAATCCATCAGTTTCCAATTGGGAGGCTTTTACACCAAATGTTTTCACCAATTCAGCTTTTACTGAAGCAGCCCTACGTTTTGACAAATCCATATTTTTGGCATCATCACCATCTGAATCGGTATGACCAAATATCTTGACTTTAACATCGGGTACTTCGTTCAGGATAGAGGCGATATCTTTCAGTGTAGCATACGATTCCGGTTTTACAACATCCTTATTGACATCAAAATAAATACCATAGGTAACCAATTTCCCCTCAGTCAGAAGCTTGTTCCTTGTATCAGGCAGGCCGGCTGCAATCCTGAAATTTGAAACCATTTGAATGGCATATTCCCATATTTCAAATCTCATCATATTGGCTTGAAAACCTGCCTTAAAGACCTTTGGCAAATCAAAAATCTTAACCTGATCCAGATAAACCCTTAAACGCGTTTTTTGTACCCAGAATGAAAGGTGATATTTCTTTCCTGGTTGCAAAACTGCATCATCTTTCGTTCCGTCAATTGTATATCCACTCTCATCATAAGCACTGTAAGTACTATGGTAACCAAATGTCATTTTAACTCCACCTTTTTCGCCCGGAACAGCACCCCCTTCACCAAGGTCTTTAGGATTTTTAGCACTGTAGAGATAAAACCCAAATTCATAATTTGTATTTCCTTCTTCCTTTGGAGCGGTAATTGCATCAAATTCAATGGTATAATTATCAGGTAATTTAATTCCTTCTTCAAGTGCCATTGATCCTTCACCCATTAGCTTGAACCAATTCCCTGGGAATAAATTGGTTGTCACGACCTCACCTGAAGCATTTGTATTCCAGTTTGGAGGGAAATCGCCAACTTTCGTTGAAGTGTAATCGTCATAAAAGATAATTTTTTCTCCAGGAATGAAATCGAATTTGGAATAGGCAACAAGAGAGGTCTTTTCTTCCTGGACTGTTTGATCCGCCTGAGGTTTCTGGCTATTTGAATCGCCCTGTGCTGCAGGTTTTTCAGTTTGCTCCTGAGGATTGGCTTTTTTCTTCTTAAAAAGGTTCTTGACACCATTCTCAACAGCATCCAGACCTTTATCAATACCTTCGTCAACTTTGTTGTTGGCACGGTCGGTTGTTTGGTCCTTGACTTTACTTTTAAGGTTAATCTGGGCATTGAGGTGGAAACATCCCAGCGAAAAAATCATCACGAATAATAATCCGATTGCTTTCATTGTATTGGTTTTATTTAAATTACTGACTTTCCAAATCTATTTTAAACAATAAGTAACCCTTATGGAATGGATCACTTCTTAAATTACAGGCAAATATATTCTTTTGCTACTTTGCCCAAATCACCTAAAAAGGGGATTTAAGTGATTTGGTGATTTTTTAAAAGCTTTAATTGATGATCAATTCAAATTGCTCAGGATACTCGAAGATTGAATTACTGATGGGTACATTTACCCTGATTTGGGTTGCCGTTTCTTCATGCATCAATAAAGGTTGGGTACAATTCGCACCATCGGCACACATAAATC
>JBAXWR010000275.1:0-9933 GCA_037128295.1 Mariniphaga sp.
ATGTTCAGAATGAGATTCGCTAACTATGAACAAGTACCTGCAGAAATTCAAGATGAGTTGCTCAAAGCTTATGAAGCCGAACAAGTCGAAGAATAAATTGTTTTTATAGTATATTAAAAGCTGTCTCTGATTTCAGTGGCAGCTTTTTTTTGAAATGAAGATTGGATGGATTACGAATAGCACTGTCGTATGGATACTGACACCACTTGAAAATTGGCATTTGAAAATAACTAAATCATACTTTTACTTCCATCTTCATTTTTTGTTTACTTTTATGTCATCATTAAAACAAAGATAAAATGAAAATAAAATTTATAGGAGCTGCGCGCGAAGTAACCGGAAGTAAAACATTGATCACCCTTGATAATGGAAAAATGATTCTACTCGACTGTGGAATGTTTCAGGGAAAAGGTCAGGAAACTGATGAAATGAACCGAAATCTGGGATTCGATCCTCGAGAAATAGATCATATAATCCTGACTCATGCCCATATAGACCATTCAGGTCTAATCCCTTATGCATATAAGTTAGGGTTTAGAGGTTCAGTAATATGCACTAATGCTACACGGGACCTTTGCTCGATTATGTTGGCAGACAGCGGTCACATCCAGGAAAGTGATACTGAGATGTTTAATAAAAAAAGAGCACATCATGGGTTAGAACCCGTTGAACCGATATACAAAAAGGAAGATGCTGTTCGTTGCATGGAGCTATTTATTGGCACTGCCCAAAATCGTAAATTTTATATAAATGAAAGCCTAAAAGTACGGTTTACAACCACAGGACATTTATTGGGTGCAGGCGCAGCTTTACTTGAAATAACCGAAAATGGAAAAGTTACAAAAATTGCATATACGGGTGATATCGGTCGTCCATCGAGTCGCATTCTGAAGGCTCCCGAAACATTTGGCCAATGTGATTATCTGATTACTGAATCAACTTATGGCGACAGGTTACATCCTCATTTGCAAGATGCTGAAAAAGAATTGCTTCGAGTCGTAACCGAAGCATGTGTTGAAAGAGGTGGAAAGTTAATTATTCCATCTTTTGCAATTTGTCGCACTCAGGAACTTGTTTACTCACTTAATAACTTCTTCAATGAGGGGCTATTACCAAAGGTTCAGATCTACGTTGATAGTCCGTTGGCGATTAATGCCACCGATATTTTCAGATTGCACCCCGAATGTTTCAATGATGATGTTCTTGAAGTGATAGAGCGAGATGACGATCCTTTTGGATTCAATTCTCTACATTATGTAAAAACATCAAAGGAATCGAAGAAACTTAATTTTTTAAACAAACCTTGTGTAATAATTTCTGCATCGGGGATGATGGAAGCCGGACGTATTAAACACCACTTGGCCAATAATATCTCCAACCCACGTAACACTATTCTTGCTGTCGGATATTGTGCACCACGAACTCTTGGCGCACGAATACTTAACGGAGAAAAGGAAATATCTATATTTGGAACTAAATATAATGTGAACGCAACCATTGAGCGTATTGAAGCTTTCAGCGGACATGGAGATTATAAAGAAATGTTGTCGTATCTGAAATGTCAGAATAAATCACATATCAAGAAGACATTTTTGGTTCATGGGGATTACGATGCCCAGCTGTTTTACAAAGATCGGATGATCGAATCAGGGTTTGGGGATATAGAAATTCCGGAATCGGGTAATGAGTTTGAATTGAATTGATTTATTTTTGTGATCTCCATTGCTTAAAAACTTTATTACGGGCGTAAAATTGTTATTACCATAAATCTATATATGCAATGAATTCTCAATTAATCCTATTATTGATTGTATTTATTCTAAATATCAATGTAAATGGACAGGTTTCTGACAAAATAAAGAAGGAAACTAAAAACCAGTCATTGTACGCACTCGATCTTTGCAAATATCTGCATCAGCACCCAGAGTTGTCATTGCTGGAGTTTCAAACGTCAAAAAGGATGGCTGCTGAATTAAAAAAGATAGGTTTAGAGGTAACTGAGAATTTCGGAGGGAATAGTGTCATTGGGATTTTAAAGAACGGAGTTGGCCCTGTTGTTATGCTGCGTACCGACATGGATGCTCTTCCAATGGAGGAGAAAACTGGATTGGATTTTGCAAGTGTCATAAAATCAAAAGATGCCAGTGGCAAGGAAACTCCCGTGATGCATGCTTGCGGACACGATATACACATGTCTGTTCTTACGGGCACTCTGAGAACGCTGGTAGCTTTGAAAAAAGAATGGAAAGGTACTCTGATGGTTATTGCACAACAAGCCGAAGAGATAAGTGGCGGTGCCACCAATGCAATTGAAGCCGGATTATTCTCCAAATTCCCGGTTCCGGATTATGCGATGGCATTTCATATCAATCCTGAATTGGCATCCGGCAAAATTGGATTGGTGCGAGGTTCAGCTTTTGCCGGTGTAAAAACAGTTGAAATCGTTGTTTATGGGAAAGGTGGACATGGGGCCTATCCTGAAAAATGTATTGATCCTATTGTGATCGCCTCACGAATAGTTCTGGATCTTCAAACAATAGTAAGTCGCGAGAGAAGCCCGCTGGAGCCAATCGTTGTTACGGTAGGCTCAATTCATGGCGGCACCCGTCCAAATATTATTCCTGATGAAGTAAAACTTGAACTTACCCTTCGCTATTATTCCTTTGAGACCATTGAAAAAGTAATTGAATCCGTCAAACGCATCTGCAAATTTGCATCACAAATGGCTGGAATGCCTGATAATCAACTGCCCGATGTAAAAGTTTTGCCTGTTGAAACACCTCCTGTACTTAACAACATTGAGTTAAGCAAAAAAATAGATGGTTTTGCATCTGAAATTATCGGAACTCAAAACGTATTGAAAGTAAAACCTTCAATGGTGGCCGAAGATTTTGGTAAATATGGGTTAACTCCTGAAAAAGTACCAATCTGTTTATTATGGCTGGGCAGCAGCAATCCTGAATTATTGCAGGAGCTTGAAAAAAAGGGAGAAAGACCTGCACCTTTGCATTCGCCATACTTAAAACCCGATTACGCTACTACAATTGTAACCGGGATACAGGTAATGACCCGAAATGTAATTGGTTTATTAAAAGCAGATAAATAATTCTCAGAACAGTGACTGGATGATTGTTCAAATCCTAAACAATCACCCAGTCACTGCAAGCAAAAAGATACTTAAATTTAAATTGAATAGAGATATATGCACTCAAATGTATAGACCTTACCATTTACCGATCCTGGTTTCCAAATTAACATTAACCCAATAGAGCGAAAAGCCTCATCATCCAGAGCCGGATGAACGCCACGAACACTTTTAATATAATCTATTTTCCCGTTTGCTTTAACAGTAAACCCCAAAGGATAAAACACCTTCCACTTTCTCTTTCATTGCTTGTTCAGGAAAATGGATTAAACCCGGAATAAAAATCATCATTTAATAATCTCAAATTGGGAATTATGGCTGTTCAACGACCACATTCGGATCAGGTACTTCAAGCTTGAATTGAATCGGAATAGTATAGGACACATCCACTGCCTGTCCGCGCTGTTTGCCGGGTTTCCAGGCTGGTAAAAGGCCAACGACCCGAAGTGCTTCAGCATCAAGCGATGGGTGTACGCCTTTCGCAATTATTGCATTCGAAACCTGTCCGTAACTACCAACCACAAAATTCACGAATACTTTACCCTGAATTTTTTCTTTCCGAGCTTCAATGGGATATATGATATGCTGTGCAAGAAAGCTGCTTAAAGCTTTTGAACCACCCGGAAATTCAGGCATCTCTTCGACAACACTAAAGACATCCTTTTCATCCTGAGATTTTTGGATACCATAAACGATTACTTTAACAGCATCAAGGTCTTTAGGTACTGCAGAATTTGACCCATCATAGGTTGGGTTAAACTTTATTTTTTGGTTGTCCGGAAAACCGACCACGAATTTACTTGAATCAGCTTTGGTGGAACCCTTCAATTTGATCTCCACGACCCCATCCCGACCTTTCTCTCCATAATTCTTGACAGCATTTTCCCCTTTTAAAACATTGACCGACTCAATGCGGTTGGGATCAATACTTTTAACTTCGTCGGAGGTTTTCACGACCCCATCAACAAGGTACATGGCGGGTTCAGTTTTGTTGTCCTCAACCGTTCTGAACTGGATACCCTTCTTCTTTGATGTGATCAGGATTACCCCATTTTTGCCCTTTTCTCCAAATATGGTTGTCGCCGACTTATCTTTTAAAACACTAATCGACTCAATATCATCTGGTTTTACCTGATCCATTTTACCATTTTCAAGGGGTACTCCGTCCAGAATAATATATGGCGGATTTTTGGAATTTGTGTTTAATACCTCATTGACATTACTTGCCGGGGCTGGCGGAGGTGGCGGTGGAGGAGGATTGAATGTAAGTGTAGTGGCTGTTTTTGATTTGGAATCATCATTTGTTGTGCTTTTAAATGTAACAACCTCAAATACGCCATTTTTGCCCTTCTCTCCAAATTTGGCCAATGCTTCCTGCCCTTTCCAGACTGTGACCGATTCGACTCCATCTGCCAGGATTTTATCGAACTTGTTTTTTTCAGTCAAAACTCCATCAACAAAACACAGCGGTGGATTTTTGGGATCTTTAAAACCGAATTCGGGTACTGGTGGAGGAGGTGGAGGATTTTTCATGTAACCAACTACTGTGATCTGTTCCAAACCAACTGTGGATCCTTCCATGTTGATCACCATTGGCTGATCAAAAATAGGTTTTACTTTAGCTGGTGCCAATCCCACAAACGAAACAACAATTTCACCATCTTCTGGAACACCTTTTAAAATAAAATTTCCTTCAACATCCGATATTGTTCCAACAGTGGTGCCTTGAATAACAATTGCTGCACCAGACAATGGTTTACCGTTACTTTTCCTAAGTATCTGGCCTTTTATCTCTCCTTCTGTATTTTGCAGAATTACAGGCCTATTCATCAGATCATTGATTGGAGTGATGTATTCCGGTTTCGCAAACGCATAGAAAACCATTGCCACGAAAGGCAAAACGAGCAGCATCCTGAGTTTTCTGATTGGAGAATCTATTCTATTTTTCATCATTTTAAATCTTTTTTTGTTGAGTGAATAACTAAACGAATTGGCAAGGCTGATAACCGGTGCACCAAGCATCTGGTTAAGCAATGTTGCATGATAGATAGCTGCGTTGGAAGTATGCTGCAAGGCCATTTCATCGGCCAGATATTCGTGGTTCTGCCTGACCAAACGGGAGTAAACCCATACGAATGGATTGAACCACTGTAACATACATAATACCTCGACAAGCAGCAGGTCGAACCAGTGCCGCTGTTGAATGTGCCCGCTCTCGTGGTTCACGATCTCTTTCATCTCAACATCAGTGGTTGAAGGATTGACAAAGACAAAGGAGAAAAATGAAAACGAGGCCGCATATTCGTGGGTACGCACCAATTTTACAGGGCCATTTTTGACATAACCGGATTTCTTTAACTTTTGAATGACCATCCATGTTTGGCGGACCAACCGAAAAACAAAGAAGAGAATTCCAACGAGATAAAAGTACCAGTAAAATGGGATAGCGGTTGTTTCCGGCGCTACAGCAACCGGTGTCAGGTCGCCAAGTAAAACTTCAGCCTGAGGTAAAGAAGGTAACATTACAGCATAATGCCATGTAAAAAACGGAAAAACGATCGAGGCGATGATCCCCGATAGGAGGTAAAACCGGTTGAGCCGGAAAAATTGCTCGTTGCGCAAGACGACCAGAAAAACCAAAGCGAAACCGGTCAGCCAAACTGCCGATTTTAAAAGATACATTCCAGTTGTTTCCATGTTGTTCAGTTTTTTTTGCGTTTCGATAACTCCAATTTGGTCTCTTCGAGCAACAGTTCGAGATCCGTGATCGAAAGATCTTTCTCGCGGGCAAAAAAAGATGCCATTGCCGGAAACGAATTGTTGAAGTAATCGTTCAGTAAACCAAACAATTGCGATCCGGAATACTCCTTTTTCATCACAAGCGGATAATAAACGAACACTTTCCCATAATCTTTGTGTCCTACGAAACCTTTTTTCTCTAAAATCCTAATCACTGTCGATACCGTATTTCGTGCAGGTTTGGGTTCATCGAAGTGGTCGCGGATATCCTTGACCAATCCTTCCCCCATTTTCCACAAAATCTGCATCACCTGTTCTTCTGCTTTTGTAAGTTGCATTTGCTGTGTTTTTAATGTCAATCCTTCATCACAAACATACAACTATATTTATAGTCATGCAAGTATTTTTAAAAATAATTGACTATTATTTTAGTCGGCATAAACTATTGAAATATAGGGGAATACAGTTGAAATATAATTTTTTATCTAATTTATTGGTTTGAATTAGCGAAAATCTGCTTGATCAGCGGGTAACAAAAAGATAATTCTCCCGCAGATGGACGTAGAGGTAATAATAGTCAACATTGAACAAGTAATAAATCCCATTCAGAAATAGATTCCATTTTTCCTGATTTCATCTATGGCCTTTTTTTCATGTTGAATCAGTCTTTCTTTTTCCTCCATTGGCTTTTGATGGGTCACGCCGTGATATTCTTTTGGAAACCCGGTTAAAATGTGGTCAAAAATCAACTTAACCCTTTCAAGATGAAAATCGGAGGTAATGATCTTAAGCGAATAATTGCTGTAGCTGTTCACCAAAACCTGCTTTGCTTTAACAGCGTCTTCTACTGAATTTGAGGATAAGGCAATCTCCATAAAATAACCTTTATCAATACCACGGTTCATCAGATAATCAATGGCATAGTTGGCATGAGGTATATTTGTTGGATTGAAATGATCCCCAAAGCCTCCGGTGCAAAGGATCAGGTTTTTTTCCGGATCAAATATTTGGAGACAATAGTTCAGTCTGTCCACAGCAATATCCCCAAGCTTTCCCTCAGCGGAATTAGGTGAGCCCAGGACAATCAGTACCTCTTTCATATTAATAACTTAAAATCAGGTATTGAAGATATCTACAAGCTTGGCTATAAATTACAATGTTGTGTTATACCTACACCGTAAATATCTGTTTATCATCAAAATTAGATATAATTAGCGGATATAAACAAAATCCTTACCTTGGTGCCTGCTCGAAAATTGTCCAAACTGCGACTCCCAATCTCCAATTTCCAATTTCCAGTTTCCAATTTCCAGTTTCCAATTTCCAGTTTCCAATTTCCAGTTTCCAATTTCTATTTTCCAATTTCTATTTTATTTCCATTTATTTCCTATTTCTATTTCCCATCAAAATATTGTATCAAACTATAAACCTGAATATTCAACTCTTTCATCAGGTCGGTCATGGGTGTCCAAAGCTCATAAACGTTGTTGACGATCCCTTTGTTGGCATCAATGTTCGATGGGTCCACCCCCTTGGCAGTCGGGTCGTTGTCCTGATACTTAAAATAGTGCCAACCGATACAGTTTTTCGATTCGAGCAACGCAAGGTTATAGTTCTGGTAAAACAGGCCACGATCACGTTGGGTCCTGACAATCCAACCGGCACCGCTCAGGTTAGGCATCCCCGAATCTTCCCCTTTTGTATAATACTCGGTGACAATAAACGGTTTTCCTGTCCAAGCTGCCCAGTTTGCCATCTGGGTTGAATCGGGTGTCCAATAATTGTAGTAATTGTTCGAGATCAGGTCGAGGTATTTTCCGGCAACTTTCATAAATTCGGCATGGTTTTTCTCATCACTGTAAAACCTGGCGCCAATGTACATGTGATTTGGGTCATATTTTTTTATCGCTTTTGAAACTGTTGAGAAATACTTCTCTCCAACCAAAGCCATAAAAGCTTCCCGATATTGGTCAGTGATCTGTTCCTTTGTGATTCCATTTTCTTTTAAATATTGAACAGCTGCTTTATGTCCCGGTTCCGTTTCGGGAAGGGCGAGGAAATTGTCGAGCGATTTGACCTTAAAGGGCATCTCATTGTCGGAAAAATGACCAAAAAGATTGGAATCGTCTTTTGTTGCCAGCAGTTTTTTTGCATGACGGTCGCAAAACGTTTCAAATTCAGGGTCGAATACAAAAATAGCATCGTTTGGATACCCTGTATGGCCAGGTTGTTGGTAGGTACCGCCACGTTCCTTACCATAAGTACTCATGAAATTCCAGTTGATGGTATAAGCCAATGGATGTTCGGATGATTGATTCGATTTTATAATAGCCTCATAGTCAGACCAAGATCCGGCACAATTAAAACCAATCCCTGCAAGGATTTCACGTGTTTTGTCCATCCATTTTTCGGGTGAGCCAAATTTATCGGCAACCGCTTTTTCATTCCGTTCCGACTTTCCCCTGCTGATACTGTTGAGCGCTACATTGATATAATAATAGCCTTCAGGATCAACACCCCACCAACGGTCTCCAATTTTGGCAACATAAAAGAACCCGGTCGCTTTGGTATGGTTTTTAAGCCATCCGCCATACCTGCTTAGTTTGGGTGCGTTTTCAGGGGTAGAGTAACCTGCCAACAGGGCAACAGTTCTAGTTTCAAAAGGTTCGTAAGGAGAGTACTTCACGTTGCCACCATTGTAAAGCCGTCGTTGGGCTTCCACCTGAATAGTTTTTTGAACCTGCCTTTTTTGTAATGGATTATCCTTTCCGGGTTGGGCCGAAATCCTGACGATGCTAAACATCAAAATGAAACAAATCAATAACTTCTGCATATTCTGAATTTTAGTTTTGTTTTATTGGGTTAAAAAGCACTTAAAATTAGCGATAATCTGAATTGTCGTTCATTATTTTTACCTTTATATTTAATTTCTGAATTGTCCGATTGGTGGATCATATATTTAGAATAGGATGTGACCCTGAAATTTAGAAGCGCGGATCATGATTTGTGCCTCATTAAATTAATATAAAGATTAACAATGACTTACAGTTTTAAAGATGTCATGGTTGCAAAAACCGATGCAGAATTGGTTGCAATAGTGACCGGTTCAGCAGATGATTATCAACCAGCAGCCCTCCAAGCCGCCAGGGAAGAATTCGCGAAAAGAAATATATCCGCAAAACAGCTCAAAATATTAGAAAAAGATGTGACCCGACAACAACAATTAAAAGTTAGCGAGACCCTGAGTATGAATGATTCAGGGCAGCAGATCCTGGAAAAGATTTTTCCTGGTATAGTCAATGCCATATCGCCGGGTAGCCTACCGGAAAACGAAACCGATAAAAAAACCTGGCAAATCGCGAAACGAATTTTAAAATGGTCTTCAATCGGAATAATTGTATTGTACATCCTCCTCGAACTTATTTTTTCCAAATAATAATAACTGCCGATCCCTTTCATTTAAGTTCACCATTTATTGGAATTCATTCATAATTGTAATATGCTATATATTAAGCAATTGAATTAAATCCCCCCTGCCCCCCTTTACGAAAGGGGGAGTCGTTCAAACGTAATTTTCTTCCTTTATAATGTTTTCAAGAATAACTTGACCAAAAGGGATAAGCAGTTAATAACAATTTCTCTTTGATCCGTTTCCTCCATTTTCCGTTTCCTCCATTTTCCATTCTCCGCTCTCCATTCTCCGTTCTCCGGTCTCCGCTTTCCGGTCTCCCCATCTATCCCTCTCCAAATCTCCATTTTCACCCGATCCCCGGCAATTCCATTCCTGTAATTTTTCGGTACAATCCGAGTGCAAAAAGATCGGTCATCCCTGACACAAAATCGACAACAGACTGTATTTTTGCATAATATGAATCATCTCTGCATAAGTATTGCTGTGGTATAAGGGCTAAAAGTTTTCTCGATAAAAATTCATCAGGCTCTAAAACGGCTGTGATAAATGCTTCGAGTAAAGTTCCAAGGATTTTGTAACCGGCAATTTCAATCTCTATGACTGCCCTGTCATTGTAAATCTTGTCTGCCGAGATTGT
>JBAXWR010000276.1:0-9785 GCA_037128295.1 Mariniphaga sp.
GGTTGGATTTAAGGGCGCTGCAAATACTGAGACATTTACATTGCATACACCGCTTAGAAACGAACATGTTGGGTTGGGGTTATCAATATCA
Source organism: Mariniphaga sp. (assembly GCA_037128295.1). GTDB lineage: Bacteria > Bacteroidota > Bacteroidia > Bacteroidales > Prolixibacteraceae > JAAFHB01. Next base: position 92 of record JBAXWR010000276.1, read on the forward strand.
AACGATAAAATTGGACCAACCAACAATACTTCCCTTTTTGTGGATTATTCCTACACTTTGAAGTTGAATGAAAGATCAAAATTTGCATTTGGTTTAAGTGCAGGTGCAACTATTTTTCAGGCGACACTGAATACACTTTTGTTGGACGAACAAAATGACCCTGCATTTCAAAACAATATCAACAATCAGATGACCCCAAATTTTGGTTTTGGAGCCTACTATTCGAGGGAGCGCTTCTATGCCGGAATTTCGATCCCCAATTTGTTGCAAAATTATTATTCGGCGATCAGGCTGTTTGACGGAAGCCCACTGATTGGAAAGGGACAAAGACACTATTTTTTCATAGCTGGTTCAGTAGTCAATATTTCCGATAAACTAGCCTTTAAACCTACAACGCTAATTAAAATAACCCCCGCCGCTCCAATTGAAGCCGATCTGACCGCATCAATTATTATGCTGAAACGGCTTTTAATCGGTGTGATGTACCGAACAGGCGATGCTTTCGGAGGTCTGGTAGGCTTTGATATAAACGAAAAACTTCACCTGGGTTATTCGTACGACTGGTCTTTTGGGGTGAGGACAGGATCGTACAATTCAGGAAGTCATGAATTAGTATTGCGGTATGATGTATTGTTCAATAGGAAACAAATCCATTCCCCAAGGAATTTCTAATTTTTCCATAAAAAACAGGAATCATGAAAAATTTATTTGTCATTATATTATTATTTATAGGAGTTGAAATTAAGGTTGTTGCGCAAGAAAAATCGTATGAAGAAATTAAAGGGGACAAGTTCTCGTTTAGTTACTCTTTTGATAAAGCCATTGATGCATACAAACATGCAAAACTTTTAAGCCTGAACGGACAACGCATGTTGGCTGAAGCTTATCGTAAGATAGATCAAAATATTGAAGCCGGTAAGGTCTATTCCAAAATAGTTAACCAATCGGATGGGATAGTACCGGAGGATTATTATAACTATGCTAAGGTTTTAAAAACCAATGGCCGTTATTATGAATCAGGTAAATGGATGGACAAATTTATCAGCCTAAAACCCGAGGACCTTCGTTCCAAAGATTATCTTGCCAATAACGATAAACTGATCAATTTGCTGACAAAAGCAACTAATTATAAAACAGAACATTTAAATATCAATACTGATGCACTGGACTTTGGAGCCTCCTATTATAAAAACAAAGTCGTTTTTGCTTCAACAAGGAAAACACATGGATTAGGCTCACGAAAATACAACTGGACCCAAAAACCATTCTGGAATATGTTTGAGTGCGAATGGGTAGGAGATCAATTAGTAAGCCCTCAAATATTTGAAATTGAAATGAACGGCAATATGAATGATGGCCCTGCAAGTTTTAGTAAGAATGGTACCTATATGGCCTTCACACGAAATAATTATCAGGATAACAGTCCGGATAAAGTGATTGAACTTCAGATTTATTTCAGCAATTATAAAGATGGGAAATGGTCTAAACCTGAATCTTTTGCCTTTAATAATAAGGCATATTCGGTTGGCCATCCATGTTTGTCACACAACGGAAATTCCATGTTTTTTGCAAGCGATATGCCTGGCGGCTATGGTAAAACTGATATTTATAAAACTTCAAAAGATGGTAACGGGAAATGGCAAAAACCAGAAAACCTTGGAAATAAAATCAATACCGAAGGTGATGAGATGTTTCCATTCTTCATTGAAAACAAAGAAATCCTTTTTTTCGCTTCAAACGGACATTTTGGCCTGGGTGGGTTGGACATCTATAGTTGCCAGATCAATAATCCGGTAAATGGAGAGGTTTTTAATATCGGGTATCCGATAAACACAAAGTATGATGACTTTGCATTTATTGTCAATGACGATATGAGCAACGGATTTTTTTCTTCCGACAGAATAGGGGGTCGCGGGGGCGATGACATTTATTCGTTTAAAATGGTGGAACCGGCGGTAAAGTTTTCGGTCATCGTGCCGGAAAATAAACCTTTAGTAACCAGAATAAGGGAAACCTTTCCGCTACGCAACTATATATTCTTTGATTTAGGTTCGACTGATATTGTCAATCGCTATATTCTGCTCACAAAGGATCAGGTTAAAGGCTTCAAAGAAGATAAATTGGAGGAGTCTTTACCCATTCAATCTTCAGGCCGCTCAAAACGACAATTGACAGTTTATTATAATATTATCAATATTTTAGGCGACCGTATGGGAAGAAATCCTGGTGCCTCCGTTACATTGGTTGGATCGTCGGAAAAAGGGCCTAAAGACGGAAAGGCAATGGCGATGTCTGTCAAAAAATATCTGATAGATGTATTTGGTATAAAAGGTAGCAGGATCAATCTTGAAGGAAACTTTAAACCCAAGATCCCTTCAGAACAACCAGGTGGTATCCTTGAGCTTGCACTGTTGAAGGAGGGTGACCGTAGGGTTTCGGTGGAAAGTAATTCGCCTGCCATATTGAAGGAATTTATAAGCGGTCCTGAATCTATTCTGAAACCAATAAAAGTTGAAATAGAAAAACCAATTGACAACAATGTTTATTTTAGTGCTGAAGGAGCCAATAACACATTCTCATCCTGGTCTTTGGAGATTAACGATGAAAATATGGAACTTCAACGTTTTGGTCCATACACGAACGATCTGGTGATGATACCGGTAAACGACCTGTTAGGCTTGAGGGCTAAGGGAGACTTCACTGCGAGGATGGTTGGACAAACAAAGTTGGGTACTTTGATTAAAAAGGAAAAGCTTGTCCATCTGGAATGTCTGGTACCCAACAATCAAGTCGAATTGACAAGGTTCAGTGTAATATTTGAATTTGATGACTCGAAATCAATTTCGATCTATATAAAGTATCTTACCGAAATTATTATTCCAAAGATCCCTCCCGGTGCAACTGTTCTTATCCATGGCCACACCGATATCATTGGGGAAGAAGGCAATAACCTTAAATTGTCAATTGACCGTGCCAACGATGTTCAGGTCATTCTGGCGAATGGCCTGGCAAAAGCTGGCAGGACGGATGTTATTTTCGAAGTTGATGGATTTGGGGAAGACCTGAACCTTGCCCCTTTTAAAAACAGATACCCGGAGGAACGATTTTATAACCGTACGGTTATCATCGATATAATTCCCAGGAATTAATTAATAACATATAAAATCTACCATACAAAAGGGCTGTCCGATGTTTTTCAGACAGCCTTTTTTTATGTGTGAATCATGCAAAACTTCTTTGAAATTGTATAACACTAAAATACTGTTACGGCCTCACCTTTACATCGTGAAAATGTATTCACAATAATAATTTTAAACCATGAATACGACAGAAGTCAAAGGGAACTGGAACGAGCAGAAGGGAATGCTTAAACAGAAATTTGCAATTTTGACCGATAATGACCTGATGTTTGAAGAAGGGAAAAAAGAAGAAATGTATGGAAAACTTCAGATCAAACTTGGTAAGACGAAGGAGGAACTCCATAAGATTATCGCAGCACTTTAACATTTAAAGTCATCGTCATCTGGTACGTCAGGGGCGGTGACTTTAAAAAAATAGACTGGTCGTTATGAAAAGGGCACTGCCTGTTATTAAACTAATCCCCACTCTTGGTAAAGCAAAGGAATTTACAATCAGGATCAGCGAAAAAACAATTACAAAAACAACGGAGTTCAGCAATTTCCTGACCAACTTTGCAGATGTTCTTCTTTTTATTGCGAGGATGATCAAGGAAACCTTCTCAGGAGGTTTTGAATTTAAAGAGTTTTTCCGCCAGTGTTACCAGATTGGATACAAAACATTGGTTTTAATCACCATTACTGGAGCCATCATGGGACTTGTGTTAACACTGCAATCACGTCCGGTGCTGATGGATTTTGGTGCAGTTTCCAAACTTCCGGGTATGGTGGCAATTTCGATCATTCGTGAAATGGGGCCGGTGATCACAGCTTTGATCTGTGCCGGTAAAATAGGTTCAGGTATGGGGGCAGAGCTGGGTTCAATGAAGGTAACCGAACAAATTGATGCTATGGAGGTTTCCTCCACTAATCCAATGAAATTTCTGGTTGTCACAAGGGTATGGGCTGCCATATTGATGATACCGCTTTTGATTTTATATGCAGATGCCCTTGGTATCATTGGAAGTTGGGTTGGTGCCAATATCAAAGGGGAAGTAACGCTTACACTATTTTTTTCCCAGGCATTTGGCCATGTCGGGTTCATCGATTTTATTCCTGCATTTGTAAAATCGTTCTTTTTTGGGGCTGTTATCGGATTGGTTGGATGCTACAAGGGATACAATGCCGGACGCGGAACTGAAAGTGTGGGAATTGCCGCTAATTCGGCTGTCGTTTTGGCTTCGCTGTTGGTGTTGATCGTGGATATGATCGCCGTACAAATTACGGATATGTTATTTGCTTAATATACAATTAATTAAAGCATGAAAACGATTGTCAGTGAAAAGATTAACCATGGATCATCCGACACAAAAAGGGATGATCCTGTTATTGAAATAAGCAATCTCAGGAAATCCTTTGGAAATCAAGCTGTTCTGAAAGGCGTTTCGTTAAATCTTTACAATGGCGAAAATCTTGTAGTGCTTGGTAAATCCGGGTCTGGAAAATCTGTCCTGATCAAATGCATCGTTAGGTTATTGGATCCCGATAGTGGCAGCATTAAGGTGTTCGGAGAGGATGTCAGCCAACTTGAGAGTCATGGTTTGGGGGAGTTGAGAAAGAAAATTGGGTTTCTTTTTCAAAGCGGTGCGTTGTACGATTCAATGACTGTGAAGCAAAACCTTGAATTTCCATTGAAAAGGATCAAAAAGAATATGACCAAAAAAGAGATCGACGATAAAATTTTAGTGACGTTGGAAAATGTTGGTTTGGCAGATGCATTGAATAAGATGCCCTCACAACTTTCAGGTGGGATGCGGAAACGGATCAGCCTGGCCCGGACCATTGTGATGGATCCCGCAATTATGCTGTACGACGAACCAACAACTGGTCTCGATCCGGTTACTTCTGATGAAATCAGCATCCTGATCAATGAGGTTCAGAAAATATACAAAACCTCTTCTATCATCATCACGCACGATATCAAATGTGCCAGGGCAACTGCCAACCGGTTGGTTATGCTATACGAGGGGGAGGGCTATCTTGAAGGTCCTTTGGATATATTTGAAAATTCAGAGGATGGATTGATCAAATCTTTTTTCAATTAACAACAGATCAGGAAAAATTTAATATTCCTCACTCAATTATCATGGACATGAATAATCAGAATTTTAAAATACGGCTTGGACTCTTTGTTGCCGGTGGGCTGGCCCTTTTTGTGATATCCATTTTCATCATCGGGAAACAAAAAAACCTATTCAATCCGGTTTTTAAACTGACAACCAATTTTTACAATGTCAGCGGACTCCAGGTTGGAAACAACATTCGTTTTTCAGGAATTAACATTGGCACTATTGACAACATATCCATTATCAACGATTCGACAGTAAAGGTCGATATGCTGATCAAACAGGAGGTAAAACAGTTTATTAAATCGGACAGTGAAGCGGCGATCGGATCAGAAGGACTCATTGGCGACAAGCTATTGATCATTACACAAGGTAGTACGGAAGCTGCTATCGCGACAGAAGGCCAGCAATTGAACTCTAAGGAGCCGGTTGAAACAGATGAAATTATGGCAAGTTTACAAGTTACAGCAGGCAATGTTGAGATCATCTCACAGGAATTGGCAGAGATTATGGTTAAAATAAATGGTGGTGAAGGAACCCTTGGCAGATTGATTCAGGATACGACCATAGCCCAAAACCTGAACCAGACCATTGTCAACCTGAAACGGAGTACAAAAGGATTGGATGAAAACATGGAGGCTGCAAAACATAACTTTCTGTTCAGGGGTTATTTTAAAAAGAAAGCAAAAGCCGCCGAACAAAAAGCAAGCGATGAAAAGAAGTAGAAAGCTTTTTAAAATCAGAATTATAGCCAGGATTTCCAAAAACATGAAGATTAAACAATTTATACATGCAGTTAATAAAAAGTTGTTTTCTTTTTTTCATTATATCTTTTGGATTTGATCCTGCCTTGGCTCAACAAAAAACGGTGCTTAAAGACACTACAAGAATCTATGCCGATATTGAAACCTATTCGAAACGGAGCAAATTCACCAAATTCATCTATACCCTGATTTTTAACCCCGTAAAAAGGGCAACACTTAAAAAGAACACTTCAAAAAAGGTTTACCGAAAATTGATCCGGAAACCTTACAGTGTTTTTGAAGGTAAAATCATCAGGCATATCAACATTGAAACTTTAGACCCTTTCGGTTATTCAATTGGCGATACAACAGTGGTGTCACAAAACTTAGTATCAAAAACAGGGAATTCGCTGCATATTAAAACCTTGGGAATCACTATTCGTAACTTATTGTTATTCAGGCAGAATCAATTATTTGATTCTTTGATCGTAAAAGAGTCTGAACGGCTGGTACGAAGCCGGCCCTATATCCGGGATGTTTCATTTTTTGTCACTGCTTGTTCAAAAAATTCCGATTCCATCGATGTGGCCATCCGCGCACTGGATATCTGGAGCATCCTACCCGATGGTTCAGCTTCTACCTCTGGTTTTGCAGTCAATCTGACTGATAAAAATTTTCTGGGATTGGGTCATAGTTTTCAAAATGTCTATGAATGGAATTCCAATAAGCAGACCAACTCCTACGTCACCAACTATTCCATCTCGAACTTCCGCAACACCTACATCAGCACTACTTTACATTACAATATTCTGGGAAATGAAAAGTACAACCGTAGTTTGATCTTTGAACGGCCGTTTTTTTCACCTTTTGCAAAGTGGGCAGCAGGAATCAGCCTTTCTCAACTTTTCCGTCAGGATTCCATTCGGGTTCCCAATTTGCTTTTTGTACCACAGCGTTTTAAATTTAATTCCCAGGATTATTGGACTGGTCATGCAATCCACCTATATAAAGGAAATTCTGAATATGACAGGACAACAAATTTAATTACCGCTGTCAGGTATTACCAGATCAGGTATCTGGAAAGGCCTACGGAACTAATTGATATACAGCATATGTTTGCCGATGAAAACCTTTATTTGACAAGCATTGGGATTTCTACCCGGAAATATGTACAGGACAGGTATATCTTTAAATATGGTGTGGTTGAAGATGTGCCAATGGGAAAGGTTTTTAGCGTTACGATGGGAATCCAGAAAAGGAATAACATTGTCAGGCCTTACGTCGGTGCAAGAATTTCCTTTGGGAATTATTATTCCTGGGGATATTTTGGATACAATTGTGAATATGGGACATTTTTGAGGAATTCAAAATCTGAACAGGGAGTTTTATCTTTAAGTGCCAACTATTTTACTGGCTTGAAGGAGATCGGAAAATGGAAATTCAGGCAATTTGTCAAACCGCAGCTTACCCTGGGGATTAACCGTTTTGATTATGATAGTTTAACGCTCAATCAAGGATTTGGTATTGATGGGTTTAACAGTAAAGGATCATCAGGAACGAGCCGTGCAATGCTGACATTGCAAACACAGGGGTATGCCCCCTGGAATTTTATAGGGTTCCGGTTTGGCCCATTTATAACCTGGTCAATGGGATTGTTGGGCGATCCGCAAAATCGCTTCAAAAACAGCAAAGTGTATTCACAAATTGGAATTGGACTGCTGATCAAAAATGAGAACCTTGTTCTGAATACCTTTCAGGTTTCAATTGCCTTCTATCCTGTCATTCCGGGTGTCGGACAAAATATTTTTAAGCCTAACTCTTATAAGACCAGTGATTTCGGGTTAGCAGATTTTGAGATTGGAAAACCATCCATTGTTATCTTTCAATAAAATGTGTGAATCATGTAATATAAACAAATAGTTGTGTAACACTTCCCAATCCGAATAGTCTCAACTTTGTGGTATTATTATTCACTTAAAAATCAGCAAAATGAAAAGAACTTTTCAATTTTTTGCATTCCTTCCATTAATTATGGGCATGACTTTTACTTCATGTGTTTCGAGTAAAAAATTCAAGGCTTCTGAAGCGACGGTTACTCAATTGCAGAATACCAACAGTAGCCTACTTAATAAATTAAATGATTGTGATGCCAAGGTGGCAAACCTGAATACCCAAAAAACCTCCCTACTGAGTGAAAACGCAACGGTTCTCAATGACCTGAAAGTACTTTCAAATGAATCGAAAATGACAATTGCCGATCAGGCTAAAAGGCTAAAAAACCTTCAGGATATGATCCAATCTCAACGCAACGTAATGGCAAAGTTGAAAAATACAATCGCCGATGCTTTGATGAATTATAAAACCGACGAATTGTCTGTTTACTTCAAAGATGGAATGGTCTATGTTTCGATGGAAGAAAAATTGTTGTTCAAGTCGGGTAGTGATGTCGTTGATCCCAAAGGGAAAGAGGCACTTAAGTCTTTGGCCGCAATCATTGATGGTACTTCTGACATTACCGTAATGATCGAGGGCCATACCGACAATGTCCCCATTAAAACAAAGCAATTCCAGGACAATTGGAACCTTAGTACGGCAAGGGCCAATTCAATCGTACGCTTGTTGACCAACGAATATGGATTTGATCCTGAACGGATTACAGCATCAGGCAGGGGACAGTTTCATCCTGTAAAAACGAACGAAACCGCTGAAGGGCGTGGTGGAAACCGCAGGACAGAAGTGATTTTATCACCTGACATGAAGGAACTTTATAAATTACTGTATAGCAACTAATTATAAAAACTTTAAAATGAAAGCATTAAAAATTGTTGTATTGGGAATGATCTTGTTCCTTGCAGGCACAGCTCAGGCACAATTATCTGTCCGCTTTAGTATTGGTACACCACCATCGTGGGGACCAGAAGGATATTCTAATGTGCGTTATTATTATCTGCCGGATGTGCAATCCTATTACGATGTTGAGTCATCCATGTTCATCTATTTTGAAGGAAGCAGATGGATTCGCAGAAGTTACCTGCCAAGCCGCTACCGAAACTACGACCTGTACAACGGATACAAGGTGGTCATGAAGGATTATCATGGCACTACCCCATATTCGCAATTTTCTGAACATAAACGACTATATTCCAAAGGGTTCCATAGAGAGCCACAACGAACGATCGGTGAACGTCCCGGAAGGGGGAACTACTCCAGTCCACAATATCGCCAAAGCAACCAGGTCAACAGGGGACGTACCGACAGGGTCATCAACAATAGGGCAAACGATGACCGCAATTACGACAAACGAGGAAATAGCAAAAACTCAAGAAATGAAAGAAGTAAAGGCAACGACAAAGGGAAGAAGAATTAAACATGATACCCAATTTAGATTAAAATAATTATTAAATAATTAATATTCAATACAATGAAAATAAAATTTCTATCACTTCTAATGTTCCTGTTTGTAATGGGAAACAACATTTCAGCAAAGGACCACGCAAATTATTCAAAAGATTATGGACATACCCTAAATCTGGGACTTGGTATTGGTGGTTATTCGGGATATTATGGTTATGTGGGCCATTCATTGCCGGTGTTTAGCATCAATTATGAATTTGGTGTGGCCAATAATTTCACTTTAGCACCTTTTGCAACCTTTTATTCCTATCATCAGGACTATTACCGCGAAACGGTTATTCCATTGGGAGTCAAG
>JBAXWR010000277.1:0-9764 GCA_037128295.1 Mariniphaga sp.
CCAACGGTCCTGAACATAGACCCCAAATTTAGCGGGAATAGTATCCATTCCTCGTTTAGCACCATCTCCTGCAGCCATTGTGCTGTAAAAGGTTTGAATCGGTACATATTCCTTGTTATTGTCCTCCTTCAAGAGGATCACCGACACTTCAGCCCTTGTCGGGTTGTCCCTGTATGCATGAACCCCTCCAAAATCGGCTACAAGATTCATCGTTTTGCCAATAGTGATAACTGACGGTTCAAGCGGTTTGATAGAAATTGTTATTGGCGCAGATTCATTTCTGCTACGATCAACCGCAATAAGGGTCACTTCACGAGGTAACATATCACCGAAGCCAGCTACTCTTAGTGTATCGGTGTACATGGAAGCCCTTGATTCGCTCTTGACCCCATCTTTCAGAGTAAAGACAGCTTTAATATAAAGAAGGTCTTCATCAGTGGGCAGCTTATAAGTAAGAATTGCACCCCCAGGGGTGTTTAGAACCTTAACATTAGAAATGGCTCCCGGAGGAACACTGTCGGTTGGCTGCTGGCCAACTGGTTCATCTTTACATGCAAATGCAATGGAACCAAGAGCTACTAACAACAGAAAATAATTTTTCATTTTACAGTTATTTAAAGTTAAACAAATGAACTAATAATAACTACCAACCGTAGTTTTGAAGAAGGTTTTTATTAACAGTGAGATCGGCCTCTTTGATCGGCCAAAAATAGTCTTTTACAGAAAATTTCGGTGGAACTTGAGCTACGATCACAACTTTATAAAAATCATCAATAGTTTCTCCGGCAATGTTCCAGCCCAATGGCTGTTCATTCAAAACACTGATCTCTTTCCAGCGACGGATATCCCAGAACCGTTTCCCTTCGAAAGCGAGTTCTATAGTCCGTTCTTGGTGGATAATTTGACGTAAACCATCTTTTGTATCGGGTTTATTTGGTTTGTTGGAATAGTTCAGCCATGATTCTTTAACCCCTTTTAACCCGGCACGAGCCCTGATCAAGTCGAGATAGGTAAAAACAGGTAATGAGGGTCCACTAAACTCGTTCAGGGCTTCTGCGTACATCAAGTAGAGATCCGCTAACCGAAGCACCGGGAATGGGAAATACTCCACACTCGTACTGGATGCTGTTTGTCCGTTTTTAAAATTGTGCATTTTCTTGACACAATAACCTGTAATAGAGAAGTTACCAGAGGTGCTTACCCTGCCTGATACCCCCTTGTTAAAGAAATCGGCCCACTTAACCGTAGAAGGGAAGGAGTAATAACCATTTCCAAAATAGACTCCCCTGTCAAAACCAAGACTGGCATAGAAACGCGATTCGCGGTTGTAATGGAGGTATGCCGTTTTTTGATCCTTTTGAACATAGTATATTTCGTTCCCGGATGAAGGTTCAGGTCTTACCTTATACCTATTGTCGTACCATCCGTTTGATTGCCATGCCAGATCTTCATCGATAGGTACTCCATTGTTGGAATAATACTTGTCGACCATTTTTAATGTTGGTGCCCATTCGGTAAATACATTGTTGGATAATTCTGCATTCAACCTTAGAATTTTTGCCTGAGCCTGACGTGAAAGATAGGTACAGTCGTGACTTGTATTTCCCCACAACAACTCTTTGTTCCAACGGTCACATATTGCCTGTCGGTAGATCACTTCCAGTTTAAATGGATCAGGTGAAAGGGCTGCCTGAGGATCGACAATATCATAAAGTGCTTTTTTCTGGATAATACAGGTGTCGATGGCTTCCTTGGCAGCATCGGCAGCAACCTTCCATTTGTTGGCATCGTAAGTCTGTGGAAACAATACGGTACCCTTGTTATCGATCATATTGGCATAGTCGGTATTGCCGTTAAACAGCGGGCTGGCGGCAAACAGTAGAACTTCTGCACGCATGGCCAATGCCCCAAGTTTATCGATCCGGCCTGCTTCAGTTCCTTCAACTACCTCGGCTGCATTTGGCAAACCGGAAGCGGCTTCTTTCATGAGGTCGGCGACATATTTGACCACTTTATCGACTGGTTCGCGATAAACCTGCACTTCGCCAACACCTGCCGAGATCGGCATATTCACATCAATAATTGGAATTGGACCATACGATTTGAAAAGATAGTAATGGTAATAGGCTTTCAGGAATTTAACTTCAGATACCCACCTTGTCTTCTCATAAGGAGCAAGATCGAGTACTTTATCGACGTTTTCGAGGAAGATATTACAATCGCGGATTCCTTTCCAAAGTGGTTTGGCACTATTTTCACCATCCCAGAAATTCAGTATGGGAGATGTAGATGCCTGAAAACCCCTTTGAATGGTCACATTTGGCCAGGGTGCATTCGCACCGTAAAAATACCAGGTTTCGTCAGCTCCGCTCATAGCCGGGTCGATATTTACCCCACCGCGCTGTGGACGGTAGCTGTAACAAGTAAACAGGTATTTCTCGGCGGCGGTTCTGTTCCTGAAAGAATAATCGATGGTGGCCACATTGTCGGGGACAATATCGAGGTAATTACAGGAACCAAAGCATATCCCTATGATAAGTGCTACAAATATTTTATGTAATGTTTTCATAAAAAGCAGATGTTTTAAAAGGAGAGTTGAAGACCGAAGTTATATACTTTCTGGATTGGATAGCCTAAACCATTTCCTCCCATTTCCGGATCCCAAAGCTTAAACTTGCTGAATGTCAATAAATTGATTCCAGTAAAATAAAAGCGGAGGTTTGTCATTTTGGCTCTTGTGATGAATTTTGCCGGTACGGTATATCCAATTTCAACCGATTTCAAACGGATAAAAGCACCATCACGCATAAACCAGTTGGATGGCTGACTGTTGTTTGAGATCAACGTTTCAGACAGACGGGGCCAAAGTGCGTACAAATTACGGTTATCTTCCGACCAATGGTCATCAGCATAAGCTTTTAGCAGAGCGTTGTTGATGGTTTTTCCGGGTTCAGGATCAGTTCCACCTGGATGATAATTGGCAAAAGGACTTGTAGCATTAGCGTCAATCCAGAATGATTCGTGGGCAAGTCCCTGAAAGAAGCAGGAGATGTCCAAACCTTTATAACCAGCAGATAAACCAAAGCCGTAAACAATTTCAGGACTTGTAGGATAGCCCATTGGAACCATATCCGCATCGGTTATTTTGCCATCTTTGTTGATGTCTTTGTACTTGATGTCGCCAGCTTTATAATCGCCAAATTGTACCGGTGAGTTACGGATCTCCTCTTCGTCAACAAATAAACGTTCTGCAACGTATCCCCAGTTTTGGTTCAACGAATAACCAACCCTTGACCTCCAAGGTGTTTTTGAGTAGTCAGGTTCTTCGTATGTGGTGAATTTACTCTTGGCATAAGTGAAGTTTGCCATTCCTGTCAACCAGAAATCTTCGCTGAAAGAGTGGTTATAATTAACCGAAATGTCAATACCTTTGCTTGCAGCTTCACCTACATTGGCACGTGTAACGGCCTGAAGGCCCATAGTCGTAGGGATTGATGAACGGCTCATCAGAATATTTGTGCGGTTTTCGGAGAACCAGTCTGCCTGAATGTCAAATGAATTCCAAAGTCCCAATTCCATTCCGATATTCAATTTTTCTGCTGTTTCCCATGTGATTGCATCATTGGGATAGCGGGAGATGGAGATACCGTTCAAGGTCGTGTTGCCATAAGTCCCGAAAGAGGAGGCCATGGCTGAATTGCTCATGTTCACGTTCGAAAGGTAGAAGAACCTGTCATTTTCATCTCCAATAGCATCGTTTCCTACCAATCCATAAGTACCTTTGAATTTCAGTTTATTGATTGTCTTTTTCATTCCCTCTGTAAAGAATTTCTCGTTGGAAACAAACCAACCTAACCCTGCAGAAGGAAAGAAACCGAACCGTTCTTTCTTGGAAAACCTTTCTGAACCGTTGTATCCGAAATTGAATTCCCCAAAATATCGACTATCATAGGCGTAGGTTGCTCGTCCTGCCAAACCTATATTACGGTAGGGGAGCGATTTCTGAAGATCACCGGCATTGGCGAACAACTGTTCACGCATCGTATATACAGCAAGGGCACTTACGGCATGTTTTTCATTAAAGGTGCGGCTCCAGTTCAGCGCACTTTCAAAATAGGTAGTTGAATTGATATCTTTTGTCCCTTCTTTATAATCGAGATATTCGGTTCCTGTCAGTTCATTCAACAATGACAATGTATATTGATCAGAAGCTTTGTCATACATCATGGTCTGATAGTAGAACGGGTTATAAAAACGCGACACATCAAAATAGGAGTAACGGTTAGTGTTGAACATCCCGCGCAACAAAAGGCCTTCTGTTATAAAATCAAGTTTTTGTTTCAACTCAAACTGTGCCGACATCTGTGAAGTGGTGTAGTCTTTATACCCTTTGGTCATATCGGCATAAGGATTGACATATTGCGCCTTGTCGTAATTACCAAACAGAATGTGTTGTGTATATTGGTTGGCCACATCGGGTTTGTAATAAGCCGGGAAAAGCACAGGATTTGCTCTCATTACTTTTTGGAATAACCCTTCGCCTCCATCAATTGGACCCGAATAGTCATCAAAAGAACCTTGTAATCTTACAACCGCTTCAGTTGTTTTTGTAATATTTATGTTGACATTCGAGCGGAGCATGTAACGTTTCAGTTTGATGTTGTTGTTGAAGTTACTTTGCTTGTCAACATTTAACATCCCATTGTCGTTCGATACACTGCCAGCAAGGTAATAACGGGCAATCTTCCCACCTCCACTAACGTTGAAATTCAAACGCTGATTGATGGCCTGATCTTTAAACATGATCTTGTACCAATCATTGGCAGGATAGACATATGGGTTACCCCCTGCGATGGTATTTTCGATTTTATTAGGTGTGTATGGCGTCAACCCCATCGGATTACGGGTTAGAACTGCTTCATTGTGCAATCTCATATAGGTTATGGGATCGGCGAGCTCAACCATACTTGTTGGTTTGGATATCGCACTTTCATACCTGACACTGATCTGAGCTTTTCCTTCAGCACCCTCTTTGGTCGTTACAAGGATTACACCGTTGGCACCACGTGAACCATAAAGGGCTGTTGCCGTTGCATCCTTCATGATTGAGAAACTCGCAATGTCATCGGTCTGAACGCGTGAAAGTTCCTGTGTGGTTACCTCATTGTTATCGATCAGGATCAACGGGTCTTTCTTGTAACCAAAAGTCGTAACCCCACGGATAAAAAACTGGGCATTGTCTTTACCAGGCTCACCACTTCTTTGATAGGAGATCAAACCCGACATACGACCTGCCAATGCAGTGGTAAGGTTGCTGGAAGGCACTTTTAGCTCTGCTGGCTTAATAGTTGTGATAGAAGCAATTACGCTTTCCTTTTTCTGTTTGGCAAAGGCCACAACAGTTACATCTTCGATCTGTTCTGTGGCCGCTTTCAGTGAAACGTGGATAGCCGTTTTGGCTTGCACAGGAATCTCCTGTGATTCATAACCGATAAAGGAGATGACCAGGGTCGCTGTTGGTTCGACATCGATATTAAACGAACCATCCGAATTTGTGACAGTTCCTTTGGTTGTCCCTTTGACGAGGATGGTGACACCGGGAATCGGTTTCCCTTCATCGTCATAAACAGTACCTGTAAGCTTTTTTTGTGGTTGAGCTTCTGAACCAATTGTTTCATCCAACGTCTTACTGCCATTTCCGGTCAGACTATTGGCAAAACTTGTTCCTATACCAAGCAAAAATACTACAAAAAGAATTTGTGCCCGTAAGGAATGAAAAAAACATTTTTTTTCCATAAATTTGCATTTGCTTAATTAAATTCCATATTTAATTTTGAGTTACGGTTGGAGGATGTTCGCAGCGTCCTTCAACCTTTTTTTTAATTGTGCTCCAGTTGGAAATTGTTTGTTAGCCTGTATTCATTTATTTAGTAGTTTGATTAATAAAAAATTAATTGCACTTTGATAATATATCCTCCAAAAGAGAAAACCCCTATTCAGGTTGCATTTTTTTTCTTGTAAAATTATTATTTTTTGTTAAAAAATCACAACGTCAAATGTAAAGATTGGTTACTAGACTCTATTGCACAATTCCGTTGTTTAATAGCACAAATACGATTGTTGAAATTATAGATCAGTTATTTGCATTTTTTCTCTTGTTATGACCAATCATACAGGTACTTATATTTTTGTAATGCTTATTACTATTAATCCAAAAGGTTTAATTTCATTTTACATGGAAAATTGCCTAATTTGCATATTAAATTATCAAAGAGAATGGAATACGAATTGAGATCATGTACTGAGCAGCAACTACCTGAAATACAGGATATATTTAATGAGGCTATCCTTTATTCGACAGCTTTGTACGATTATAAGCCACGTACAATGGATGTAATGGTTAAATGGTATGAAGAAAAGCGAAATGGCGATTATCCGGTTGTGGGGCTTTTTGATCGAGCGAATACACTTTTGGGTTTTGCCACCTATGGTTCGTTTCGTGTACGTCCGGCCTATAAATATACAATCGAGCACTCGGTTTATGTAAGATCGGATAAACGTGGTTTGGGAATCGGCACCATTTTACTGAAGGAGATCATTAAAGCCGCAGAAGTGAATGATTTTCATGTCATGATCGGTGGAATAGATGCCACTAATCTGGCAAGCATCAGGTTGCATGAAAAGGAGGGGTTTGAATTTTGTGGCCTGATCAAACAGTCGGGTTATAAGTTTGGGAATTGGCTGGATTTGGCATTTTATCAGTTAATCCTGAAAACACCAGAAATCCCTTTTGAAGGATAAATAAAGGGATTTTTCAGTTTAGATCAAACCTCAAGTGAATGAATCAATTTTGTTGCTAATTTTGAAAAAAAACAATCTATGAAAATTGAAAAAATCAAAATTGTTAATTACAAGACTTTACAAAATGTTGAAATAAAGGACCTACCTAATATGTGTGTTTTTTTGGGGGCGAATGGAACAGGCAAAACAACATTATTTGATGTTTTTGGGTTTTTGAGTGATGCTTTAAAGAATAATGTAAAAACATCTTTGAATAAGAGGGGTGGATTTCATGAAGTTATTTCACGGGATAGCACAGGAGATATTGAGTTTGAAATTAAATTTAGAAATGATTCTATTGATGGGAAAAAACAACCATTAATTACATATGAATTGGCTATAGGACTCAGAGATAATCTGCCGATAGTCACAAAAGAAGTTTTAAGTTACCGAAGAGGACAAACCGGAAAACCATATAGATTCTTAGATTTTACAAATGGTAGTGGAAATGCAATTGTCAACGAAGATGAATTTGAATCAAAGAAACAAGAATTTCGTGAAGAGCGTGAGGAGCAAAAATTAGATTCACCGGACATTCTTGCATTAAAAGGACTTGGGCAATTTCAAAAGTTTAAAGCTATTAATAGTTTCAGAAAACTGTTGGACAATTGGTATGTATCTAATTTTCAGATTCAAGCGGCTCAAACGATTTCGGATACAGGAGTTAGTGAACATTTGTCAACCAACGGAAATAATTTAGCTCAGGTTACAAAATACATTTACGAGAATCATCCGAATACTTTTAAAGAGATACTTACCAAAATGCAACAAAGAGTTCCAGGGATATCTAAGGTTGCAGCAACAGAGACAATTGACGGAAGAATTGTGTTACAAATTCAGGATGGAGCTTTCAAAGATCCATTTATTTCCAGATATGTATCTGATGGAACCATTAAGATGTTTGCATATTTAATACTATTGAATGATCCTCAACCTTTTCCATTATTATGCATAGAAGAACCTGAAAATTTCCTTCATCCAGAACTCCTGCTTGAGTTAGCTGAAGAATTTAGAGATTACTCTTTAAGGGGAGGGCAGGTTTTTATTTCGTCGCATTCACCTGATTTTGTGAATGCTCTGAATTTGGAGGAGCTTTTTTGGCTTTCAAAGGAAAAAGGTTATTCAAAAATAATCAGAGCAAAAGATGATATCTTTTTAAAAAAAATGGTTAATGAGGGTGATTTGTTAGGGGCACTATGGAAACAATCATATCTAAAAGGTAGTGGCCCCAAATCCTAACATTCATGATTATGAGAATTGAATTTTTAGTTGAAGAGTATTCTATGAAAGTCTTCCTTGAGATTTTGTTGCCAAGGATTCTTCCAGAAGAAATAAGAATAAACGAACACTATTTCTTAAGGGCGCATGAAGGCAAATCCGATTTGAAGAAATCAATTCCACAAAAAGTAAGAGCCTTTAATAATGCGGGTACTCCAGTTGGAATTGTTATTTTACAGGATCAAGATAGTAACGACTGCGTTGTTTTAAAAAATGAATTGGTTTCACTTTGTGAAATACCTAATAACAATGTGAAATGCATGGTTCGTATAGTTTGTAGAGAATTGGAGGCTTGGTATTTAGGAGATATGGATGCGATTCAAATGGCTTATCCGAAATTTGCAGCATATAAATATAAGAATAAAGCCAAGTTCCGTTATCCGGATAATTCAAATGCTTATGACGAAATGAGGAAGATTATGCCTTTTTTTCAAAAGGTCGAAGGAGCGAGGAAAATTTCTCCACATATAAATATTACGAAGAATAGGTCACCTAGTTTCCATCAATTTGTTACGGGGCTAAAAACCTTTTTTGAGAACAATTTTAATGTTCAGAATTAATCCTCGGGGACACTAAAAATAATGCTCTGGTTATCGTTTATCAATCGAAAATAAAGAATTTTCCTTTTGGATATAAAGGGAAAGCTACAAAATAAGAAAAGGTGCCTAAGCACCTTTTCTTATTTCTATTTATTTCAAAATATTTCTATTTCTTACTTAGGTTCGCCTGAGCAGCAGCCAATCGTGCAATTGGAACCCTGAACGGTGAACAGCTTACATAGTCAAGGCCTGCCATATCGCAGAACTCAACTGAACTTGGTTCGCCACCATGTTCGCCACAAATCCCCAATTTAATATCAGGACGTACAGACCGACCTTTTGCTACAGCCATTTTGACCAACTGACCAACTCCATCTCTGTCGAGTACCTGGAAAGGATCCAATTTAAGAATTCCTTTGTCAAGATAAGCAGGTAAGAATTTACCTGCATCATCGCGGGAGAAACCTAAAGTCATCTGGGTAAGGTCATTGGTTCCGAAGGAGAAGAACTGAGCTTCCTTGGCAATCCCTTCTGCAGTAAGGGCAGCACGGGGAACTTCAATCATTGTACCAACAAGATATTCGATCCTGTCTCCACGCTCAGCAAATACTGCCTCAGCTGTTTTATTGATGATATCAGCCTGATTTTTAAATTCAGCCACGGTGCCAATCAATGGAACCATGATTTCAGGACGGGCGTCAACACCCTTTGCTTTGAGGTTCATCGCAGCTTCAATGATTGCACGTGCCTGCATCTCGGTGATTTCAGGATAGGTGATTCCCAGACGGCAACCACGGTGACCTAACATAGGATTGAACTCTTCAAGTTCAGCAACCTTGATCCTGATCTGGTCGATTGAGATCCCCATCTCCTCGGCTAACTCTTTCTGAGTAGCTTGTTGGTGAGGAACAAATTCGTGTAATGGTGGATCGAGTAAACGAACAGTAACACCATAACCGGCCATTGCTTCAAAAATACCCTCGAAGTCAGAACGCTGGTATGGTAATAATTTAGCCAATGCAAGTTTACGTCCCTTTTCATCGGAAGAAAGAATCATTTCGCGCATCGCTTTGATCCGCTCTCCTTCAAAGAACATATGCTCTGTAC
>JBAXWR010000278.1:0-9738 GCA_037128295.1 Mariniphaga sp.
GGTCCATGATATTAGTTTTGATTACAAATTTTACTTTGAAGGAAAGCCAGTTGCCAGAAGCCAGCAGCCAGCAGCACTATGATAAGAGTATAAATAATAACATACATAAATTCAAATGCAATGAAACGCTTTATTTTTTGTTTCTCATTATTGTTGGCAGCAGCCGTTAATTTGAATGCCCAAACTCTTTTAAATGGTTTGATGGACGAATTCCGTACTAAGAAATTGCAGGATGGTACCTGGACAAGATATAACTTAAAGCTTTCGGATATTCAGGGGACACCTTTTTTGGATCCGGAGTTCACTCCCGGAAGGATTGTAGCAAGCGATGGATCGATTTTTACTGATATTCCTTTGCGCTACAATGGGTTTAGTGACGACCTGGAATTTCAGAAAGGAACCGATACGTACAACATTGATCCAAAAACACGGGTAAGACGGGCAGAGTTTGGTGGCCGGATATTTGCTTGTTTACCATTTGATGATTTGGGGAAGGTGAATAATGGGTTTTTCCAGATCCTAACCGAAGGGAATGCAATATTGCTTATCAAATATTCTGTTGCTTTTTTGGAAAAAGAACAGGTAAAAGCTTTTGCCGATCC
The DNA here is from genome assembly GCA_037128295.1 of Mariniphaga sp. Classification (GTDB taxonomy): domain Bacteria; phylum Bacteroidota; class Bacteroidia; order Bacteroidales; family Prolixibacteraceae; genus JAAFHB01. Next base: position 603 of record JBAXWR010000278.1, read on the forward strand.
CAAACCTGCGAGATTTGATGATATTCAAAAAACTTACTTTATCAGCTTTGATGGAGGAACTGCTCAACAAATCACAACTAAAAAGAAATTGCTTGAATTATTTGGGGCCAAGAAGGATGAAATGGAAACCTTTATCTCCAAAAACAAACTTGCCATCAGGGGAGATGATGCGCTGACGAAGATTATTACCCATTACAATTCCCTATAAAACAACAAACTAGCAAGTCATTAACAATGTTTCTATTTCAGATATACAACTGACAAATGTCGTATTTTTGTTATTTTTATATTCTAATTTTGCGCTGAAAATCAAAATATAAAACAATCAATATGAAGGTAAAAGCATTAATTATTCCTTTAGCCGTACTTTTCGTTGCGGCATCCTGCGTTAATCAAGAGAAAAAACCCACAGAAATGAATCCATTTTTTGAGGCGTATAACACGCCCTTCGGTGTCCCACCATTTGATAAAATCAAGAACAAGCATTTTCTTCCCGCAATTGAAGAAGGCATCAAACAACACAATGCTGATATTAAGAGTATTACAGATTCGGAACAAGCACCTGACTTTGCCAATACGATAGAAGCGCTCGACCTGAGTGGTGATTTGCTTTCAAGGGTTTACAGGGTATTCTCCAACCTTAAAGAAGCAGTGACGAACGACTCTTTACAGGATATCGCCCGCAAGGCAGCACCCATGATGTCACAGCATAAAGATGCCATTAATTTGAATGAAAAGTTGTTTGCGAGGGTAAAAGCTGTGAACGACAAAAAAGAGTCATTGAACCTGAACAGGGAACAGCAGCGATTGTTGGAAGAGACCTATAAAAGATTTGTCAGAGGAGGTGCCAACCTTACACCGGAAAAGAAAGAGCAACTTAAGAAAGTCAATGAAGAGTTGTCGTTGGTTGACCTTCAGTTTGGCGACAATATGCTTGCCGAAACCAATGCATTCAAATTGGTGATCGACAAGAAAGAAGACCTGGATGGTTTACCGGAATCTGTTATTTCAGGTGCTGCTGAAGAAGCCAAGGCTGACAGTATGGCTGGAAAATGGGTTTTTACGCTTCAGAAGCCAAGTTGGATCCCCTTTGTGACCTACGCTAAAAACCGTGATTTGCGCGAGAAAATCTACAAAGCGATGTACATGCGCGGAAACAACGGAAATACCCATGACAATAAAGCCGTTATCAATAAAATCGTCAACCTTCGTTTGCAAAAGGCAAACATTATGGGATTCAATAGCTGGTCTGCCTATGTACTCGACGATTGCATGGCAAAAACTCCTGAAAATGTGTACAAATTGTTGACAGATGTCTGGACTCCTGCTATTAAACGGGCAAAAGAAGAAGCAAAAGATATGCAGGATATGATCGCCAAAGAGGGTGGAAAGTTTAAACTTGAAAGCTGGGATTGGTGGTATTACTCCGAAAAAGTCAGAAAACAAAAATATGACCTTGATGAAGAGGAGATCCGTCCTTACTTCGAGATGAACAATGTCCGCGATGGTGTATTTGCTGTTGCCAACAAACTTTATGGCCTTACATTCACTCGTTTAAAGGACATGCCGGTTTTTCATCCCGAGTGTGAAGTTTATGAAGTAAAGGATGGGGACGGCTCCGAAATCGGAGTTCTTTATATGGACTATTTCCCAAGGGCTTCAAAGAAAGGTGGTGCCTGGATGACCAATTACCGCGAGCAGCATTTCGATAAAGCTGGCAAGAACATCCGCCCGGTCGTTTCGATCACTTGTAATTTTTCAAAACCAACAGGTGATAAACCTGCCTTGTTAAGCTACGATGAAGTAGAAACGCTTTACCATGAATTTGGGCACGGCTTACATGGGTTGCTTTCACAATGTAAATATGAAGGTTTGGCAGGGACAAGTGTTGCACGCGACTTTGTTGAACTTCCTTCGCAGGTGATGGAACATTGGGCAGCAGAACCCGAAGTTTTGAAGATTTATGCAAAACATTATAAAACCGGAGAAGTCATTCCACAGGCATTGGTTGACAAGATCGTCAAATCTGGTAAATTCAATCAGGGGTTTGCTACAGTTGAGTATCTTGCTGCCTGCATCCTGGATATGGATTATCATACAATTACAAAAGGTGGCGATATTGATGTCAATCAGTTTGAGAAAGCATCGATGGATAAAGCGGGACTGATCCCCGAAATCATCCCACGTTATAAATCCACCTATTTTGCACATACCTTCTCAGGTGGTGGAGAGTATTCGAGCGGGTATTACAGCTACATTTGGGCCGAAGTCCTTGATTGTGACGCATTCCAGGCTTTTGTAGAAGCTGGCAATATTTTCGATCAGAAAGTGGCGAAGTCGTTCCGTACAAATATTCTTGAACGTGGCGGTACAGAAGAAGCCATGACGGAATACCTGAACTTTCGTGGAAAAAAACCAGGGATTGAGCCATTGCTAAAAAACAGGGGGCTGAATTAAGCAAAAGAATTGTCCTAAATACGAAGTTATTATAAAAGAAAACCCTGGATTGAATCCGGGGTTTTTCATTTAACCTAAACTAATTATCCATTTCGGTCAAGTTATTCTTGAAAACATTATAAAGGAAGCAAATTACGTTTGGACGACTCCCCCTTTAATAAAGGGGGGCAGGGGGGATTTGATATATGTTATTGATATATAATATATTATAAATATGGGTAAATTTCAATAAACAGAAACTTCAAAAAAAAAGATAGTCCGTAAATCTAATATATCAACATGAATATGGTAGCCATCTTAGTGTATTCACATAATGATAATGTATTGTAAATAAAGTGCTTACATAAATCCCCCCTGCCCCCCTTTTTCTAAGGGGGAGACCTCCAAACAAAAATACTGCAACCATTAAGATGATTGCAGTATTTATAATTAATTGAATTACTGAAATTAAACAGTATAAGTTGAAGAAGCGGTATCCCCTCCCCTACCGGTCCAGTTGGTATGGAAATACTCACCGCGTGGTTTGTCAACCCTTTCGTAGGTATGGGCACCAAAATAGTCTCGTTGAGCCTGAAGAAGGTTTGCTGGCAACCTTTCACTGCGGAAGCCATCAAAATAAGTCAAAGCTGTTGCAAGACAAGGAGCAGGTACACCATTGGTGATGGCAGTAGCCACAACCCTGCGCCATCCAGCCTGAGCATTTTCAACTGTAGTTTTGAAGTATTTGTCAAGTAAAAGATGTTCAAGCTGAGGATTGTTGTCAAAAGCCTCTTTGATCTTGCCTAAGAACACCGAACGGATGATACAACCACCACGCCACATCAGCGCAATTCCACCATTGTTCAGGTTCCATTTGAATTCTTTGGCTGCTTCGCCCATTAAATCGTAACCCTGAGCATAGCTTATAATCTTAGCTCCAAGCAATGCATCTTTCAGATCGCTGATAAACTGTGCTTTATCTCCAGTGAACAATTTATCCGGACCATTCAGGTATTTGGATGCTTTTACGCGAAGGTCTTTCTGTGCAGAAAGGCATCGTGCAAAAACAGATTCTCCGATCAATGTTAACGGGATTCCCAGATCAAGTGCAGCTACGCCTGTCCATTTTCCGGTACCTTTCTGACCTGCGGTATCCAGAATTTTTTCAACAAGGGCTTCGCCGTTTTCGTCACGGAAACCAAGGATATCACGTGTAATCTCAACCAGGTAACTGTCGAGGTCGCCTTTGTTCCATTCGGTAAACACTTCGTGCATCTCATCGGCATTCATACCAAGAAGCTCTTTCATCATCTGATAGGCTTCACAGATGATCTGCATATCTCCATATTCGATACCATTGTGTACCATTTTGACGAAGTGTCCGGCACCATTTTCGCCAACCCAATCACAACATGGTTCAACACCCACTTTTGCAGCAACTGCCTGGAAAATTTCTTTAACAGCCGGCCATGCAGCAGGAGACCCACCCGGCATCATCGATGGCCCTAATAAGGCGCCTTCTTCACCTCCGGAAACACCTGTACCAATGTACAATAATCCTTTGCTTTCAACATATTTACAGCGACGGATCGTATCAGGAAAATGGGAGTTGCCACCATCAATAATGATATCCCCTTCTTCGAGGTGCGGAATGATCTGGTCGATAAATTCATCAACCGGTTTACCTGCCTTTACAAGCATCATCACCTTACGGGGACGTTCAAGGTTCGCACAAAGATCGGCGATCGAATGGCAACCAATGAAATTCTTGCCGGCACCACGTCCGGTCACAAATTTGTCAACCTTATCGACTGTGCGGTTGTACACTGCAACTGTGAACCCTTTGCTCTCCATATTCAAAACAAGGTTTTCACCCATTACTGCAAGGCCAATCAGGCCAATGTCTGCTTTCTTCATTTGTTTTTAATTGATTTGAATTGTTTTTAAACCGTATCCAATTATTTCTATTTATTTCAACTATTTCAACTATTTCCTTTTATAACCTGAATCCCAACAACTTAAGTTTATTGATCGTCTTAATGTTGTTGACCTTACAAATTACATTAAAGGTTGGAAATTCCCTTCTCACAGGATAGTCACCACGCTGTTTCTCAAAAGTACTGACAGAAGCCCTCAACCGTTTGTCGTCTTCACGGATATCATAGGTCGCAAAAATAGCTTCCGCAAGGACTTGTTGAGTTGTTTTACTAGTTCCATCAATAATGATTTCAGTTGAATCGGGCAACTCGATGTCCTTACATTTCCAATTGTCGATCCCCAAATTAAAAAATTTACTTAATGCCCTAATGCTCATACTTGTTCCATTTGCCTTTCCATCTTTGGAATATCCAGCAATATGGGGTGTCCCAAGATCAACCAAATCAAGCAGTTCAAGATCAATAACGGGTTCATTTTCCCAACAGTCGATAACGATTCCAGAGATTTGACCACCTATACGGGCATTTTTTAGAGCCAATGTTGCCGTTACTTCGCCTCGACAAGAATTGATAATGATCGGATTCTTTTTCGTTCTTGCAAAAAATGCCCCATCAGCCATGTGGTAAGTTTTATCCTCGCCCTCCATATTCAAAGGCACATGCAAGGTAATAATATCAGCTTTATCTAGCAATTCGTCAAGACCGACAAACCCATTGCCACCTTCCTCCCTGGCACGTGGCGGATCGTTGAGCAGCACCTTCATTCCAAAAGTTTCACAAAGCCGCGCTACTTTTGATCCGACATTCCCTACTCCAACGACCCCAATGGTTTTTTCAGTCAGTTTAAAACCGTTCTTTTCAGCCAGAGCCATCAAAGCCGAAGCGATGTATTGTTCGACCGATTTTGAATTACAACCTGGAGCATTCGTCCAGGTTATTCCGGATCGTTCACAATAATCAGTATCGATATGATCATAACCAATTGTTGCAGAGGCAATAAATTTAACAGTTGAACCTGCCAGTAACTTTTCATTACAGTTGGTCCTTGTCCGGGTAATGATCGCATCTGCATCTTTTGCAATTTCGGGAGTCGTTTTACTTCCAGGAAGGTATATAACCTCTCCAAAAGGCTCAAGCGCACCCTTTATGTATGGAATCTTATCGTCTATAATAACCTTCATTCAATTTCCAATTTCTATTTTCCAATTTCCAATTTCTACTTTCCATAATACCCTTTGACCATCTCATCCAATACCCTGTTCGTCCTTGCAGCCGACTGGCCGGTTGACGGTGATTGACCTTCACCCCGTATTGAAGCTACAATCTTAGCCATGAGGTTACTCTGGACATGAGGTGGCCGCTCAAAAGGAAATTCAAACCTTCCCTCACCGTTCTCAAGCACAACAGGTGTGAACTCAAAGGTCGAAAATAGAATACGCCCCTGATCTCCTAAAATTTCAACCTCATCAATGCCACTAGAATCCGAAGCCGTAAAGCACCAGCTTCCTGTTCCAGCAACCCCTGATTCGTGAAGCCAATTGGCCACAACAAGATCCTCTGCTGGATAAAGACCTGCCTGATTGATTGCATTTGCCTTCACTTGCCCAATGGATCCAAACACAAAATCCAAATAATCAAGGGTATGAGAAGCAAGATCAAAAAGAAGGCCACCACCTGCCTGCTCAGGAATATAACGCCATGGCAATTCATTTTCACGAAGGTCCTGATTTTCCTTTTTGTAAAACCGGACATTTACCATCCTGACAGAACCAATAGCATTAGATTCAACTAATTCCTTCACCTTAACAAAGCCAGGCAATGCCCTTCTGTAATAGGCAACATAAACCGGAATACCTGTCTCTTTTGAAACTTTTAAAATCTCAAGACATTCTGTATAATTGCAGCACATTGGTTTTTCAACATAGGCAACTTTTCCGGCCTTCATGGCTTTAATTGCATATTCCATATGTGAATCAGGAGGTGTTGCGATATAAACCGCATTGATCTCCGGATCATTGATCAATTGATCAGCATCACTATACCATTTAGAAACATGATGTCGTTTGGCATAATCCTCAGCTAGAGCACCGTTACGACGCATGACAGCAACCAGTTCAGAATTCGGTGTCAGTTGAAGTGGCGGGCCACTTTTCACTTCCGTGACATTGCCACAACCTATGATTCCCCATTTTACTTTTTCAAGCACCATATGGATTAATCTTTAAATCTTTCACGAACTGCCCATAAACCAATAGCAGGATTCGAAATATAATAAAACTCTTCACCATTTTCCGATTTATTCCAGCCATCCTTAAGTTGTGATGGGTCATACAGATTCGTCATTTCATCAAGGTTTGAATATTTGAAACCGACACTTTCGATCTCCTGTTGTGTCAGGTTTTCCTTTCCGTTACCGGGACAATAGGTTACAGAGAAACGACCTTCGGACGAACCGTGGATCAGGTGAGCTGCTGCACTGAGGTTGTTGGCCAGCTCTTCGTTTTCGCGGACAGCCTTCAATGTTTGTGGCGTGCCAAAATAACCATATTTCCGGATCAGACGGTCAATTTCGGGATCTTCACCAAACTCTTTCAACGCAGGGGCAAGAACGATTAACTCTCCACCATCGGCAATTGCCATCCGGGTGCGATAAACCGATTTATTGCCCAGCCAGGTCGATTTGAATTCAGTCGGGTCAAGATAAACAACAACCTTTTTCATCGGACGATCCAGCATGGTAAAGTTCACTTCGAGTGAAAGGGCTGCTGCTGCTTTGAAAACTTCCTTGTCATCACCAACATACAAACCACGAACCTTAAGGGATCCGTCAGTTTTGTCCATTCCGACAACGGTAAGGATATAAAGGATGGGTAGGTGTTTTGCAAATTCATGGCTTGCATAATCGAAGATCCTGCGGACAGGCGTCTTGGGACGTCCCATCATCTTCTCCATGCCAAATGCAGCTCCTATAAAGTGGCTTTTGTTGATCCCTTCTGCACCACCTGTACCAACAAAGATATTCTTGTTGTGATTGGCCATCCCTACAACCTCGTGAGGCACCACCTGACCTATTGAAAGAATCAGGTCAAATCCACCTTCAACCAGCAATTTGTTGACCTGGGCCGGCCATGCAAAATCAACTGCATCGCCCGATACTTCGCGGACATATTCGGCAGGAACTTCGCCCAAAGTGACAACATCGTTGCGCCAGTCGTGCGCACGGAACAAATCCTTCGGCACGTCACCAAACATTTCGGTAATCTGGTGTTCTGTCATTGGGGAATGGGTTCCAAGCGCCGGTAAAATATCGGTCAACTTATCACCATAATAATTCCAGACATATCGGGTCAACTCTCCGGCCCTTGAAGGGAAGCGCGTAAAATCGGGAGGAATGGCCAGAATTTTCTTCTTCTTCCCCAATAAAGCCAATGCGGTATATAATCCCTCCTTCAGGTCATCATGTGAAAGTGAAGCAGTTGGAGAACCGGTTTGAAAATAGATCATATCTTTATTATAAAGCCAGAATTTCTTTTCCAAAACCCTGACTGGTTAAATTATTGTATTTTAACGTTTTACACGCGCATTTCCGTTCCAGATACTCCAAACCATATCCTCATCGGCAGGTTGGGCGTAATCAGTAAGGAATGTGGTGGCCAATGCACCGGTGGCCCATCCAAACTGAGGCCATTTTTCAGGTTCCCATCCCTTTAGGATTCCATAAAGCAATCCGCCTACGAAACCATCGCCTCCGCCAATACGGTCAAGCACATTGATTTTGCGGGGTTCGATCACCTGCCAGTTCTCACCTTCGAGCATAATTGCACCCCAAAGATGTTCATTTGTACTAATCACTTGCCGTAAAGTTGTGGCGAATACTGAAGCATTCGGGAAAGCAGCTTTTACACGACCGATCATCCCTTTGAAACCATCAATCTCAGAACTAATTCCCTTTCCACCAGCTTCAGGACCTTCTATACCAAGGCAAAGTTGGAAATCTTCTTCATTTCCAATTAAAATATCAGATAATGAGGCTATTTCAGTAAAAATATCCCGCAACTCTTTGTCACGTCCTTTCCAGAAGGATGCACGATAGTTAAGGTCAAAGGCAATACGGGTACCAAATTTCTTTGCAAACCTCGCGATTTCCAGACAGAAATTGCTCGTCTCAGGCGATAAAGCGCCAATCAAACCAGATAGGTGGACAATCTGGACTCCCTCTTTCCCGAAAATACGGTCTAGATCAAAATCCTTAACATTTAGGGTTCTGCCAACCTCCCCGGCACGGTCGTTCTGAACACGTGGACCACGGGTTCCGATTCCACTGTCGGCAATGTTAAACTGGTGCCGGTAGCCCCATGGACCACCCTGTGGAACCTCAGGACCTTCAAAACTCATGTTCCGGCTTCTCAGATTGGCCTTAATGAACTGGGCTATCGGACTATCTTTAACAAAAGTGGTCAACACCTTTACAGGAAGTCCAAGGTAGGAAGAAATGCTTGCGACATTGGTTTCCGCACTAGATGCATACATCTGATAAAGGTCACTGCTATGTACCGGTTGGCCGTTCGCCGGTGTAATCCTTACACCCATACTTGTTGGGACAACCAATGACCACATAAAATCTTTGTTTAATTCGATGCTCATATATGTATATATTTAATTTACAGTAATTTGGAAATTGGAAATTGAAAAATTGAAATTGGAAATAATAGAAATAAGTAGAAATAATTAGTTGCTATTACACGCCGCTGTAGGCGTTGAAT
>JBAXWR010000279.1:0-9615 GCA_037128295.1 Mariniphaga sp.
GCGTGATGAAGAAAACCTGATACGCTCGGTTGAGCAGCTCGAATATGAGATCTCGAAAGGATTGAAATTATTGTTTCAGGAAAAAAAGGAGAATATTGCTTTTCTTACCGGTCATGACGAATTGGAGGAGGTTCAGGTACACGATATTTCTGTTACATTATCAGAAAGTTTTAATATCCAACGGATCACATCATCAAAACTCCAATTATTTCCCGACAGTTTTAAAGCTTTAATTATCGCAAACCCTTCAAAACCTTTTGCCGAAAAGGATAAATATGCAATCGACCAATACTTGATGAAGGGGGGAAGCATCATGTGGCTGATCGACCCGGTCAGCATCAGTCTCGATAGTTTGTCAAACGGAATGTCCACACTTGCATTTCCACGTGAATTAAACCTTGATGATCAATTGTTCCGTTATGGAATCAGGTTAAACCGTGATCTTATCCAGGATGTAGATTGTCAGAAGATTAGGATTAATACAGCTTTGGAAGGTCAACCTCCACGATATGCTATGGCACCATGGTATTTTTCCCCATTGTTGGAACCCGCACAAAGTCATCCTATTGGAAAGAGCGTTAACCGGGTATCTGCTGAATTTGTCAGTTCTATCGATTTGGTTGAGGATAACGAATTATTAAAGAGTGTGGTGATCCTTACTACATCGCCTTATGCCAGGACAAACCAAAGTCCAATGTTGGTTAACCTTGGAATGATAGATGCCCCGCCAGCACGAAACCTGTTTAACAAAACAAACCTCCCCACAGGCGTCTTACGGGAGGGGAGGTTTACTTCAGTTTTTAAAAATCGGTTGATCAAAGATCTTGGGATTCCGTCAGTCTCAAAAATGATCTCAGAAAGTAAACCTGCAAAAATGATCATTATATCAGACGGGGCGATAATTGCCAATAAAGTAACTTTTTCGGCTGGTAAATATATTCCATTGCCACTCGGCTATGATAAAGTTTCAAATGTAACCTATGGGAACAAGGATTTTCTGGTCAATGCTGTTTATTATCTTTGCGACGATTCAGGGTTGATGGCATTAAGGTCCCGTTCCATGCAAATGAGGTTGCTCGATAAGGTGAAAATCAGGGAGGAGAAATCTTTCTGGCAATTGATCAATGTACTTCTTCCTGTTCTGATTGGTTTATCATTTGGTTTTATTTTCAGTTTCCTTCGCGACCGACGTTTTGCAAAAAAACAACGGGTTTCGGATACAACGAAACAATAGCCTTGTCTTGAATAAAAACTAAATCAAAATATTTTTTCCAGGAGGTTTGTTAAGTAACCGAATATTAGTAACTTCGTAAATTCGTGCAAACACCAGATTTGATATTTGTTTGCATTTGTAATCAGATTGTTAGCATTAAATAGTAAAACATTTTAAGAGTATAAACCAATGAGATTTGTAGTTTCAAGTACCGAATTGCTGAAGCATCTGAATGCGATCAGCAGGGTGATTAGTAGTAAGAACACCTTACCTATTCTGGATAATTTTCTTTTAAAACTTGAAGGAACAACTTTGATGATAACGGCTTCTGACCTGGAAACCACCCTTATCACACAACTTGAACTTGAAAATTCTGAAGAGGATGGATTGATTGCCGTTCAGGCTAAAATCATGCTCGAAACGCTCAAGGAGTTTCCTGAGCAGCCCCTTACTTTTGTAATCAATCCTGATTCACTTGTTGTTGAGATTCTCTCGGCAAATGGTAAATATTCGATTGTGGGGCATAATGGAGAGGATTTTCCTTCCTTGCCGCATCTTTCAGATAACAAACATTCGATCAACCTTCCACATGACATGTTGTTGACTGGTATCAACAAAACTTTGTTTGCAACCGCAGACGACGAATTGAGGCCTGTGATGAACGGTATTTATCTGGAATTTTCGCCTGAGGAGGTTACATTTGTTGCTTCGGATGCTCATAAACTGGTACGTTACAAAAGATCCGATGTGAAATACGACAATGCAGCATCGTTTATTCTTCCAAAAAAACCTGCATCATTATTGAAAAACCTTCTTCCTCGCGAAGATTCAGATGTAAAACTTGAATTTGATCAGAAGAACGCCTTTTTTACGTTAAGTGGGTTTAAATTGGTTTGCAGGCTTGTTGAAGGGAAATATCCTTCCTATAATTCTGTGATCCCATTGAACAACCCCAACGAATTATTGATCGACAGGGTTGATTTTTACACAACACTTAAACGGGTCTCTGTTTTTGCAAATCAGGCCAGCAATCTTATCCGTTTAAAAATGACACCTTCACAACTTATTGTATCAGCGCAAGATATAGATTTTGCGATATCTGGTGTTGAGACAATTAACTGCGAATACACGGGTCCGGATATGGAAATTGGTTTTAAATCGACTTTCTTGATTGAGATCCTTTCCAACCTTTCTTCTGAAGATGTTAAGATGAAACTTTCTGATCATTCAAGAGCCGGTCTTTTATTACCTGCCGAAAAAGATCTGGAAGCAGAAGATATCCTGATGTTGTTAATGCCGATGATGATCAATGCTTAATATTTGAATCCCAATCTATTAAAACCTGGTGGTTATACAACCTCCGGGTTTTTTAGTTTTAATCTATAAGGACAGTGAAATTAAATCTGAGGAACCCTCTTGTTTTTCTTGATCTCGAAACTACGGGGATCAATGTGGTCACTGACCGCATTGTGGAAATAGCACTTTTGAAAGTTTTTCCGGATGGCCGGGAAGAGGAAAAATTGCAACGGATTAACCCTGGAATACCCATTCCTGCACAATCTTCCGCAATCCACGGTATTTATGATGAGGATGTTAAAGATGCCCCAAAGTTCAAAGAGGTAGCGAAACTTTATGCCAAATTTATTGAAGGATGCGACCTGGCAGGATTTAATTCGACACGTTTCGACATTCCATTGTTAACTGAAGAATTTTTGAGGGTTGATATTGACCTTGACCTGAAAAAACATAAATTTGTAGATGTGCAGATCATTTTCCATCGGATGGAAAAAAGGACATTGGCTGCTGCCTATAAATTTTATCTCTTGCAAGACCTCGAAAATGCTCATAGCGCAATGGCTGATACCAAAGCTACTTATGAAGTATTAAAAGCTCAGATTGAAAGGTATTCGGGAGTGGAATTTGAGGATAATGGAAAGAAGTCTGTTCCAATTGTAAATAATATTGAGGCATTGGCCTCATTTTCTGCCTTCGACAAAAGTGTGGACTTTGCCGGTCGTATTGTTTATGATGAAAAGGGGGTTGAGGTATTCAACTTCGGGAAGCACAAAGGCAAACCGGTTGAGGAGGTATTTCGCATTGAACCTGGCTATTATGGCTGGATGATGCAAAATGAATTTCCACTTTATACCAAAAAGGTTTTAACCAGTATCAAAATAAGGGAATTGAACCGAAAATTATAATCATCTTATTTTTATAATGTTATGAAAATCATTTGCATCGGACGTAATTACCTGAAACATGCCAGGGAACTGGAGCATGATATTCCAACAGAACCAGTTTTCTTCATGAAACCTGATTCCTCATTATTGTTGGATAATAGGCACTTCTTTATTCCTGAATTTTCAAAAGAAATCCATCATGAGGTGGAATTGATTGTAAAAATTAACAGGCTTGGCAAATCCATCGAATCGAAATTCGCCAATCGTTATTATGATGAGATTGGTCTGGGGGTCGATTTTACTGCCCGGGATCTCCAACGCCAACTGATCGAAAAAGGGTTGCCATGGGAAAAAGCAAAAGCTTTCGATTCGGCGGCAGTCCTTGGCGAATTTATTCCAAAACAGGAACTTGGCGATCTTGGACAAATCGATTTTTCGTTGCGTAAAAATGGGGAAGTGGTACAAATCGGAAACTCACGCGACATGATCTTCGATATCGATACCATTATTGCATATGTCTCACAGTTTGTTACCTTAAAAATCGGCGACTTGATTTATACAGGTACACCTGCCGGAGTAGGTCCTGTCAAAATCAACGACCAGCTCGAAGGGTTTATCGGCGAAAAGAAAATGTTCGACTTCCTGATTAAATAGGTAGTTCTGGTGTCAGACCCTTAAAAAATATGTTAATCATCATCCAAGAAGACTTGCTTGATCGTCAACAAACCAATGCAATTCCCCAACCGGATGAATATGAGCTGCGGGGTACTTCGATGAATTGATAGCATTGTTGATGATCTCGTTCTAAATCAGTGCCTTCGATTTGCCAGAAATTAAAAAAGCGACTTTCTTTGCATTGTTGATCACCTTTCCGGTTAGGGTAATTCGCTGCTGACCCGAAAGGGGATGGGTGGCAATAGCTGTTACCTGGTCGCATTCCAGTAAATGCATCTGGTCTGGAAAGATCGAAGCGGTATGTCCGTCGTCACCTAGCCCCAGCATGACCAGATCGAAAGATGGCCAACCGTTCTCCTTGGGCAGGAGCGAATTGATTTCCTTTTTATATCTTTCCATTTCAACTTCAGGGAGTGCTTCACCTTTGATCCTGTGGATATTTGTTTCGTCTATCGCAAGTTTTGTGAAAAACAGTTCATTTACTACGCCAAAATTACTTTCGCGATCATCAGGTGGAACCATTCTTTCGTCACCCCACCAGAAATGAACCCTTTGCCAGGGAATTGCATTGATGAATTTATCGGCCAATAAGGAAAACAGAATCGAAGGTGTCTTTCCACCCGACAATGCAAGGTGATAGACCCCACCCTCATTTTCATTTATCCATATAACCAATTGTTCAGCAAATAGTTGTGCAAGGTCGTTGGCAGTAGTACAGTTGTGTATGAACGTTTTCATTTCCAATTTCCAATTTCTATTTTCCAATTTCCAATTTCCCACTCACAACTCACAATATAAACCATCATCTGACAAATTTTTGCACGGGTATCGCCATGTCTTGTCGCCTTCGATCAACAGATCTGATTCATAAGGACCCCAGGTTCCTGCGGGATATCCGTAAATTGGGATCATAGGATCGTTTTTCCATGCGTCCAGAATGGGTTGGATGAAATTCCAGGCAGCCTCTACCGTATCGCCACGTGAATATAGGGTGGCATCACCCAACATGCAATCCAATAAAAGGCGTTCGTATGCACTTGGCAAATGGATATCGGCCAGACTCGAGTAGTGGAAATCCATATTCACCTGATTGACCCTGAAGCCGGCACCCGGTTCCTTCATGCCAAATTTCAATAAAATCCCCTCATCAGGTTGGATCCGAATAATCAACTGATTGTTTTTATGTTGGTCAGAATTGTTCATGTCGAACAAATGGTGCGGGGTTGGTTTAAATTCGATTACGATTTCGGTAACCCGGGTAGGTAGCTTTTTACCTGTGCGGATGAAGAAAGGAACACCTGCCCATCGCCAATTGTCGATATAGAATTTCATGGCTACATAAGTTTCGGTATGAGAATCTGGATCTACACCAGGTTCCTCCCGGTAGCCGGAAACAGCCTGTCCCTTTATGGTTGATGCCGTATATTGTCCCCTGATTACATTTTTGTTTAATTCATCGGGGGTTAATGGCCGCAAAGATTGAAATACTTTCATCACCTCGTGACGGATGGCATCAGCCTCAATTACCACCGGGGGTTCCATGGCAACCATTCCAACTACTTGTAGCAGATGGTTTTGTACCATGTCGCGCATAGCTCCTGAATTGTCGTAATAACCTCCACGACCTTCAACGCCAAGACTTTCGGCAGAAGAGATCTCAACTCGTTCAATAAAATTACGGTTCCAGATCGGTTCAAAGATACCATTGGCAAATCGCGTGACCATCAGGTTTTGAACAGTTTCCTTTCCCAGGTAGTGGTCGATCCGATAAATCTGGTTTTCATCATAGTCTTTTTTCAGGCTAACATTCAATGCCTTAGCACTGGAAAGACTATTCCCAAACGGTTTTTCAATTATTAGCCTACGATAACCATGTGTTTGAATGTTAAGTTCTGCCCTTGCCAGTTTTTCAGGAATGAGATCATATAGATTTGGGGGTGTCGATAGGTAAAAAAGATAATTTGAGGCAATTCCCAAAAGAATACTTAGTTCTTCCAACCTGATTTTTAATCTCAGATAGTCATCCTGAACATTGTAATCAATTGTTTGATAATAGATATGGCTTAAAAATTGTTCTGTTGAATTGTTTTCCAAAGGTAAAAACTCCAACATCCGGTGACGGAATTCTTCATCTGTTAAGGAAGTCCGGCTTGTTCCGAGAAGCGCAAAACTCTCCGGTAAGAGCCTGTTGATGTAAAGTTCAAAAACTGCTGGGATCAGTTTTCTTTTTGTAAGGTCTCCGGATGCCCCGAAGATCACGATGATATGAGAATCTGGTATTTTCATGTTATATCTATATATATTGTATATTCCTAAGATAAAGACATCCGAAAGCCCCGATTGTTCATCAGCTTAAACAATATGATCCGACTATTTGAAAAAATCCAATTTTTCTTTTTCAAGCCAGCCCCAAACAATCAAAAGTTCATCGTGTATCCGATAATAAAGGGTAATAGGGGTAGAACCGGTTTTATACTTAAAAGTTCCTTGTAAAGTACCTGTTTCAGAGATAGATCCTGAGTAATTAATGTGGATATCTGTTGCAAATTCAATATCGGTTAGGGGGATCATCTTAAAGATGGCCTCTTTTGCACACCAATGCATCAATAACTTCCAATTTGAATATCCTTCTCCATCAGAACACGAGTTTAATTCCTCAGGAGAGAGAAATCGTTGTGCCACACGCCCGACTTGTCTTGTAACCAGTTCGATATCGATTCCTGGAATTGCATCGGAGTGAAGAAATACAGAAACATATATACCTGTATGTGAGATACTTATGTTTATATGCGAATTGATGATAAAGGGTCTTCCGTCATTATGATAGCCAATTCTTTTTTGTGTGCCAATTAGTTCATTGAGAAGTATTCTGGTAGCTAGCCACTCTTTTTTGCGATGCAGAGCTGTAATGGTGCCAAAAACCTTTAAATCCGGTTCTGTAAACCTTCCAAGTAACAACAAATCATCAATGCTTTCAGAAACTTTCCAAAGTCCAATCTCCCCATTTTCAATATTTTCACGGTGTATTAGTGGCATTATTTATTTTTTTTCCATTCCGTAGTTTCGATTATTCGGAGGACATCTTGAGAAAGAAAAGAAATAACCGGTTGTAAACTGTCAATGTTTGGAATCTCCTTGATATATAGGGAACCTCGTAAAAAATGTTTGATACTGTCGGTCAGATAAAACTGCAGAGGTGAGGCAGCGTTGCCTTTAATGGTATATATTGTACCGTAAACCTTTTTTAAAGGCTTCTCAAAAATCTCTTCCTCTATCGCACTTGCCTTTTGGGTATGTTCATATACAAGGTTGCGCGACTGTTCGATATAGGTTCCCAGATTATTGTTGATTTCTTTATAACTCAGATGTATCTGTGCATGGTTGGCTGGTACGTCAATTGTGATCCAATTGAGTTGATCCAGGTTAAAGGAATCCCTACCCGCCATTGAGTAGGCAGGGATCTCAAAACTATATGGCAAAGCAATGTCAAGTGGTTTGTAGCTCTTTGGCGGGAAAGCAATTCTGAAATATCCCCGTGGCCGTGGTGTAAAAGTTTTGCCGCATGAACCGGAGAGAATCATGAGACACATCAGAAATACAACCAATTGTATATGAAATTTTACCATTTGATAAAATTCCTATCAGATAAAAATGACAAAACCGGTTTCATTAAATTGTTGTGGATTAAAATGGAAGATCATCTTCTTCTTTGTCATCTTTCACATAAGGAAAATGATCAACCGGTTCATTTACTGTTGATACCTGAGTTGCTTTGGGGCTTTCAACATGTGATGGACCGTCAGTTCTTTTCCCCAGCAATTGCATCGAATCGGCATAGATCTCTGTAACATACCGTTTCGATCCATCGGGGGCATCGTAGCTTCGGGTTTTGATTTTTCCTTCAACATAGAGCTGGCTTCCTTTTCGGATATAATTCTCGGCATAAGTGGCAGAACTCCGCCAGCACACAATATTGTGCCATTCGGTGTTTGTCACCTTCTCACCAGCTTTGTTGGTATAACTCTCGGAAGTTGCCAACGAAAAATTCGCAACAGAGATATTGCTGTCTAAATGCCTGATTTCAGGATCTTTCCCAACATTTCCTACTAAAATCACTTTGTTAATGGACATAATATTCAAAATAAGGGTTTATATGTCTAAGTTACTAAAAATTTATTGTTCAAAGATAAAAATAAACGTGAAGTTTAATATCATTCGGATATTTTGTTTGAAAGTATCGCCAACATGAAATTATCGATTATTTTGGGGACAGGAAAGTTGGTTATTTCGCCTGGATGTACTTTAATCCAATTTGAAGTTGGTTTAATGTTCAAGGCAATAATCTCGATGAACCTGATATGTAAACGCCGGTGGGTTAACAGGTGGACGATTTCCGGTCCCATCGAGCCAAGTACGATATCTTTGGGATCGAACAATTTCAAAAACTGTTCGCTGCAAACAAGATCCGATAGGTTTATTGCTTCCGGGGTTTCAATCAGCGGGAACTGATATAGGTTATGCCAAATGTCTTTTTCCGATCTTTTTTCAATGTAAAAGCAGTTTTCATCTTTGATATACAAGTAATTAAAAAACCTTTCTTTTACTTTTATTTGTTTTGACCTGACCGGGAATTTCGAGATTTCATTTTTTGAAAAGGCGATACACTGATCGTTGAAAGGGCATGTTTTGCAGTTGGGATTTTTAGGGGTACATTGCAAAGCTCCGAATTCCATCAAAGCCTCATTAAAGAGTCCCGGGTTTAGCTTGTCAAGTAAAAGTGAGGCCAAATCTGTGAAATATTTTTTACCATATGATGTGTCGATGGCGGTTTCTACGCCAAATATTCTTGAAAGGACCCGATAAACATTTCCATCAATTACAGCATAAGGAAGGCCAAAGGAAATAGAAGCAATAGCCGCCGCGGTATAATCGCCAACTCCCTTTAGATTTCGGATATCCTTGTAGGAGGTAGGGAATAACCCGCTAAATTCATTTTTAATCTGTAAAGCAGCTACATGCATATTCCTGGCGCGGGAATAATATCCCAAACCTTGCCATAGTTTTAAAACATCATTTTCCTCAGCGTTTGCCAGCGACAATACGTCTGGGAAAAATTGAATAAACCGCAAATAATAATGGATTCCGGTGTCCACACGTGTTTGTTGAAGGATTATTTCTGAGACCCATACTAAATATGGGTTGTTATTGGATCTCCAGGGCAGATCGCGTTTATTTTGTTGATACCAAATACTCAATATTTTACCGAAATCCGACATAATTTGAAGTTTTAAAAAAAAATTCCTGAAAAGAACAAAAAATATTGATTAGTATGATGTTGGTTAATTCAAAAGCAATATATTTGTAAGCCAAAATAGAAACAAAGAAAGTCGAATAATTTAAATTTATAGCAATGACAAAGGCAGATATCGTAAACGAGATTTCGAAGAACACTGGTATTGAGAAAGTGACTGTTCAGAAAGCAGTTGAATCATTTATGGACACCGTATCCGGTTCACTTGCAGAGGGAAACAATGTTTACCTTCGTGG
>JBAXWR010000028.1:0-42713 GCA_037128295.1 Mariniphaga sp.
AACGTGTTTCGATCCACTTTGTGTATGCTGCTTTCAAGAAATATGGTTTTATGAGACGCCATTATTTTTATCGTACAATCTTTACCTCGTAGAGGTTACACTATTGTAGAGACAGTTCATCCGCATATGATGGCGGCGCAATTCCTTTGTCGGCAAATAATTGGATTTTTCATGCGCCACAACGCACGGGTAAATACCGGTACAAATGGAAACTTGTCATTGATAAATGGCTCAAGGTTGTCAAATAATTGAAATTTGAGTGTACTCAAATATAGTTATTTATATAATAATGTCATGTTGTAGCGGTAAATATTAATCAAATCCTTCTTCATTCAAAGGAATCCACAAAATAATTTTGTTATAGCGGTATATTTTCATTAATTGGTTTGGTTTTCAAAATCAAAAGTTGTATTTTTACCGCTATAACAATATTGCTATGATAGAACCTCAATTTCTTGCTACCTTCATTCGGAAGCACCGTAAAGCATCCGGACTCAGCCAGCTTCAACTGGCCGAAATGGCGGGTATAGGAAAAACAACTGTTTTCGATCTCGAAAATGGGAAAGAAACCGTTCAGCTTGATACGTTGCGCAAAATACTCAATGTACTTAACATTAAAGTTCAGCTAATTAGTCCTTTAATTATTCCGCTTGATAAAAATGAGAAAGGCTAAAGTATTTGTAAATAACCTTGAAGCCGGATTGCTCACGGAATTGGAATTTGGCAAAAAGTATTTGGTTGAATACCTGCCAGGTTATTGCGGGACTCCTGTTTCTTTGACCATGCCAGTCGGAGGTGTGAATTATCAATTTGATTCATTCCCCCCATTTTTTGAAGGGCTTCTTCCTGAAGGAGTTCAATTGGAAGGGTTATTGAAGATCGGGAAAATAGACCGCAACGATCTCTTTTCTCAACTTATGGCCGTTGGTGGCGACATGGTTGGAAATGTTACTGTAAAGGAGATAATATGATGAACCGCTGCCCAATCACCTATGATTTATGTGGCTCCGAACTTTACAGCCAAAAGGGGTTAAAGCTGATATCACCTGCCCTAAAGGAGCTTTCCTTCCTGAACCTTACAGCTGAGGAACTTAGGGCGGAAGCGATGATGCGTGCCAGTAAAATGTCCATTCAGGGAGTCCAGCCGAAGCTTAGTGCAATATTGAACATTAAAAATGGTTTTTTCGAAATAGTAGATTTGAACGGAAAGTACATTTTAAAACCTCAGCACCCTTATTTCTCGGAAATGCCTCAAAATGAAGACCTCACCATGCGCCTTGCAGCAACGATCGGAATTGAAGTCCCACTTCATGGGTTGGTCTGGTCCAAAGATGACTCGTTGACCTATTTTACCAAACGGTTTGACCGCAAAGGGCAGCATGATAAAATTGCGGTTGAAGATTTTAGCCAACTGGCCGGCATGGGGCGGGATACGAAATACAATTATTCGATGGAAAGAGTCGTGAAACTGATCGATACATATTGCACTTTTCCGGTCATTGAAAAGGCAGAGCTTTTTAAAAGGGTACTCTTTAACTTCCTTGTAGGCAATGAAGACATGCACCTTAAAAATTATTCGTTAATCACACAAAAAGGCAAAGTGAGTCTGGCACCAGCTTACGATTTTCTAAATTCGTCCATTGTTTTAAAGGGCGACATTGAAGAAATTGCATTATCCATTAAAGGGAAAAAAAACAACCTGACAAGAAAAATCCTTGTAGACTATTTTGGCAAGGAGCGTTGTGGCTTAACGGACAAGGTCGTTGAAAAGATTATGATATCCATCAATACAGCCCTGCCTTTCTGGTTCGAACTTATAGGGATGAGTTTCCTTTCTAGCGGGCTACAGGAGAAATACATCGAATTGTTGCAAAGGCGGATCAATACTTTAGGTTTGGATAAATAAGTTTAAAAGACTGAGAATTTGGTTCGTCGTTTTTAACGGTATTTACCGACCAATTAATTATATGGGGATTATGTCAACCACACCGGCTTCGCCACCCCTCCAATGGAGGGGTATTTGCAAGTTTGATTGGTTATTTATAATAATGACTTTACAATTAGTTTGAAAAAGATCGTGAAATTAGGTTTTACACCAAATCAAACCAATTTTTTGTTTACAATACATTAAAATCCCATCACTCAAATCAACAACATACTCGATGTAATAAGTCAAACAGACCAATAGATTTTCTATTTTTGCAAAATATCAAAATTCGAAAAATGCAAAATATTTCTTTATAATATCAAACATATTTGAAGCACAATCCAAATATTTCCATTATTTCTATTTTATTTCCACATCATCAAATAGCTGAATATTAACGAATTGATATAAATAATTCATGAAATTCTTCTTTATTCCATTTCTATTTCTGAGCCTTTCCTTCCAACTGACTAATTCGCACAGGATAGGTATCAACGAAAGCGCATTAACGCTTTATGATGACAACGAAAATCCTTCCACCGCACGGAAATTTGATTTTGGTTCAGGAGCTGTTCAGGAAGGTTATGAGCAGATCACCGAAAAATCAATTTACAACAATTCAAAAGGTTTTGGACTGATCCCTTCCGGGGAGATCATTTCAGGCAAAAATTCTGCAAAAAACCCATTGACAAGCGATTACATCATTAGCAATAAACCGTTTTATTTCGTTGTCAACTTGCCGGAAGGGCATTACAAAATCACTTTAACTTTGGGTGGTGCCCCAGAAGGTTCATCAACAACTGTCAAAGCCGAATCGCGTCGGTTAATGCTCGAAAATATCACCACAAAAAAAGGGAAAACCATTCAAAAGACGATCATTGTTGATGTCAGGAGACCCAAAATCAGCGAGAGTGAGCAAATCAGGCTGAAAGATAGGGAGTTGCATTATCTCAATTGGGACAATAAACTGTCCCTCGAATTCAATGGACCACATCCTTGCGTCTCGGCAATCGAGATCCAGAGTGCCGATGAATTGCCAACCATCTTTTTAGCCGGAAATTCAACGGTTACCGATCAGGATAACGAACCCTGGGCATCATGGGGGCAGATGTTTCCATGCTTCCTGAAACCGGAGGTCGTGGTGGCCAATTATGCCGAATCGGGTGAGACGTTGCTTGCCTTCAAACGTGAGAACAGGCTAAAAAAGAGTTTGAGCCAAATGAAACCGGGTGATTACCTGTTTCTCGAATTCACCCACAACGATCAAAAACCGGGTGGCAATCATCTTAACGCCTTCACAACCTATAAAGACGAACTTAAATATTTTATTTCTGAAGCCCATAAAAAGGGTGGGAAACCTGTGTTGGTGACATCGATGCACCGCCGCCGTTTTGATGATAAAGGGCAAATTATCAATACGCTTGAAGATTATCCCGAAGCGATGCGGCAGACTGCAAAGGCGGAAAACGTCCCGTTGATTGACCTCAACGCAATGAGCAAGAAATTTTATGAGGCCTTAGGTCCTGAAAATTCCAAAAAAGCATTTGTCCATTATCCTGCCAATACCTATCCCGGTCAGGAAAAAGCCCTTGCAGATGATACCCATTTTAATCCATATGGTGCTTATGAACTTGCGAAATGTATAGTTCAGGGAATCAGAAACAATAAAATGGAATTGTCCAGGTATTTGATTGACAATCTTCCTGTTTTCGATCCGGAAAAACCAGACAAATGGAACGAGTTTCGATGGTACGAAACACCGGCTGCAAATGTTTTAAAACCGGATGGAAATTAGGACAATCAAGGTTGTTTGTTAATGAATTGATTATTAATATCTTTTAAAACTAAAATTCTACAAAATCATGGAAGACATAATTAGGGCCGATTATGAAACGCTGATTTTTCAGTTCAGAGGTTTTAAAGTAATGATAGATACCGATTTGGCGATGTTGTATGGTGTTCCAACAAAAGTTTTAAAGCAACAGGTAAAAAGAAATCCTGAACGATTTCCTGAGGACTTTATGTTTGAACTATCTAAAATTGAGAAGGATGAACTGGTCACAAATTGTGACCGGTTGTCTATTCTTAAACATTCCTCTGTAAATCCGCTCGTATTTACAGAACAAGGTGTATCCATGCTCTCTTCTGTTTTACACTCTGAAAAAGCAATTAAGATAAACATTGAGATCATGAGGGCTTTTGCTAGGTACAGGGCCTTATTGAGGGAAAATGAGGATTTGAAAAAAGAGATTCTAAAACTCGACTCCAAATTAAATCAAGCCTTTAAATATTTGCTTGATAGAATCGATGCTTTACACCAGAAATCCAACACGTCCATGCCTCCTGTTGGTTTTAAAATTGACAAAAAATGAAAATCCGAGACGGTTTCTCGGATTTTATAAAACTACAAACTAATATGCTAAAAATCAAGAATTTAATCTTCATTCTTCTTTTTGTAGAGGGAGCTTTTGCGCAGTCTATTATCTATTACAATGTTAAAGATTTTGGGGCCAAAGGGGATGGACAAACAGTCGATACACCGGCAATTGATGCAGCGATTACCGCGGCTTCAAAGGCAGGTGGCGGTACGATCTTTTTTCCTGCAGGAACTTATCTGAGTTTCACCATTCACCTGAAAAATTTCATTACCCTAAACTTTGACAATGGGGCAACCCTTGAGGCAGCTAATGTAAAGAAGTACGGCCTTGGTTATGATCCTTCTGAACTCAACCCCAACGATCAATATCAGGATTTTGGCCACAGTCATTGGCACAACAGTCTGATTTGTGGCGAGAACCTCCAGAACATTGCGATTACCGGTCTGGGTACGATCTTAGGCAATGGACTGACCCGCGAAGGCACCCGGACTCCCGGCCTTGCCAACAAAGCGATTGCCTTGAAATTGTGCCGTAATGTGGTCATCAAGGATGTTTCGATTTTGATGGGAGGCCATTTTGCGATCCTGGCGACTGGTGTCGATAACCTTACCCTCGACAATCTCAAAGTGGATACGAACCGTGACGCTTTTGACGTCGATTGCTGTCGTCATGTGCGGATCTCCAACTGTACCGTCAACTCGCCATGGGACGACGCCATATGCCTTAAAAGCTCCTATGCGCTGGGTTTTGCCCGATCTACCGAGGATGTGACGATCACCAATTGTTCGGTGAGCGGTTTTGATAGGAAATCGGTGCTGAACGGAACTTATCTGAAAGCGGAGGCCAATACCGTTCCCGACCGGGGTGTTGTAACTGGCCGTATTAAATTCGGGACTGAATCGAACGGTGGTTTCAGGAACATCACGATCACAAATTGCACATTTGAGTTTTGCCGCGGTCTGGCCCTCGAAACTGTGGATGGAGGAATCCTTGAAGATGTGACTGTTGACAACATCATTATGAAAGATATTCAGGGAGCCCCATTTTTTCTAAGGATTGGGGCACGGATGAGAGGACCGGAAGGTGTTCCAATCGGTATGATCCGCCGCATCAACATCAGCAATGTGATCATTTACAGCGAAAATCCGAAATACTGTTCGATGATCGTTGGCTTACCCGATCATCCTGTCGAAGATGTGAAATTGAGCAACATCACCATCCGTATCAAAGGTGGTGCCCCAAAAGAACAAGCCTTGGTTGATGTCGGTGAACATGAAAAGTCATATCCTGACCCACAGGAGTTTGGACCTATGCCGGCCTATGGATTTTTTATCCGGCACGCCAAAAACATTGAACTTAACCACGTAGAGATGAAACTGGAGAACGATGATTTCCGTCCGGCAATGATTCTTGATGATGTCACGGGTATCAGCCTCGACCACCTGAAGGTTGGGAAAGTTGGAACGGTACCTTCAATGGTTTTGAAAAATGTGGCGGAGTTCTCTATCAAGGATAGTCAATCAATCAAAGACAAAGAGATAACAAAAACAGCTTCCGAACAACTCTAAAAACAAAGGATATGAAATCGAAGAAGACCATTGTGATTCTGGTTATAGTACTTTTGGCCACTTGCTTTGCCAACGCACAGACTTTGCCGTCAAAGAAGGAGATCATGGACAACATGGTACTTACCAATTTTTATTTTATGAACAAATGGCCCGATACAGGGAAAAGCATTATCACGAACAAAGAGCGTCCAAGCAACATTTGGACACGCGCCGTCTATTACGAAGGTTTGATGGCGTTGTACGCAATTAACAGTGATAAAGCGTATTACGATTATGCTGTTTCATGGGGCGAGGCACACAAATGGGGTTTGCGTGATGGGATCAAAACCCGCAATGCCGACAATCAGTGTTGTGGCCAGACCTATCTTGACCTATATGAAATCGACAAAAAACCGGAAAGGCTAAAAGATATCAAAGCCTCGGTTGACCTGATGCTTGCGACCGATAAAATTGACGACTGGACCTGGATCGATGCCCTTCAGATGGCCATGCCGCTGTTTGCAAAGTTGGGGAAAATCACAGGCGAAAAGCAATATTCTGAAAGGATGTACCAGATGTACATGGATTCGAAGGTGAAACAAGGGTTCTACAATCCAAAGGATAAACTGTGGTGGCGGGACAAAGATTTCAAGCCAACTTATAAGGAACCCAATGGCGAAGATTGCTACTGGTCGCGTGGAAATGGATGGGTTGTTGCGGCTTTGGTCAAAGTGCTCGAAATCCTTCCGAAAGATGATCCGCACCGAAAGGAATATCAGAAGACTTATCTTGATATGATGAAAGCCTTAGTTCCCATCCAAAGAGCCGACGGTTTCTGGAATGCAAGCTTGCACGACCCAAACAATTACGGAGGTAAGGAGTTGAGTGGAACCGCCCTATTCGCCTATGGTATGGCATGGGGCGTAAACAATGGCTTGTTAAGTGCCAAAAAATACAAGCCTGTGATTACCAAAGCCTGGAATGCAATGGTGAATGACGCCGTACATGCCAATGGTTTCCTCGGGTTTGTGCAGGGAACCGGAAAACAACCATCAGATAGTCAGCCAGTTACTTATGACAGCATACCCGACTTTGAAGACTATGGTCTGGGATGTTTCCTTCTAGCGGGTTGTGAGATCTACAAGTTGTAGGTGTTTTCTTACAAAGGCTACAATTTCGTTCATAGCCTCGATTGCTTCCCAGTACATCGGGGCCAACAAAGGGTAACAGTGAATAATATCAGGTCAAGGGGTGAATTTAAGGTCAACCCCGGCATCTTTTGCTTTCATGGCAAATTTTTCACTATCCTCATACAATTCATCGCTTACACCAGAATTGATCAGGAGTAGTGGCAACCCTTTTTTGTCACCGAATAAAGGCGAAATGAAGGGATTCGTTGGGCCATGGTTACTCACATAGTATTTGCTTCGAACCGTCCATATGAATAGAGCGGAGCGGGGGATACTTTGTTTTTGTCCGGCAGGATTCACTTGAGAAGGTAAGATCGGTCCATGATGAAATCGCAACAGCAGCGACAGGTAAATCAATTTTGCGATCTTTCATCGCAAGGAGGAGGGCAAGGCACAAACCTCCAACAGCAGATTCACCTGCAATTAGAATATTTTTAGGTTTATAGCCTGAACTAAGCAGTATCTGGTAATTTTTCATGGAATCTTCCAGGGCTGCCTGAAAGGGGTTTTCTGGGGCAAGCCTGTATTCATAAATCAAGTTTGTAACACAGGTTGCCTTGGCGAATTTTGAAACGAACCCATTATGGTCATTGCAGGATCCATATACATATCCGCCACCATGTACATACAAAATAAGTTTCTCAGTATCCGATCCTAAAGGTTTCAGCCATTCCTCTTTTATCCCTTCAATATTGTAAGCAATCGGTCTTGTATGTCTTGTTTGGTTTTGTTCTGACCGCTATATTTTGGGCAAAATATTACGGATGAAGATTCGGATGACGTTATCGAAAGTAGCCTAAATGGTTTCAAGGTGTAATAACAGAGGACTTACAGTGAAGTCCTAT
Source organism: Mariniphaga sp. (assembly GCA_037128295.1). Lineage (GTDB taxonomy): Bacteria > Bacteroidota > Bacteroidia > Bacteroidales > Prolixibacteraceae > JAAFHB01. Next base: position 7,888 of record JBAXWR010000028.1, read on the forward strand.
TGTTTAAAAGAGAAGATACAGGTCCATGTTTACTATTACTGGCTTTCGAGGCTGCAAACCATGGAGACCCAGGAAGCGGACAATAACTTCCCTGTAATTATTGAAAAGCCGGGGCAGGATAAAAGGACCAATGACCTGAACCTTGAGCTACCTACCCGAACGGTGTTAAAGTGTCTTTTCCGGTGGAATGTGGGACAAGCCTGTTACGCGACCTGACCCATATCAACCTTCACACGGTCATAATATGACATTTGGAATATGATTTGGATTTCAATTTTAACAAGGCATTTTTCAATAATAAGGAACAAACACTTTGTGCGTTAATCAAGTAATACCTCTTTTAAAATATTTACAATCTGCCTGTTTGTTTCCCTATCCTTAACAGCTATCCGGATTGTATAATCTCCTATCTGTTTTCCCATATTAGAAGCATTTCTGATGTACAATCCTTTTTCCTGGCATTTTTGTACAACTGTTTTTGCATCCTGACCATTTGAAGGCAGTTGACAGAGGAAAAAATTGGTATTTGTTTTAACAGGTTTTAAACCATTTATTTCCGATAACTTCTGAACCAATTCTTCGCGTAAGATGTGCGTTTGCTGATAACATTTAAAATAGTATTCATCATCCTGCAATGCAATGACTGCTGCAATCTGGGATGGAAGGCTTACCGCCCAAGGTGGTGTAAGGGACCTCAACATTTCAAGTTGGTAAGGTGATGCGCACAAATAGGCAGAACGAAGTCCACTAAGAGCATAGACCTTTGACATCGATTTGCAAACAATCACGTTGCTTCGTTTGGCCGCATACCGTTCAAGAGATTGATCCTGACCAATATATTCAATATAAGTTTCATCAATCCAGATTCGTGTATTGTTTGGGATAAGGTCAATCACCGCTTCAAGGTCTTTCCGGTCGATATGTTGCCTGGTCGGACTGTTTGGATTTACAAGGACGATCAAGTCATAGTTGCTTTTGGAAAGCGCAATGAGCTTATCCAAATCCACAGTATATCTATCCTCCTTTAAAAGTTCAAGACGATCGACATGGCATCCAATGATGTTTTCCAAAACATGTGCATATTCACCATAGGTTGGATCGAGGATCAACACGCGTGAGCGGGAATTTAGCCACTCCCTGAAAGCCAGGAAAATCAGGTCGGATGAACCTGCACCGGGAAGAATATTTTCAGGTTGTATGCCCCTGATGCGGGCAATTGTATTCGTCATCCCACAGCAATCGGTGGGTGGTGAGGTCTTGCAAATCCACGAAAGGTTGGATTCTAATTCCTTAATGATTTTTGGTGATGGTGGAAACCACGCATCCAGAACATCGGCATTGATAATCTGATTTCTTCTATTGAGATCTTCAAAATTGGTTCCTATTGCCTGGAAAAAATCACCCCCATGGTAACATTCTGTGGGCCTGAAAAAAGAGAACTCCAAATCCCAGATACAATTCTTGGAGAGCTTTGAAAAGAGTGGTTTATAGTTGTTTGCGATGTAATCATTTAAGCTGTGTACATTACCAAAAAGCAATTCAAACGTAACATTACCCGATTGAATCTTGTGGTTCATCGCCTGAAAACCAAGTTTTAAATAAAGTTCCAAAACTTCAATCCGACCAATCGCCATAATATTTGAACCTTTGTGGACGTCGATCCATCGGAACGCTGCCCACATCAAAAGTAAAGCCGCTGGTGTGTTGCGATGTTCTTTAAGGACAGTCAAAATCCGCATTTCGTAAAGGCCATTGTCAACGGGAAACGGGAGTTCTGCTCGTTTAATGTATTTATCGATCGAATAAACGCCTCCATCCGGGGAAGTAATACTAATGAAACCAATGATTTCCAGATTTATTTTAGCTACTATATAGGTATTGAAGTTGTCAAGCTTATCCGTTATTGTTCCTTGTTCGTTTTCAACATGTTGCCCTAATTCTGAGGCAAAAACGTTGTGGCGAATCTTATAAATTACCTCCCGGTCGGAAGTTGTCGCAAGCGAGATTTTAATTTGATTATCCAAGGTCATATCCATTTATTTAATCGTGAAAAAATCCAAAAAATGGGCAAGATTAACGACAACAAAAGAAGATAAGCGTACGGGTTTACTGTTCTGATCAGGTCAAATACGGTCTTTGCTTGTTCTGTCGTGAATTCCATAACCAGTAAAATTTTAAATTAAAGTATTGATGCCAATTTAACTGAATACAAACGATATAGAATGCATTGTAAACATTTCGTTTTATGAATGAAGATCATACAATGGTAAGGTGAACTTAAAATCGCTCCCTTTTCCAACTTCGCTTTCGACCCAGATTCTTCCACCGTGGTTTTCGACGAACTCCTTGCAGATCAATAAACCAAAACCGGTTCCCCTTTCGTTACCCGTTCCTTTTGTTGAGTACAGTTTAGAAATGTCAAATAGCCTGGAAATAACTTCCGCTGAAATCCCTATTCCGTTATCCGAAATTGCGATTGTTGCCATTTTCTGGTTTTTCACCGCCCCAATATCGATCCGTCCACCGGTATGGGTGAATTTTATCGCATTGGAAACAAGGTTCCGAAGAATTGTACTGACCATATTGCCATCGGCAAAAAGGATCACCTCTTCTGAAGCTAAATAATTGATTGTTATGCCTTTTGTGTTGGCGGCCAATTTATAATTCACGGCAATATCGCTATAAATATTTGCAAAGACTAACTTTCGGGGTTCGTAGGGGATTTTGCCCGAATTTGCCCTGATCCACAACAAAACATCTTCCAACAACTGATAGGTTGCTTTGGCTGAATTATTGAGCGTATTGATTTGCTTTTCAATTTTTCCGATATCGTAATTGTGAATATTGGTAGCCAATAAATCCAAAAGACCAAGGATGGAACTAAATGGGCCTCTTAAATCATGGGCAAGGATTGTCATGAAACGGTCTTTGTCGGCATTGAGTTTATGCAACTCGTTGTTTTGTTGCATGATCAACAATTCAGCCTCCTTGCGTGCGGTAATATTTTTTGAGATACACGATACCCACAAGATATTGCCTTGTTGATCTATAACGGGGTCAGCTATCGTAATAAAATAGGCTTTGATTCTGGAAGGTAGTATAACTTCGACTTCAATTTCGCCTTTTTGTCCACTTTTAAAAACCTGACGTATAAGCCTGAGCCTGTTTTCTGCTTCTTCAGAACCAAAAATGGAATGGGGGGTTTTACCAATAATATCCTCAGGAAGCTTTCCCACAATTTTTGCAAAAGCCTCGTTAACAAAACGATATGTTTCATCAGGATTGAAGCAGAAAATAGGATCGCCTGAGTATTGAACCAACGTCCGGTATTTTTCTTCACTTTTGTTTAAAGCCTGTTCGACCCGTTTGCGTTCAGAAATGTCAGTGGCATTTCCGATGAAATACAAAAATTGATTTTGATTATCGAAGACTGGTGTTACGACAGAGCAATGCCAGCGCAAAGAACCATCCTTGCGAAAGATACGGTATTCCTGGTCGGGTTGGATTGTTCCTGTGTCAGCAGTTTTTTGAAGAAAATCGATGCAATAGGGAAGATCCTCAGGGTATATAAGCGGGGCGAAATTGGTTCCAATGATTTCATCAGGTTCGTGACCCAGAAGAGGTTTCCAACTTGGTGAAACAAAGGTCACTGTACCATCGGATTTCAAGGTATAGATGATGCTTTTGACGTTGTTGACCAATGCCCGGTATTTTTCTTCACTCTCTGTTAAAGCTGATTTGAATGAATTGTTGTCCAACGCTGAAAGACGTTTTTTCAGGTTTTCATTTTCAATCAACAATTCCTCGTATGTGGGTTTGTCATTGCTCATCTTCAATTTCCCTCCTTGATTTGACCTAATTAAAAACAATTGGTTTTTGTACAACCTTTTGTCAAATGTAGGATGAATAAAGAGAAAAAGCAATTTATTGGCTGGTTTTTATGTGACGGCAGGTTAACAGCCAGGAATTGGATGAAACCTGATCTGTTTCATCTGGGAATAATATTAAGGTGCTATTATTCAGACAAAATGTTTTTACGGTTCTTTTTCCTCCAATTCATGATGATTTCAAAAGTCAAGATAGCGGATATGGAACCTATTGCACTCGCCAAAATATCAAATAAATCGAACTGTGTACTTGCTCCCAGGATTGGATATATCTCTTCCGTTGTTAAGATAGCAAAAATCAATATTGAAACGCTATAAACAATTATTCTAGCTTTTTCGATCTTTATCTTCTTATTTAAAATCGGTGCGATCGGAAAAAGACCAATAACAAATGCTGCCATAAAATTTGAAAAACTTCCGGTTAAAATCCCAATTATCGGAAAATGCCCATAAACAGGGCGGATAAATGTCTTGTTAAAATCTACGGATAAATACAAGACAGCAAACAATATCAGATTGATCGCAAGGTGTTTTCTGCTTTTTAAAATCTTTAATATTTCCATACCTGTTTCTCTTTAGTTATTATCCATTAACAATTCGCTATCAGTCAATTGATCTATTTCCCAATAACCTGATTTTTTATTTCAATTGTCGTCATCTTCATCTTTTTTACAAAAATACAACAATTCACGAACCTTCACTATTTTGATTCTACAAAGATTTCACCCTGCACCCGTTTTCGGAAGGTGCAGCGCACCCTAATATTTGTAGAAAAACAATAACCCACAAAACCCAAGGTGCAGCGCACCGAAATGTCAACGCGATTCATATCCTTGTCTAATCGAATAATTCCGGTTCATCAAATCGGCTCCAAACTTCAAACATGTGTTAATATCATCCGATTCCAAAGAGGGATACTGATCCAAAATGTCCTTTGATGAATCGCCAGCAGATAAAATAGTAAGAAATGTTTGGACGCTAATCCTGTGTATTTGAATATTCCGGTGCGCTGCACCTTGGAAGGAACTTTCACGTTTTGATTCTACAAATATTTCGCCACGCTGTGGCTTTCGTTAGGTGCAGCGCACCCAAATATTTGTAGAATACAGCAACCCTCAAATCAAAAGGTGCAGAGCACCGGAATATAAACGCTATTATCCACCTTGTCTAATTGAATAATTCCGGTTCATCAAATCGGTGCCAAGCTTTAAACTTGTGGTAATGTCATCCGGTTCCAAAATGGGATATTGATGCAAAATCAAAATGCAGGTATCTACTAAGATTCTCTCCATGCCTCTTTCCTCAGTTGTTTGGCATTAATGTTCAAATTGCTCCATTTTCCAGCAAGTAAAACGGGCGATACATCTTTGTCTCCTTCTGTTATCTCAGGAATAAACCTTGATTCGATCGACAAATTATCATCGGTCTTTTGCAGAACTTGTTGTGCAATCGTTCTTAAATCCTCATTATCAGATGTTACAAAACGATGAAATATATTTCTGATGGAATTTAATTTCATTTCCATTGTTTGTATGGTATGCTGCATTTGCAGTAATTCCGATGTCTTTATCCTGACTGTTTCCATAATTCGAAGCAAAAAGTCTTATTAATGTTTCCACAAAAGTAGGATGAATTAAGTGGAAATGCAATTAATTGGTTGAAATTTAAATCGAAATGCCAGATCCCTAAAATTCAATCGAATAATTCCGGTTCCTCAAATTGGCGGCAAACTTTATACTTGCAGTAATGTCATCCGGTTTCAAAGAGGGATATTGATCCAAAATATCTTTTGACGAATCGCCGGCTGATAAAAAGTCAAGAATTGTTTGTACACTAATCCTCTGCATCTGAAAATAATATTCCGGTGCGCTGCACCTTGGGACAATCCTTCACATTACAGATCCTACAAATATTTCGTCACGCTGCGGCCTTAAACTTGGAACGAACCTTCAATTTATTGATTCTATAATTCATCCAATACTCGGTGGCTTTACAGAGGTGCAGCGCACCCCAATATTTGTAGAAAAAATCCAACCCAGAAAACCCAAGGTGCAGCGCACCGAGATATTAACGCTATAACCTACCTTGTCTAATCGAATAATTCCGATTCATCAAATCGGCTGCAAACTTTAAACTTGCGTTAATGTCATCCGGTTCCAAAGTGGGATATTGATCCAAAATGTCTTTTGATGAATCGCCGGCAGCTAAAAGGGCAAGAATTGTTTGGACTCTTATCCTTGTGCCCCTAATTGTTGGACGTCCATTACATATGTTATCATCAATTGTTATACGATCTGCGATTTATTGCACCATCTAAACTTTTTCAGTAAAGTGAATCATTCCATTACAGGTTCTAAACGGTGTCGCTCAAGAAAAATTGCGGCATTTCCATATATCCCATTTTCGATGGCTCTTAAAGTATGGTTTTGGAAAACTCTTGTCCATCAATAAATTCCTTGTGTCTTTGCCCATGATACCCAATCGTTTGTCATTAATTGAATATTTGCGAAGGAATCAATACCACCATTGCATTGTCAATCGTGTCAATTTTAAAATCGGGTCCTACAGTTTGCGCCAACATACCTTGACTTATTAATTGTATTTCACAGTAACTCACAAATTTAGGAAAAATAATGAAAACTGATTATGACGCTTTTTAAGGAATTGGTTATAAGACGACTTACCTATTGCAGATATTTTTCATAGTGCTTTCTTGCTTCCGAATGATCCACAAACCGACCTTCATCCAAATCCTTAAGACCCCGTTCAATCGAAGATCTTTCAGCCTCAGAAATATTATCCCACCAATCCGACTCATCGGCAATCTTTACTAACCGGTCAATTAGTTTGGTATCCTGGATGTTTGTCCAGTTTTTTTGTTTAGCCATTCGTTAACTTCTTTATTGGATTGCTCATTAGTCAGGAAATCACCATAATCTATTTGGCTTATTGCTGTGTCTATCGCAATCTTGTGATTATCCGACAGCCTGTAAATCTCCGGATCAATAAAACTATTATTGAGCAGTTTATAGATATCCATTAACAATTCGTTATCCGTCATTTGATTTATTTTTCCGATAACCTGATTTTTCATCTCAATTGCAGTCATAATCATCTTTTTTACAAAAATAAAAACAATTTAACGAAAAAATGCCCTTAATTCCCGTGGAATGAATAATTCCGGTCCATCGAATCGGCGGCAAACTTTAAACTGGCTTTGATATTATCCGATTCCAAAGTGGGACATTGACCCAAAATGTCTTTGGGATGCATCACCGGCAGATAAAAAGTCAAGAATTGGTCGGACGCTGCTCCACATTTACTATATCATGTGTTGTTGGGTCTTGCAGACCAAATAAAGTCCAATTTATTGTGTGCGTGGTCTTTTTGTCAAATTAAATTTTATGAATCTTACTTACAAATTTATAGGCTTGTTTTTCGCCTGTATTAGGATTAACCCAGTCATCAATTTCTTTTGGGATTGAAGTTATGATATACGCATTGTCAAAAGTAACATCGCCCTCTCTTATTCTGTCATAAAAATCTTGGTCTGTCATAGAAACTCCAATAATTCTGTATCGTGCTCCATCCCAATTAAAATCAATTTTTGCCTTATCCCTATCATTTTTATAAATTCTCAAATTAGAAACTCTCATTATAGATTCTGATGGCCCACATACAGCAGCAAATTCCTGTTCATTTAAATATGCTTTATAATTTCCCCAAAAACCTTTATAAGCGTACTGTTTATATGCCCAATCTAGAACCTCTTGGGTTCTACTTCCAGTTTTCCTACAGGAATTATTATCAATGACCCAATTTTCTTGCTGTTTACCTTGCGGCATTGGTCTGCCATCAAACTCAATAATATCAAGAGGTTTTGCAAAGTCAATTTCAAGCCCTTGAATAGCACCTGCATGACCATCATCCTTAACTATTCGAATCCATTTGCGCGGGGCATCTAAATCAAGACCGCCGGGACATAAACCACCCGTTTTGCAACTGACTGCTAACAATAATACTCTTTTTCTCATTACAAATTTCCTCCAAATTTAATATCCTTACTAAATTTATTGAGCAAGATTTCGCAGACCAATCTTCTATGACATTTTTCAGTAGTTGGCTCTGAGCAAAGCAAAACAACATTTTGATATTTTTTGAATTGCGCTACAAAATTTTCAATCTTTGATTCACTTTGCAATTGTTGCTTAAATGCTTTCTCAAATAGTTTGTAATCTTTACTCATAGCAGAACCTTTGATTCTTACTTCTTTCAATAACTCGTTTTCGGGCGCTAAGTCAACTCTGTGTACGTATTTGCAACCGTCAACTAATTTGTCCAAAAAGTAAGGCAAATCTTTTTCAAATGCAAAGCGTGACAGTTGCCCATTCGGATTTAATCTAATGTCAACAAGACAATCAATTTTATTGTCTTTCAAAATCCCAAAAAAATCTTTTGCAGTTTTCTGGGTAAAGCCAATGCTAAATAAATTAATCATATTCTTCTAAATTATTATTGTTAGTATTTCTTACTTTTTTCCATCCATGCATTAAGTTCCAGTATCTGTCACAGAAGTCATTTACTTTTTCTTGTTCTGTCTTTCCAAAATAATTGTCAATTTTTGCTGGTTCAAAAATATTAGAATTTAAAACATCTAGTTTTTTAATTTCAGATTTATTTAATACTATTTCCGATAACTGCCTGTTTAGATTTTCATTTGAGACAGTATCTATTTTGCCATTTTGATTTTGAATAATATGTTCTACGTCTATCCAATCTCCAAACTTTTGCTCAATCTTTTTACTTACAAAAAAATATCTGTGGCAGTCAATGGGTCTTTTCTCACTACACATAAGGGCAAGCGTATAATTATTATCGTATGCTGTTTCTATTCTTTTTATTCCATCTGAAAAAAAATCATCTTTTCTAAATTTTTGAAAATCAACTATTTCTTCATCAGCATAAAGCTCTGCATTTTCAGGTCTGTTACTTTTTGTAATGGGAAATATGCCTTCAAAAAAAATATCAGAAGCTTTAGAAAAAACATCTTGCAAATGACTTGCTTTTGCCCCAAGTTCTGGTACATGAATATATGAAATAGAAAAATGCTTACCTGCCACTTTTAAATTGTCGGCATTGCATTGTGGATATTGTTTTGAATATGGCATAGAGCGTACATCAACTAAATGGGATACATTATACTCTTTTAAAGCTTTGAACATTTTTTCAATGTCAATAACTGCTCCATTTTGAAATAACGTATAACCCAGTGTGTATAATTTTCGTTTATCCATTTTATATCATCTTTAAATTTGTGTTTTTGTTAATATTATCCGCTATTTCTTTTGTAAAAATTATTTCAAATATATCGTTTTTGTCATTATTCTTAAAGGCATATGAATATTTAGCCATCAGTTCATTAACTTTTTGGTTGTATTCTGAATGCTGATAATTAATGAATATCTTATTTGCATTAGCAATTTTTTGTATGTACATCAAAATAAACTCTTCAAGTCCTATTTCAAAATATCTGCAACTTATAGCCCAGTTGTGAACGAGAAAAATGTCAGATGAAAGGGTGTAGGTTATTGCTGAGCAGATTCCCAAATTTTCACCATTTTCTCTACATATTTCAAAATACAACGATTTTGCATCACTATCAAACTTATCATCATTTTGTGAAAATTTGAATTGGTTTGATTTAGAGTTTAATTTAATGGTTTCAGTATGTTTGTCGTCGTTGAATACCTTGACATTTAGCGTAGGCAAAGAGTTTTGAGTACGTTCCGTTTGTATTATTTTATATTGTTTTCTTCTATTCTGGGAATTTATGGATAACTCAACTCTTTCAAATATACATCCGGCAATTAATTGAGTAACTAATTCATTATGATTTGCCCATTCAGGTACAAAAACTTCTGGCAATTTATGTTTTACTTCATCTCTAACTATTTGATTATCGTCAATAAATACGATTGATTTTGGCAAAATGGAGAGTTGTACCGCTATTTTTCTAATATTTTCACTTTTATCGTTATTATTAGCAATAATGTAATCAATCTGATTTTTTAATGGAAAAATATTGTCATCCAATTCTTCGATAGTTGATTCAACCATTTTAGAATCATTTCTTGAACATATTGTAATAAATAGTCCCAACTCATTCGCCAGCGTTTTAACAAATTTCATAAATGCGATAAACCGAGCCCCTTGTTCAGAGTACAAATTTTCTTTTATCTTATCTATTCCGATTTCGGAAAGAGTTCCCTTCCATAATGTATCATCTAAATCAAGTATAATCGCTTTATATAATATTTTTAATTTGCTAATTATTTGTGCAACAATCTTCATAATGATTATTCCAACGACAGGTATGTCTGTTTTACTTGAAAGTTCAACAATAGTAGGTAGATTTTGAATTTGATATTTAAAGTTGTAGGATGTATCCCTTGTGATATTTTTGCAAGTAATGTCTATGTGATTAGTACTTTCTTCATTGCCTTCAAATTCTATGGTAAAATTGTTTTCTTTGAGTTGCTCAAACAAGTACGTTAAAACCTTATCATCTTTATGAATAAACCTCTTTAGCCCTGAAATAGCAATTAAAAATTCGTCATTATTATAGTTGCGAAATATTTTGACAAAGTTATTTATGTAAACGCATAGAAATGAATTGTCAATTTTTTGACAATTAGTGTGAAATCTTTCATTATAACAAATTTCCTTTATTTTTATATTTTCTGACTTAGCCATTCTTTAATATAATTGTAATTCGAGCTTTGACTGGTTTCTTCACGTTGATTTCTTGTTGCACCGCTGTTCTTTTACCATAAAACACAACGAAAAACGATATTGGTATGTTGCAAGTTTCATTGCACTATCGTTTCAAAGTTGCACAAATGTTTCTTTCTTGCACAATGTTTCAACCTACCACAAAAGTCCGCAATTATCGCATATTGTATGTTAGCGTTTTTCATATTTTTCATATTTCTAAAATCCTTTTTATCTGATATTTAAACCAAGTTGTTGAAGTAATTTTTTTTGCTAAATTACTATAATTCTTAAATCTGTTTAAATAACTCTTATCGAAATCTTTAAGACTAAAATATTTCAATATCTTGTTTATGTCTTTTGATTTTAAATCAGATAAAATGCTGTCAACAGCATTTTTATCGCGATTAATACCTAATTTGTTTGCTTTAAATTCTCTATATGTTTTTCTTGATGCATTAATTTTAGTTTCAAATTCATTTAGTTTTGATTCACATTGTCTAATTATTTCATTTATGTATAACTCTTTATCATAATTCAATATTTTTAATTCTTCAATATTATCTGGATGATAAACATAATTTTCAAAACAATAGAATTCTAATATTTTATAATTCCTGTGTTTTCTTTTGAGTTGAATTATTTCATTATCACTTAGAAAATCTCTATCTCTAATACCCCAATATTTAGAATTTGTTACTATTTTAATAAAAATCTCTTGACTTTCCAAAACATCTTGACTATTTTCAACTCCCAAAAAAAACAACTTTGGAAAATTTAAATTATTAAAAACCTTAGCATTATTACCTTCGCAAAAAACTGTTATTTTATCATCTAAATTTATAATTTCAGCAACTTGTTCTGTTGTATAAATTAAATTTTCATAAGACTGTTTATATTTTTCTGTTCCATAATTTGATTGTAATTCAACAACATCTATATTGCATTCTTTTTTTAATCTTTTCTTTACTATATCAATTGCTAAATAATTATTATCGCAACCAATCCATTTTCGATTTAGATTTTGTGCGGCAACTAAGGAAGTACCAGAACCACAAAAGGGGTCTAATATCCAATCGTTTTCATTTGAAGATATTAAAATAATGCGTTCCAAAAGTTTTGTTGGTCTTGAAAATTTGAAATCACTTTCAGAATTAACTATTGAAAAAGGTATATCGTCCCAAGTTGAACCAATTTGAATACCTTTTTTGTCTTCTAAATATATTTTCAATTTTGGATTTAGAGTATCTGTCCAATCAATTTTTTTTTGATTATCAAGATCGTCCATTTTTTTTTGGTTAAACTGCCAAGAAAAATGCTCTTTCGGTTTTAAACCTTTCCATTCAAAACTATAAATAGAATTTTTCGTAAAAAGTGTTTGATTATAATAATTTCCAAAATTATCTTTTTTGTTAAACTTTTGTTTTTCAAGGTCATCAAACGGTATATAGATTGGGTTAAATAAATATTTATCACTTTTAGAATACATTAAAATATATTCATGATTTGGTCTTGGAATTAATTGAGGTATATTATTTCTATAAATCTTCCAAACAAATTCCATAGTAGGTTGTTTTTGAAATACTTGATTAAGTATTAATCTATAATCAGTTACAGAATTTACAGGTATATGATAAAATAAGTTTCCATTAGGTTTTAATAATCTGTAAACTTGTTGAATTACTTTTCCAATGTAATTATGAAAAGCATTAATGTCTGTTTCACTAGTGTTATAAGGCGGGTCTAAATATGCTAATATAATAGAATTATCATCTAAGTTTTCCAAGAAATTCAGACAATCACAATTTACTAATATATTGCTGTTTAAAACCATTTTATTATTTTGTTTTTTTTATAAACGCTAACTCTTTTATACCAACGGAAAATCCGCAAAAGAGCTACCAATTCAGATCGCTAACCACAGCAACCACCATTGTTTATTTTTTTGCAATGTAAGATTTTATTCCTTACTTATTATCAGCCAATCATAAATATTTCCAAAAAATCTTTTACTTAAAAACTGAACCATTCTGTCGTTTCCTGCATACTTGAAAAGTGGAATTATCTTTATCCCCAATCCCCCCAATAAATCCCTCAAATCTTCCCCAAAACTCCCTAAATTTGGGGCGGCCAGACAAGAGGGTGTCGAAGGATGCAGGGGAATGGCTATATTTGGGGATTAAAACAAACTAAGATGAAGAGGCTGACCGTTTTTGTGTTTCCGTTGCTGCTCATGTTCCTGATTTCGATGGGATTGAACTCTGTTTTGCCTACTCCTGCGATGGCCCAGACCAACTGGCCAAAAATTACCAAAGAGACAAGGCCATGGGCACGATGGTGGTGGATGGGGAGTGCCGTTGACGAAAACAACCTGGTCAGGCTGATGGCGCAATACAACAGCGCAGGCTTTGGCGGACTTGAGGTGACCCCCATCTATGGTGCCGTCGGGTTTGAACCCAAATACCTCCCTTACCTCTCGCCGGGATGGATGAAGATGCTCGATGTCTCGGTGCGAGAAGCCAACAAAAACAACATGGGGATCGATATGAACCTCGGCACGGGCTGGCCTTTCGGTGGCCCGCAGGTTACGCCTCAGGTAGCAGCATCCAAACTTGTGATACAACAATATAACCTGAAGAACGGGGAAAAGCTCAGCGGGAAGATCGTCCCAACAGATCCCCAACAAGTGAAGGCGGGTGTTCAACTTCAGGCTGTAACTGCCTACAATACAAAGGGTCAGACAAAAAACCTTACTGCACTGACCGATGGCTCGGGAACCTTAAACTGGACTGCCACAGACGGCGATTGGGAAATCTATGCTGCTTTTTGTGGAAAGACCCTCCAGAAAGTCAAACGTGCGGCCCCCGGTGGCGAAGGATTGACCTTTGACCATTTCTCGGAAGAAGGGCTGATGACCTATCTTGCCCGGTTCGATTCGGCTTTCATGAATTCGAACCATGGCGTAAATACCTTTTTTAACGACAGTTACGAAGTCTATGGCACCAACTGGACGGCATCGCTTTTCGAAGAATTCCTCAAAAGGAGGGGTTATGCCCTTCAACCTTACCTGCGCGAGCTTGCGGAAAAAAAGGCAACAACCGATCTTTCGTGCCGTGTGCAGTGCGACTACCGCGAGACGATCTCCGATTTGCTTCACGATAATTTCCTCATTAACTGGACCAAATGGGCAAACAAAAAAGGGAGCCTCACGCGCAATCAGGCTCATGGCTCTCCGGGCAACCTGCTCGATTTGTATGCAGCAGCCGATATTCCCGAATGTGAGACGTTTGGGAGCAGCTACTTTCCCATTCCTGGCCTCCGCCGCGACAGTGCCGATATCCGCAATGTCGATCCCGATCCCGTGATGATGAAATTTGCCTCGTCGGCCGCCAATGTGTCGGGCAAAAAGCTCACCTCGTGCGAGACGTTTACCTGGCTTGGCGAACATTTCAGAGTGTCGCTCTCGCAATGCAAGCCTGAGGTGGAGCAAGCCTTCCTGTCGGGCGTGAACAGGGTTTTTTATCATGGTTTGGCGTACTCACCAGCCGAAGCGAGTTGGCCGGGATGGTTGTTTTATGCCTCCGTGAACTTTGCGCCGTCGAACAGTTTCTTTCCACACCTGCGCGGCCTCAACGATTACATTGCCCGTTGCCAGTCTGTCCTTCAAAGTGGGGCACCACACAACGACCTGCTTGTTTATTGGCCGGTTTATGATGTCTGGATGGAACAGGTGAGTCCCGACATGATGCTGGCAATCCACTCGATAGACAAGTGGCTCTACCCCACCCCATTTTGCAAAGATGTGAAAGAGTGGATGAAACAAGGTTACTCGCTCGATTTTGTTTCTGACAAATTATTGAACAACCTTACCATCAAGGAGAACCAATTGCTGACCAAATCGGGTGCTTCGTATCGTACTTTGGTGATCCCGGCAAGCGGATATATGCCAGAAACGACCCTTCAGAAAATCATCGACATGGCAGCAAAAGGGGCATTGGTGATCTTTCAACAATTTCCCCAGGATGTTCCGGGAAACAACAAACTGGAAGATAGGCGGATCCTGCTTAAGAAGATCATCAAAGACATTCAATTGACGACGGTTTCTGGAAATGTGAAATCTGCCAAAATCGGAAAAGGTGAAATAATACTGGCCGAAAATGTTCAGGAAGTGCTGGACCTCAAAAAGATCTCCAATGAAAAGTTGGTCGATTCGGGATTGAAATACATCCGTCGCAAAAGCAACAAGGGTGTTTATTACTATCTCGTCAACCATTCCCCCAAAGCCATCGACGACTATTTGCCGATCAACGAAAAAGCCAGCGATTGTTTGTTGCTTGATCCACAGTCGGGTGCGACGGGTTTGGCGCAGACACAAAATTCAAACGGGACGACCAAAGTCCATTTGCAGCTGCAATCGGGCGAGGCAATGTTCGTTATGGCTTCCACAACCAAAATAAAAACCGGCAACTGGGAATATCTCGAAAAGAAACAATCCCCTGTTGAATTGGCAGGTCCATGGAAGTTGTCTTTTAAAGAGGGTGGCGCAAAGATTCCATCGGCAAAAGAGCTCACAAAATTGGTTTCATGGACAGATTTGACCGATCCGGATGCACAAAACTTCTCTGGCACAGCGGTTTATACAACTACCTTTGAATTAAAGGGTAACCTTTCGGGAGAATACCTGATCGATCTTGGGAAAGTCTGCGAAAGTGCAAGGGTTTATGTGAATGGTCAGGATGCCGGTATCTTGTGGAACATTCCGTTTACGGCAAGGATCAAAAAATTCCTGAAACCGGGCCAGAATGAGATCAAAATCGAAGTGGCGAACCTGATGGCGAACAGGATCAGGCAGATGGACCAGAACAAAGTGCAGTGGCGCAATTACCATGAAATCAACTTTGTAAATATCGATTACAAATCGTTTGATGCATCTGGTTGGAAACTAATGGCTTCGGGGTTGTTGGGACCGGTGACGATTACACAATACAATTGAAAATTGAAAATTGGAAATTGGAAATTAGAAATTGGAAATTGGAAATTGGAAATTGGAAGAAATTTTTACCGCAAGGTTCGCAAAGTTAAAATCGCAAGGAACGCAAAGAATTTATATTCAGAAATATAACTTTGCGACCTTTGCGATCCCGAAATTTCGGGATTGCGACCTTTGCGGTAAAAAATAGTTTCGATCGACCTCAAATTTTGTCCATTGTTAACAAAAGACAAACCAATAATAACTATGAACAAGGATATTGAACCATCAGACAGCAAAAAGGGATTTTCCCGCCGGAAGTTTATGAAACTAACCGGGATCGGCTCACTGGGAATCACTTCATTGGGATTTACCAGCATAAAAGACAATGGGATTTCCATTGTTTGCGATCCTGTCGATCTTGTGGCTGGTTCGAAACCTGTACAATGGGCAATTTCAGAACTGGAGAAATCGTTGGTTTCCAACAAAATCAATGTTTCGAGGTCGACCCAAACTGACCAGGCACAAGGTGTAGGGCTAACCATTGTTGTTGCTGGTTCAGGTTCATCGCTGGCGCAACAACTCCTAAAAACTTCGGGTGCTGCACTTCCCACAGGTCCCGAAGTTGTTGGATTGATCCCTGTCAATTCAGGTGGTAAACAAATCCTGCTTGCCAGTGGAAATGACGAACTGGGCTTGGTTTATGACTTGCTCGAACTTTGCGACAGGGTCAACAACTCAACACATCCAATTGAATCACTGAAACTTTCAAAATCAATTATAGAACAGCCGGCCAATGAGGTCAGGAGCAACACCCGACTGTTTGTGAGCGACATAGAAGACAAACCGTGGTACAACGACCGCGAAATGTGGCCCGAATACCTCACGATGTTGGCAACACAACGTTTCAACCGTTTCAGCCTGAGTTTCGGGATCGGATACGACTTTCTCCAGAACGTCACAGATGGCTATTTCGTTTTCTCCTATCCGTTCCTTTTACCGGTCGCGGGTTACAACGTCAGGGTTCCGCAACTTCCCGACAAGGAACGCGACCACAACCTTGAAATGCTTCAATACATTAGTGAGCAGACTGTTGCCCGTGGGATGAAATTTCAATTGGGACTTTGGATGCATGGCTATGAATGGCTCAACAGTCCGAACCCAAATTATACAATCGAAGGGCTAACTGCCGAGACCCATGCCCCCTATTGCCGTGATGCTGTCCGCGAACTTTTAAAAGCATGTCCCGCCATTAGTGGGGTGACATTCAGAGTGCATGGTGAAAGTGGTGTGAATGAGGGGAGTTATAACTTCTGGAAAACTGTATTTGACGGCGTGGCAACCTGTGGCCGAACCGTTGCTATCGATATGCATGCAAAAGGGATGGACCAGAACATGATCGACATGGCCCTTGCAACCGGATTGCCGATCACTATTTCGCCAAAATACTGGGCAGAGCATCTGGGGATGCCTTACCATCAGGCAGATATACGCGCCATTGAAGTCCCGAAACCGGGTGCAAAAACCTCTGCCTTGATGGCCTTGAGTGCCGGGTCTCGCAGTTTTATCCGTTACGGTTATGGTGACCTTTTAAAGGAAGACCGAAAATTCAAGGTTGTGCACCGGATATGGCCCGGAACACAACGGCTCCTCTTGTGGGGCGATCCGTTGACAAGTGCGGCTCATTCGAGGGCTTTTTCCTTTTGCGGAAGCGCAGGTGTCGAAATCATGGAGCCACTCTCGTTCAAAGGCCGGCGTGGGTCTGGCATTGCCGGTGACCGTTGCGGATATGCCGATGCCACTTTAAAACCGCGTTGGGATTGGCAAAAATACCTCTACAGTTACAGGATATTCGGCAGGCTCGCTTACAATCCCGATGCAGCACCCGAAGTATGGCAACGGACCCTTAACAAACAATTCGACGGCGGGGCTTTGGCGGTTGAAGCGGCAATCGCAAACGCTTCAAGAATCCTTCCCACGATCTTGACGGCACATGGCCCTTCGGCCGCAAACAACAACTATTGGCCCGAAGTTTATACAAATCAGTCGATTGTCGATCCCAAACAGAAAAGCCCCTATAGCGACAGCCTGAGCCCTAAAGTTTTTGGAAATGTAAGCCCATTTGACCCTCAACTGTTTATGCGGATCAATGAATTTGCAGAAGAATTGTTAAAGGGGGAACGAAGCGGAAAATATTCTCCGGTCGAAGTGGCGCAATGGATTGAAGATTACGCGCTTCATGCGGCAAAAAATCTTGCCAAGGCTGGGGCCACTGTTAAAAACAAGCAAAGTGCGGAATACCGCAGGATGGCATTGGATGTGACCATTCAAATTGGATTGGGCAATTTCTTTGGTGCGAAATTCCGTTCGGCACTTCTCTATTGCCTTTTCGAACAAAGTAGTGACCGTTCGGCACTTGAATTGGCGTTGACCTATTATCAGAAAGCGAGGAATTACTGGTCCGATTTTGCCAATATTGCAGCAAAGTGCTATCAATCAGATATTACCGTAGGTGAGAAGCCAGACCTTAGGGGCAACTGGCTCAACAGGTTACCCGCTATTGATGACGACATCGCATTAATGGCCAAGGTCTTAAAGCAAACCGCTGGCAGTACCGGCACACGAAATAAAGCGGTTCAATTGGCAATTCAGGAAGCAACCGGTAGGCCGGTAAGGACAACTTTTGATTGCCGCCCTATCGTTCCTGAGAAATTCACTGCAGGACAACCTCTTGAAGTTGGACTTTCTTTTGAAAAAACACCCAAACTTGCCAATCTTTACTATCGTCATGTGAATCAGGCAGAACGATGGGAAAAGCTCGAAATGAAATTGACAGGTAAAAGTTTCAATGCGACGATCCCCGCTGAATATACAGCAACATCCTATGCGATAGCGTATTACTTTGAATTCAAGGAAAGTCCCGACAAGGCTGGATTGTTCCCGGGTTTAAAGGAGGATTTAACCAATCAGCCCTATTTAATAATCCATAAAGTTTAAAATATATAAACCACATCAAATGAAGTTAATCAGCTTACTATTTGCAATCACCTTATTAACAGGTTCTTCTCTGAATCTTACAGCCCAGAAAATTGACCGTCACGCATTGGTTACACGGAACAATGTCCTTGTGGAAAAAGCCGATACCCTGGCGAGCTTGTCGGTTGGAAACGGGGAATTTGCCTTCACAACCGACATTACCGGGTTGCAGACTTTTTACAAGGAATACGAAAACGGGGTGACGTTGGGGACCCAATCGAACTGGGGATGGCACACTTTCCCGAATACACAGAATTACAAACCGATGGAGAGTGCCTTGTATTCTGATTTTCAGGGACGGAAAGTGCCTTATCTGTCACAGTTTAAGGGGACAGGGCGCGATGCACAGGCGGCCAACTATTTCCGTGAAAATCCACAACGCCTGAACCTTGGGGTGATCCGCCTCCTGATGAAAAAAGCCGATGGTTCGGAGGTGAAAATTGCCGACATCCAAAATCCCAAACATCGCCTTAACCTTTGGGAAGGGCGAATAACTAGCGAATTTACTGTCGAAGGCCAACCTGTGAAAGTGGAGGTGTTCTGCCACCAGCAATCCGATCTGATTTCGGTAAAAATTGTCTCGCCATTGATCGCAAAAGGAGAGCTTAAAGTGGAATGGCTATTCCCTTATGCCGTTCCGGGCCATGTCCATTCAGGCTACGATTTTAAATCAGTGGAAAAGCATCAATCCAAATTGGTGAAACTGAACGACAAATCGGTCCAAATACTTCGGATATTGGATAACGACCGTTATCAGGTCAGATTAGGTTGGGAAGAAGCGGCTACATTGGAAGAAAAAGGGAAACATGATTTTGTTCTCTCTGCCAAATCTGGCAATTCATTAACATTCAGTTGCTTATTTACGCCTGATGAAAAGAAGGAGACCTTGTCAACGTTTACAGAAACTGAAAAAGAAAACCTTAGCATCTGGAAAAAGTTCTGGGAAACGAGTGGTGTAGTCGATTTTTCAGCTTGTACCGATCCACGGGCACCCGAACTTGAAAGGCGGTTTGTATTGTCGCAATACCTCACAAAAATTCAAAACTCGGGGTCGTTGCCACCGCAGGAGACCGGATTGGTGTTCAATAGCTGGTATGGGAAATTCCACCTCGAAATGCATTGGTGGCACTCGGCGCATTTCTTCAATTGGAACCATCCTGAGTACCTTGTCAAACAGTTGGAGTGGTATCAGCACATTTATGCGAAAGGTCTTGAAACAGCCCAATTGCAGGGATTTAAAGGGGTACGCTGGCCCAAGATGGTCGGACCGGAGGGGCAGAACAGTCCATCGGGTGTGGGAAGCTACCTGATTTGGCAGCAGCCCCATTTTATTTACATGGCCGAGCAGTTGTACTGTAGCAAACCGTCCAAAGAAACGCTCGAAAAATTCAGAAAAGAAGTCTTTGCCACTGCCGATTTTATGGCAGACTTTGCAGTTTTGGACCCGGCAACCAAAGTCTATAACCTGTTATCGCCGTTGATTCCCGCACAAGAGCATTGGGCACGCGAAACGACGATCAATCCGCCATATGAACTGGCCTATTGGTATTGGGGTTTGACGGTTGCACAGGAGTGGCGCAAACGGCTCAATCTTCCTGCCGATCCAAAATGGGAAGCGGTGCGGCTTGGTCTGGCAGCACCCAAACAGGAAAATGGTGTCTATCTGGGAATTGCCAATGCACCCGATTCTTACACCAATCCGAAAAACATGACCGACCACCCTTCTGTCCTGGGGACTTTAGGGATGTTGCCGATGTGGGACAAGGTTGATCCGGAAATTATGCGTAATACCTTGAAAGTGGTGATGCAGAAATGGGACTGGCCTTCCACTTGGGGTTGGGATTATCCGATGGTAGCGATGTGTGCGACCCGTTTGATGGAACCCGCTATTGCACTCGAAGCTTTGCTCAAAAATGTTCAGAAAAATACTTATCTGAAAAACGGCCACAACTATCAAAGTGAACGTCTCAGGATTTATATGCCGGGCAATGGCGGTTTCCTGAAAGCCGTTTCGCTGATGTGTGCCGGTTGGGATGGTTGTACGGTCCAAAATCCCGGTTTCCCGAAAAATGGCAAATGGAATGTGAAGTGGGAAAACCTTTCACCAGACTTCTGATTCAAATTTGAGAATATAATTTTACCGATCTTTCTGAATCTTAGTGACTTTGTGACTTCGTGGCAAATTGGCTTCCTGCCACAAAGACACTAAGGCTCAAAGTTTCACAAAAGATTAAACGTATGATATTATAATTATTTCATAACATAAAAACCAGATATGAAACTTATTCACAAACTATTTCAACGTATTTCCTTATTTGCGCCTATTTCTTTATTTCCCAAATTTCAATCTATTTCCCTATTTCAATTTATTTCATTTCCTACCTTATTTCTTTTATTTCAATTATTTCAACCTATTTCCCTTTTCTCCTCCCCAACAAACAAGGAAATCCAATACCTCTCCGGAACCGACAACACCCATACCAAGACATGGCAGTTCTTTTGTTCTTCGGGCCGGAACAGCAATGTGTGGACAAAAATCGAGGTACCGTCACATTGGGAGCAGCAGGGTTTCGGTGAATACGACTATGGCCGCGATTACAGGACTTACGGCAAGAAATTCAAGTTCGCCGATGAAAAAGGGATGTACAAATATTCGTTTTCTGTCCCGAAGAGCTGGCGGGGGAAAGATGTCTTTATTGTTTTCGAGGGATCGATGACCGATACCGAATTGAAGATCAATGGAAAACTGGCAGGTGAAATTCATCAGGGTGCATTTTATCAATTCAGGTACAACATCACCGACAAACTGAAATTTGGACAGGAGAACCTTTTGGAAGCCACTGTCAGCAAGATGTCGGCAGATGCGTCTGTGAACCGCGCTGAAAGATTTGCCGATTACTGGGTATTTGGCGGCATATTCCGTCCTGTCTATCTTGAGGCTTATCCGCAGGAACACCTCGAACGGGTAGCCATTGATGCCAAGGCAGATGGATCATTTTCGATGGATGTGTTTCCCAATAACCTCAAAGGGAAAAGGACAATTTTGGCCGAATTGTACAATGCTAACAATAAGGTAGTTGCAACAAGCACTGCGACAGCCAATTCGAAAGACTCATTGATTACCCTGAATTGCAAAGTACCGCAACCTGCATGTTGGACAGCCGAAACCCCATCGCTTTATTCGGTCAATGTGAGGCTGAAGGATGAAAAAGGTGAGTTGTACAGCACGACCCAAAAATTCGGGTTCCGGACCATCGGGATCAGGCAAGGTGACGGGATTTATTTAAATGGGACAAAAATCAAGATGAAAGGGGTCAACCGCCATGCGTTCTGGCCCGAAACCGGTAGGTGCCTCAACGACAAGATCAATCTCGATGACGTGAAGCTGATCAAAGCGATGAATATGAATGCGATACGTTGTTCGCACTATCCACCCGATCAGGTATTCCTCGATTATTGTGACTCGTTGGGTTTGTATGTTCTGGATGAACTGGCAGGTTGGCAGAATTCGTATGCAACAGCTCCCGGCGCAAAATTGGTCAAAGAGCTGGTGATCCGCGATGTGAACCATCCATCCATCATCCTCTGGGACAATGGGAACGAGGGTGGTACCAATAAGGAACTCGATGATGATTTCCTGATCTACGACAAATCCAAACGTCCTGTGATCCATCCGCACCACCGTCCGGGGAACGATTTTAACGGGATCGACTGCAACCATTATGAGAATTATTACAGTTCGAAAAAGATCTTCACGGAAGGGAAAATCTATATGCCGACCGAGTTTTTACATTCTCAGGACGATGGAGGTGGTGCTGCAAGTCTTGCCGAATTCTGGGAATTGTTCTGGAACACGCCCAACGCCGGAGGTGGATTTATCTGGGCTTTGCTTGACGAAGGGATTGTCCGCACCGACCTGAATGGTGTTATCGATGTGAACCGTGTGAACGCCCCCGATGGTTTGGTCGGGCCGCATCGCGAAAAAGAGGGGAGCTTTTATGCGATCAGGGAAATCTATTGCCCTGCAAAAATCACCCTGAAAAAGCTTCCGGAAAAGTTTGACGGAAATATAGCGGTAGAGAACAGGTACCATTTCACGAACCTCAAGGATTGCCGTTTTGAATGGCAATTGGTGAATTTCAGCACATTACTAGACAGGCAGGCGAAAAATACAGTGATGAAAAGTGGCAAATTGGTTAGTCCCGACTTAAAACCATTGGCTTTTGGAACCTTAAAACTGGATCTTCCAACCGATTACAAAAAATACGACGCCCTCTATTTAAAAGCATTTGACCCATCCGGTGATGAGATTTACTGTTGGAGTTGGGGAATCGGTTCCAATCAAAAGTCTGTCAATCAACTCGTTAAATTAGACCTCAATGAAACAGAGAAACTGCGGCGTGAAAAACTAAAAGCTGCCGGTGTTGAAGCCGACAATATCCTTCCCATCGAGCAACAGTCGGGCGACCTCACAAAAGAGAAAGGCAATGTTGAACTCACTGAAAACGATAGTACGTTTGCATTAAAAGCTTCAGGAATTGGGGTGACCTTCGGTAAGAAAGACGGGAAAATCAGACGGTTGACCAACGATCTTGGATTACCCCTTCCGTTCAACAACGGCCCGGTTCTGGTTAGTGGGAAAGCTCAGCTTGAAAGCATTAAAACAGTAAAATCAAACATCAATTGTTCTTTGGAAATGACCTATTCGGGCGATCTGAAAAAGATTACCTGGACCATGTATAGCAGCGGCTGGTTATCAATGAATTACGAATATCAGGTAGCTGGCGACCAACTATTTACGGGAATCAGTTTCGATTTTCCCGAATCGGATGTGATCGGGGCAAAATGGTTGGGGAAAGGTCCTTCACATGTCTGGAAAAACCGGATGCAGGGTGGTTTGCTCGATGTCTATCAGCGCATGTACAACAACAAATTGCCGGCCGACAACAGTTGGGGACTCCCTCAGTTCAAAGGCTATTACCCCGATGTTTCGTGGATGGAGTTCAACACCGTTGACGGGAAATTCACGGTAGTGGCGCAGGAAGAGGATTTGTTTGTCCGCCTGTTTAATTTCTATGGTTTATCGGGACCCAAAAATTACCCGGTTTTGCCTGTGGGCGATATCTCTTTCCTTGACAACATTCCGCCGATTGGCACAAAACTGGCGATGGGCATCAGCAACGATACGTGGAACCTGGGTGCTGCCGGTGAATTGAACAAAATGGACAAACCGGTTAACAGAACGCTTTATTTCTATTTTGGGCTGCTGAATTAAGAATAAACCCTCAAGGTTGTCCAAACCTTAAGGGTTGGTTCAACCTTGAGGGTTTGGAATAAACGGATTATTTCAGTTATTTAACAAATTGCTTCGGCAAAACGGTTACTTTTGTTTCAGGTAGATATTTAGTTCAAAATTTAATAAAAACAGGATGAAAAAAGGGTTAATTCTTTGCATTGCAGGACTATTATGGATTACAACAGCTTACAGCCAAACTGAGAAGTTCAAGGCTTTGTTTATTTACAATTTTACAAATTACATTGATTGGCCGAATGCAGGCAATTCTTTTGTAATTGCTGTTTATGGTGATTCACCTATGTTTGGGGAATTAGTGTCTATTTCAAAGTTAAAAAAGGTAGCGGGTGTACCCATCGAGGTCAAAAGAATCAATTCTATTCCCGAAATTGGCGAGGCTAAAATTGTTTTTGTACCGGTTCAGAAAAAGAGGATTGTGAGCGAAATCAACAAGGCGCTTTCAGGCAGGCCTACATTGATCGTTAGCGATGAGGCCACATCCGATTTTGGAATTAACTTCTTGGTGATCAATGGAAAACAGGCATTTCAGATTTCAAAATCGAATATCGAAAAGCACGGATTGAAAGTGAGTAACTCTCTTTTAGGATTAGGCGTACCGGTTAATTAGAATTAAAACCCAAATAACCTATAATCTAATTCTTACCATGAAAGAAGCAAAAGCCCGTATCAAAATCAACAAACTGCTCGAAGAGGCAGGTTGGCGGTTCTTTAGCAACAGCGAAGGCCCAGCCAATATTGTTTTGGAGAATAACGTAAAATTGACCCTGCATGAACTCAACGATCTCGGGGAAGATTTTGAAAAAACCAAAAACGGGTTCATTGATTATCTGCTACTTGACGATAAAGGTTTTCCATTGATCGTTTTAGAGGCCAAAAAAGAGGAGGTCAACCCTTTATCGGCAAAAGAACAGGCCAGAAAATATGCCCAATCACAGAATTGCAGGTTTATCATTCTTTCGAACGGAAACCAGCACTATTTTTGGGACCTTGAGCGTGGCAACCCAACTATTATTTCAAAATTCCCTTCGCCAGACACCGTTGTTGGTTATACATCGTTCAAGCCCAATTCCCAGGCTTTGATCAACGAAATCGTCAAAGATGATTATATAGCTGTCACCCAGAAACCAAATTACGAAAAAGACCCCAGGTTTAAAGACGAAAAATTGCGAAACGGCTATGTCGATGAATACAAGCTGCGGTTTCTTCGCAAATACCAGGTGAGGGCAGTCGAAAGGATACAGGAAGAGGTAAAAGCTGGAAAAGACCGCTTCCTTTTCGAGATGGCTACCGGTACCGGTAAAACCCTTACGGCTGCTGCGGTAATCAAATTGTTTCTGAGGACCGGAAATTCAAGGCGCGTTTTATTCCTTGTCGATCGCCTTGAACTTGAAGACCAGGCAGACAAAGCGTTTAAAGCCTATCTGAGAAACGATTACAAATGTTCCATTTACAAGGAAAACCGTGACGATTGGCGCAAATCAGAGATTGTCGTTTCAACGGTCCAATCCTTTTTGTTCAAGAACAAATACAAACGCATTTTTGCACCTACTGATTTTGACCTGGTCATTTCGGACGAAGCCCACCGCAGTATTGGTGGCAACAGCCGTGCCGTTTTTGAGTATTTCATCGGTTACAAGTTGGGATTGACGGCCACGCCAAAAGATTATTTGAAAAAAATCAAAAAAGACGAATTGAGCGTTAACGACCCGAGGGAACTTGAACGAAGGATGTTGCTCGACACTTATACCATTTTCGGCTGCGAAGATGGCAAGCCAACTTTTCAGTACAGTTTGTTGCACGGGGTAAGAGACGGGTTTCTGATCAATCCGGTTGTTGTGGATGCCCGCACAGAAATCACTACCCAATTGCTTTCCGAACAGGGGTATAGTGTCCCCATTGTAAACGAGGATGGCGAAGACGATGTACAAGCCTTTTTCCAAAAAGATTTTGAGAAGAAGTTCTTCAGCACCAATACCAATCGGATATTTTGCAAAACAATACTCGACAATGCTTTACGAGATCCTGTAACCGGAGAAACCGGTAAAACCATTGTGTTTTGCGTGAGCCAGAACCATGCTGCAAGGATCGCCCAAATTCTGAACGAGATGGCAGACCTACGGTTTCCCGGAAAGTACAAATCCGATTTTGCCTTGCAAGTCACCTCTGTGGTACAGGATGCACAGCAGTTTACGATCAATTTTACCAACAACAATCTGAAAGGGACCGGCAATTTCAACCCCATGTACAAGACCAGCAAAACAAGGGTTTGCGTTACTGTTGGGATGATGACCACCGGATACGACTGTCCCGACTTGCTGAATGTCTGTTTGTTGCGCCCTATCTTTTCACCGACCGAATTTATCCAGATCAAGGGACGGGGGACACGCACCCATAATTTTTTAAAGGAATTGTTAGATAATGACCTGTCTAAGAGGATATTACAACCCATTAAGAAAAAATTCAAATTATTCGATTTCTTTGCGGTTTGCGAATATTTTGAAGAGACGTTCAACTATGACGAGGTGATCAAGCTTCCACCCCTAAAAGGTGACGGTACCGGAGGGGGCGGACCTGTCCACTCCGATGAGTATGACAGCACGAAGCTGGACCCCATCCATACAATGGTGCTAAGGGACATCGGACAGGAGGGGATGAAGATCGACCGGATGTTCTTCGAGAATTTCGAAGAAACCGTAAAATCGGATGTTGAAGTTCAAAAAATGATCGAACAAAAAGACCTTGACGGAATAGAAAAATACATCGTTCAGAACATCTTCGACAAGCCGGAAGAGTTTTACAACATCGAAAAGCTCCGCAATTCGGTAAAAGTTGACCGAAGGTTGATGCTCCGCGAAATCATCGAAAAAATGCTGGGCTATATTCCTTACTTTAAAAGCAAGGATGAACTGTTGGAGGACGAGTTTGATAAATTCGATACCCGTTATTTGCCAGAGGAGGCTTATTTTATCTATGCCAAAAATTATTTTAAAAGTTACATTATCGACCCTGAATTCCGCGAAATCATTGAAAATAAGAAATTTGCACTGCTAAACACCAACCCGAACGGCGAAGTATTTCGGAACCTTTCACCTACTTTACGGACTTTAATCCCCGAATACATCAAAGACAATGTTTCGTTGAACCGGTTTATGGCCTAAATACTTTAGATTTGTAGGATGGTTTTAATGGCGTTATTGTTTGTTGTTTCCGGTTTATGTTGAACCCTTTCAGGGTTCCTTGGTTGGTTTTGCGTTTGGACCATAGGTTCCACCTATGGCTATTAACGTTCAACCACTTCGTGGTTTTAATGTTTCGATCATGTTCCTGATCCGAAGGAGACAGAAACCAAACAGCCATGAACAAAATTCCGTGGTTTTAATGAAATGGTCATAACCATGATCCCGAAGGGATCGAACATGAATAGCCATAGATGAAATCCATGGAAAAGGATGACAATCAAAATATTGCTCCTGATCCCGAAGGGATCAAACGTGAATAGCCATAGATGAAATCTATGGAAAAGATGACAATTAGAGCGTTACACCTGATCCCGAAGGGATCAAACGTGAATAGCCATAGATGAAATCTGTGGTAAAAGCGGGATAAATCATCTTAACGATCCTGACGGGATCGAACAAAAAAACCGGAAGAAATACCGGAAACAAAAAAAAACAAACTCTCGTGGTTTAAAAATAAAAAAATGCTCGATAACGAAACGAAAAAAAGGATAGATACCGCCCGCGATATATTGGTAGGCAAAGTCCCCGACCCAAAAAGTCAGGTCGAACAGATTACCATTGCCCTGATATACAAGTTTATGGACGATATGGACAAAGAAGCAGTCGATTTTGGCGGTGAGGCGACCTTCTTTGCCGGGGAATACGAAAAGTACAGTTGGACAAAAATATTCGATCCCAAGATTGGCGGGCACGAAATGCTGAACCTCTATGGCGAGGCGATCGTTAAACTGAACATCAACCCAAACATACCACAGCTTTTCCGCGATATTTTCAAAAACGCCTACCTTCCTTACCGCGATCCCGAAACATTGAAATTGTTCCTCAAAACGATCAACGATTTCCGGTACGACCACAGCGAAATGTTGGGTGATGCTTTTGAGTACCTCCTTTCTGTGCTGGGTTCGCAAGGCGATGCCGGACAGTTCCGTACGCCGCGCCATATCATCGATTTCATGGTCAAGGTATTAGAGCCACAAAAAGGGGAATCCTCGTGCGATCCGGCTTGCGGCACGGCAGGTTTCCTGGTATCCTCGTACAAACAAATCGTTGAGCAGAACACCAAAAAATCGAAAGGCGATCTGTTGACGCCCGACGATAGAAAACGGATGATGCAAAACTTTGTGGGTTACGACATTTCGCCAGATATGGTCCGGTTGAGCCTGGTAAACCTTTACCTGCATGGTTTTACGGCCCCACGGATTTATGAATACGATACCCTCACGAGTGAAGAGCGGTGGAACGAATATTACGACATCATCTATGCCAATCCTCCGTTTATGACGCCAAAAGGTGGGATCAAGCCGCACAAGAAATTTACCGTTCAAGCCACCAAAAGCGAGGTGTTGTTTGTCGATTACATTGCCGAGCACATCAACCCCTCCACCGGACGCGCTGCCATTATCGTACCCAATGGCATTGTTGCCACGACCCAAACTGCCTATATGCAATTGCGCAAATTGCTGGTCAACGAAAGTTTGATTGCTGTGATCAGTTTGCCGGCCGGGGTATTTCAGCCATATAGTGGTGTGAAAACCAGTATTTTGATCCTGGACAAAAGGTTGTCCAAAAAATCCAAACATATCCTATTCCTGAAAATCGATAACGATGGCTTTGGTTTGGGTGCCCAGCGCCGCGAAATTGAAAGCAACGACCTTCCGTTGGCGTTGGAAATAATTACTGCTTATAAGCAAGCATTAGGAAATAGTGTTTCATTTGATGTGCTCACATTTCCAAAAGTTGCTTTACTGGTTGAAAAGGGCTTAGTATTAGAGAATAAAGATATAGTATTAACTCCCGATAGATATCTAATTGATAATTATGTAAGCCATTCTTATAATATGGTAAGATTAGGTGATTGTATCGATTTTATATCTGGTCTCACTTTATCCATTCCAGATAATATGGATGATAATGGGATTCCTATTATTTCAATGAATAGTATTACTGAGGATGGTTTTATAACGGAAAAGGGAATCAGAAAAATAAAAGTCACAAAAAAAACAGGTGTTAATTATTTGCAAAAGGGCGATTTACTTTTCAATTGGAGAAATGGGAGTAAACATTTAGTTGGAAAAACAGGGTATTTTGATTTTGATGGTGATTTTGTTTTTGCTTCTTTTTGTTTAGGAATCAGAGCTCATAACGATAAGTTATTACCAAAATTTCTTTGGAGAATACTAAACCAATATCGAAAAGATGGTTATTATATTGACAAAATGCGAGTTGTTGTCAATGGCCTATTCAATAGAGATGAGCTTCAAGAAATCGAAATCCCCCTTCCCCCACTAGACATTCAGCAACAAATTGTTGTCGAGATAGAAGCTTACCAAAAAATCATTGATGGAGCCAAACAGGTTGTAAACAACTACAAACCAAACATTAGCATTAAGCCGGAATGGAAAATGGTTTCTTTGGATGAATTATGTTTGTTTATCGATTACAGGGGGAAAACTCCAACAAAAACACCTAATGGGATTCGCTTAATCACTGCTAAAAATGTAAGAAAAGGTTATATTGATATTGAACCTCAAGAGTTTATAGCAATAAATGATTATGATAATGTTATGACCAGAGGTATTCCACAGAAAAATGATGTTTTATTTACAACAGAAGCACCATTAGGGAATGTGGCACTTTTAGAATTAGAAGAAAAAATAAGCCTTGCACAAAGAATTATTTTGTTAAGACCAAAAAATACAAAGTTGCTCAGCAGTTTCTTAGTTCACATACTTCTTGACTCTTCGACGGTAGCACGTATTGAAAACTACGCTACAGGTTCAACTGTACTTGGTATAAAGCAAAGTAATTTGAGGGAATTGCAAATAGCACTTCCATCTTTACAGGAACAAACCCTTATCGTCCAACGTATTGAAGAAGAACAATCCTTGGTGAATTCGAATAAGCGTTTGATCGAAATATTTGAGCAGAAAATAAAGGATAAGATCGATGAAGTTTGGGGCGTGAAAGAGGAGAAAAAATATGCGATACCGAATGATGAGTTGTTGATTGGTTCGGAAGATTTTGATTAATGGTAACCGGTATCGCAACAGACAATAGAATGTATTTTTTATAAATAATTGATTATAAGGATAATGAGGCATTTTTTAATTTTAAAGACTTAGCCAATGAGTAAAGCAGAAGCATACAACAGCACTATTTTAGATGAGATTTCAGATTCGATCACTCCTGAAGAGGAGGATAAGATCAGGAAACGGATGTTGCTTGCCGCAAGAATTGACAAGGGAATCAAGGCCAAAGGGTGGAAAAAGAAAGACCTTGCCACGGCACTGAACAAACAAATTTCCGAAATCACCGAATTGTTGAGTGGGACCCACAGCTTCAATACGGATACCTTATTTGACATTGAAAGGGTCTTGAATATTGAGTTGGTTAATTTTAGCTGAATAAATGAATGATTTTAAATGCTTCGAACCTTGAAGTTTTTCAAATATTCACCAATTGTACTGACGGGTAGTTTGCTTCCAACAGCCTTTACATCGCGGATAAAATCGTTACATTCCTGTTCGGTGAGTTGCTTTTCTTTCAGAGCTTCGGCCAAAAAGTCCATAGTGGTCAGGTATTGGATGGCATTATCCTCACAATAGCGTGCAATGTCCTTCAGGTTGCTACTTGCGAGTATATCCTTGTTGAATTTGCAATAGGCCATACAGGCACTTTCCCCTTTTCCAAAGGTCTTGATTAATTTGGCATATTCAATCATTACCAGCCTATTCGTCTGGAAGTTAATTTCTTTGATAAATCCAGTACCGATCACATTGTCAATATCCATTTCTCAGTTTTCGTCGCCATGCTCAGGATTTGTAATATCGATACCGATTTTCTGCATCAATTCCATATAATGACCTTCCGATATTTTCTCACAATCAAACAGCCTTTTTGCCTTTTCACCATAATCTCCAACAATAACACCATGGTTTCCTTCCTTATAAAGCGATGTTTCATAACCATATTGCTGAGCCGTTTCCGTAGCTTTGAATGTTCTCAAAAACTCAAATGCCTTGGTATCCAATAAGCCGAGCATTTTTAACCGAACAAGCATCGATGAATGGGAAACTGAGAAGTACTGTTCCAATCTGATCACTGTTTGTAAACTGATTTTCTTCTTACTAAGCTCTTCATCGGGTATCATTTCCTGAATACCGGTTTCTGGCATTAAAAAGCAGGATGCAAAGTAATCGGCATTGTATTCTTCCCTTTTTTTAGGGTCAAATAATCCGGTTTTACATTGGTGGATTTCAAATTTATCCTGAATGAATAGGTGATAAAGTTCGTGGGCTATCGTAAAATGCTGTCTTCCAACCGAATGATTCGAATTGACAAGTATAAACCTTGCATGATCGTTGACCTTTAATGACATTCCCGAAAAAGCTTCCGTTAACGGTCTGAAAAGTGTGAACACATTCAATTTTAACAAAAGACTCTTAAGGTGGATCGCTTCACCTCCGCTGATACCGTTTCTTTCCCTGAATTGATTGGCCTTTTTTTGAAGAATTACACTCATACCGTAGCAAGTAGATGGTTCATTTTCAGGTAATTTTTAACTAAAGCCTTAAAATCAGCAATCGCTTCCAGATCGGCTTTGTCAAGTCCATCCGTCCTGAAAGCACATGCAACATTTTCTTTTACAAGTCTTTCATCCTCTTCATAGAAATCAGACAGTTCAACTCCATACAAGTCGCTTAAACGGGTAAGCACTTCAAATGGAATTTCACGCGAACCATTTTCATAATAACTCATCATTTCTCTTTTTACACCTAGAAAGTTAGCGACTGTGTCCTGTGAGAATCCATTGATATCCCGGTATGCCTTAATATTTCTGCCAATAAAATTATCTGGTGTCATAGTGTTCTGAATTTGTTACAATATTAGTAGATATTTATACAATTACAAAATGGTGTAACAATCTTTTTATATCAATTGTTTTAATAGTTAATTGATTTTATTGACTTTGGTTGGATCCTTAATGTGTTACGACGGAAAGTAAAATATGGAATCAATAAAAAACATTCAATTTTTGAAATTACACGCAAAGTTTAGGGCGTAAATAAAACGATATACAGTCTCCAACTTTCTGTCTGAAACAGTTTCTTACCATCAAAATCCTTAAAATAAAGAAACCCGCTGAATATCAGCGGGTTTCTTCGTTGTTTTTGCGGTGCCCAGAACAAGACTCGAACTTGCACACCGTAACCGGAACCAGCCCCTCAAGCTGGCGTGTCTACCAATTTCACCATCTGGGCAGATTGCTTTTCGCGGTTGCAAATATATAAAAAATTCAAATCAGACAACCGGCAATTCTTATTTTTAATAAAAAGGTTTCCTAACGGGCGTAGGTCACCTCCATTTTCACCTCCTCAACCACACCCGAGGCATTCAGGTAAAACCTAACGATTTCTGTTTTAATCGATTTCGGACTTTCAAATTTGTCATACTGAAATGCCCCTGTGTTGATGGGTGCAGGTTTTAAAAATTTACTTTTCTCATAAATATGTATAGATCGACCGCCGGAGGTTGTTTCTATACGTGTTGGCCTTCCCATTCCGAGCAATAACTCCTGCTGCGATTTACCTTTGTAACTCTTGTTCAGTTTTTTTTCAACACTGCAACCCGAAAGGATCAGGAGCATGCAACAAGTGATTACCAATAATTTATTTTTCATTTGGCATATTTTAATTAATGTTTTCATTTTCAATAATATACGTTTTATTGCGGCGCATCGAACATTTGATCAATCAACATCTTCCTGATTGCGCCGCCGTATTCGCTGATGTATCGTTTTCTACCAATATTTCGCACCTCTGGTGCTTTTGACCGTTGTTCAATCCAATTTATATTTCCGAAAATCAGTTTACTTTGAAAATTAAGTTTATTATTGTACTCACAATCAACAGATTAAATCCTATTCATTTCAATGCAATGCCGATTTCTAACCTGTCCATCCAAATTCTTTAATTCCTTCATTCTTTAATTCTTTCATTCCTTAATTCTTTCATTCCTTCATTCTTTCATTTTCCGGTCTCCATTTTCCGGTCTCGGTTCTCCCTTTCACTCCCTCTCCAAGTCTCCCTTTCGCTCTCCCGTCAGATGCCCGATCAGCCCCTCACACGCATCTTCCAGTAAATCAAGGACAAGTTCAAAACCTGCATCACCACCATAGTAAGGGTCAGGAACGGTATCATAGTCGAACTGGGTACAAAAATCGGTCATTCGGTAAATCTTCTTCTTATCAGTTTCGTTGCGGGCCAATTTTTTTAAGTCGGAAATGTTCTGATCGTCCATACCAATGATCATATCAAAGTGGTCAAAATCAACAACACGCTTCACCTGACGTGAAATGCTCGTCAATTGGTAACCCCTTCGGGTCGCATGTCGCCGCATCCTTGCATCTGCAGGTTCACCGGCATGAATCCCAATGATACCGGCAGAGTCGCATTTGATCAGATTCCCCAACCCTTCCTTTTCAATTTTATGTTTCATCACTGCCTCGGCAGAAGGCGAACGGCAAATATTGCCAAGACACACAAACAACAGATGTTTTTCGGTCATTAAACGTTGTTTTTTATTATTCTTATAAATTTAATGCACATCCAAACGATAAACATTATTACAAAGATGCTACTATTATTGGATATGAGCCACTTTTTGTCCAACTTTGCGCCATTATAAAGTCAAAAGATCGTAAAATTATTTCCAAATGCTTTGAACGATTATTGATTTGCATTTGTTATATTAACAAAAAACTTTCAAAACTTTAATATTATGGCAGATTTAAAGACTACTTATATGGGCGTCGAATTGAAAAACCCCATTATTTTAGGCGCTTGCAGCCTGGTTGAAGATATTGCGGCGATTCAGAAACTGGAACGTGCCGGCATTTCGGCAATTATTTACCGTTCGTTGTTTGAGGAGCAGATCCATCTTGAACAAATCCAATTGCAGGACCAGCTTGGGGAGTACGACCATCGCAACGCCGAGATGACTCATCTATTTCCCGAAGTGAAGCATGGCGGTGCAAGGGAGCATTTGTTTAAACTGGAAAAGCTGATTTCCAAAGTAAGCATCCCTGTATTTGCAAGCTTAAATGCCACTTACGAAGAATCTTGGGAAGATTATGCCATCGCCCTCGAAAAAACCGGTGTTGCAGGATTGGAAATCAATTTTTATGATGTCCCTGTGAATGATGAGATTAACGGAACTGAGATTGAAGAGCGTCAAATCCGCATCCTTACAAGATTAAGGGCTGCTGTAAAGATTCCGGTAAGCGTGAAATTAAGCCCGTTTTATGCCAACCCACTCAACCTGATTTCGCAGATGGATAAGGTGGGAGCCAACAGCTTTGTCCTGTTCAACCGTTTCTTTCAACCTGAGATCAATACCGAAACTGAAGAGTTCTTCTATCCTTTCGACCTGACCCATCAAAAAGATTACCAGTTGAGCCTCCGTTTTGCCGGATTGTTGTATGGCAATATCAATGCCGATATCTGCGCCAACAGGGGTATCTCCGATGGCAACGATGTGATCAAAATGTTGCTGGCAGTTGTAGGTTCTGTGCAGGATGTGAGTGCAATTTACAAGAATAAGTCAAGCCA
>JBAXWR010000280.1:0-9596 GCA_037128295.1 Mariniphaga sp.
TGGGCATTCAACGTTAACCGATGGGCAAAACCCATCTTTTTGAACATTGCATCTTGCCAATCAACATTCGGATAAATCTGCGCATACTCCGCAGTTTGAGGTAATCTGTAGCGCTGCACGATATCATATGGGACATAGGCACCCCATGATGGTTGGTTCAGAACGCCTTCCCGCTCAATGATTTCGTTTTTTGCCATCATAGCAGCATAGGAATCCAATTTCTCAGGCTGTTTTGAAAGCATTGAAGCTGTGGAGTTATAACTGAAGTTCAGGGTCGTTTTCCCCTCTGTTCCACGTTTGGTCGTGATCAGGATAACACCGTTTGCACCTTTCACCCCAAAAACCGCTGTTGCTGAAGCATCCTTTAAAACAGACATACTGGCAACCTCGTTTACGTCGATGTTGTTCATGCTACGCTCAACACCATCTACCAAAACCAACGGTTGACCACCATTCCAGGTGTTTTGTCCACGAATAAAGATATTTGTGGCACTTTCTCCGGTAAGGATACCTCCCGGTTCACCTGAAGTTGTGAGTGCGACAACCCCTGGGATCTGCCCTTCAAGGGCTTGCCTGAGGTCGGTAACGTTTCCGGTTTGTTTCAGTTTCTCGTTCGAAAGTTGTGCGATGGAACCTACGACACTCTCTTTCTTCTGAGCTCCATAACCAACTACCACTACCTCATCGATCTTAATTTTGTTTTCTGTCAACATTACATTGTAAACATTACCATTACCAATGGGAACTTCCTGAGGTGCAAGTCCCACAAAACTCACGATAAGTGCTTTGGCCGTTGTTGGTATTACCAATGTAAATTTACCATTGAAATCGGTGACAGTTCCGATGGTTGTCCCTTTTACGACAATTGAAGCACCTGGTATCGACGCTTTATCATCGCCGGTGACGGTACCTGTAATTGTTTTTTGCTGTGCCGAAGCACTTAGTTGGAAGAGGGAGAGAATACCAACTAAAAAAAACGTTGCAAAAAGGCTTTGAAGCCTTTTCAGGAAAAAATTGCGCAATGCTTCATTTTTCATACATGTCCATTTAGTTAATTTACGTTAAAACTAATTTTCTATTCACTGATTAAAGTGAAATTATATAATTGATTATCAAGATATTACAAAAAGAGTCTTAAACTCCTCAGTTATTGAGCAAATCTAAAAAATAAAACTTAAGAATTAATGATATTGCAATCGATTGCACAATATTTATAAGTGTCTATATATCATTTATTTAAGTTTGTGGAGTGTTAAAACATGTTGTATAACATATTTTAACACTCCACTTTAAAAATCATTTGAAAAGTAAAAAAGACTTGCCTAATCCTTCATCTCAAAACCAACCGGCTCACTTTCTAGATTTGTCTTACCAATGGAAGTTACCACATATTTGAATTTCGTGGGATCTGTTCCCTGGCCGATATTATAAGTGATTGAATTATTGGATGTTGTCAAAAATATATATTCTGGGTTCTTAATATTGACCTTTTGATGCTTTTTAAACTGATAAATGACAAACGATTTGGTATCTGTACCTTTCTCCCAAGAAAGAACGAATTGCCCATCTGATGTATTTATTTGTGTATTAATAGGTTGCTGAGGAGGAACAGGGTTTATCCTTTGATTTGATGGTGTAAGGGCAGGATAACGGTAGTTTTTTTTCAGTAATTTTTCATGAAGTTCCAAAGGATTTTTACGCATAAATTTGGCACTGAAAAACATACTTCCTGAAATTTCGGGGTATTTCCGGTTCAGTTTGATTTGCGATACTATTTCGTCGGCAGTCTGCCATGGTTTATCTTTTGATGCCGGGTCAATCCGGTAGGGTGCCTGACCGATATAGAGCTGTGTGCCAAAAGAATTCTTGCTCCACCAATTGGCTAAAATTGTATAATCAGCAACTTTCTTCCCTCTTTCCCAATAGATCTGGGGAGTCACATAGTCAATCCATTCTTCTTTTTGCCACTTGAGTACATCTGCAAAAAGGTCGTCGTAATTGGTCTGTCCGGCCTGGGTTTTCGAGCCCGCCGGATCCTTTGCTATATTCCGCCACACCCCAAAAGGGGAAATCCCAAATTCCACCCATGGTTTAATGCTCCTGATGCTATCGTGTATCTGTTTGATAATCAGATCTACATTGTTTCTCCGCCAATCATCTTTCTGATTGGGATTGAAACTGCCATGATAGGTTTGGAAAGACAGGTCATCAGGAAATTCGGATCCGGCAATCCGGTAGGGATAAAAATAGTCGTCCATATGAATGGCATCAATATCGTACCTTCTCACGATGTCGCTTACTACAGATGCTACAAAATCACGGGTAGCAGGAAGGGCCGGATCGAAATATTTTGTTTTTCCGTAAGTAATAAACCAGTCAGGGTGGATATTGGAAATATGATCCTTGGCCGTCTGGTTGTTATTGACATCAGTGACAGCACGGTAAGGATTGATCCAGACATGGAGATCCAGGCCACGTTTGCGACATTCGGTGCTTGCAAAAGTAAGCGGATCGTAATAAGGATCAGGCTTTTTGCCTTGTTTGCCTGTCAGCCACTGCGACCAGGGTTCATATTTTGAAGCATAAAAAGCATCAGCCGCTGGCCTGATCTGAAATACCACTGTGTTCATGTGGTACTCCTTGCTCAGATCAAGCAATTCGACAAATTCCTTTTGTTGCTGTTCAACAGTCAGGTTTGCATTCGATGGCCAGTCGATGTTCGCAACTGTAGCAATCCATACTGCACGCATCTCCCGTTTAGGGTATTTTGCAGCAAACAGGTTGATTGCCAAAAATAATATCACTAATACTCCTAAGATTCTTTTCATTATCATTTTATTGAACATTTATATTCACTGGCGGCTGGCAACTGGCGGATGGCAACTGGCAACTAGCTACTAGCAACTGGCGGTTCGTGCCGGAACATTATTCCTCCTCCAAAACCTGACCCAATTTCTAATTTCCGTTTTC
This sequence comes from Mariniphaga sp., assembly GCA_037128295.1. Taxonomy (GTDB): domain Bacteria; phylum Bacteroidota; class Bacteroidia; order Bacteroidales; family Prolixibacteraceae; genus JAAFHB01. The sequence goes on from JBAXWR010000280.1 coordinate 2,971, forward strand.
CGTTTTCCAATTTCTAATTTCCAATTTCCAATTTCTAATTTCCAATTTCGTTATCCTCCCCATGCCCTCACGCCTCTTTCTTCTTGATTCCAAACATCGGGTCTATTTTCAGGAATTTAATTGCGATCAAACCTGGAATAGCGCAAATGATCACATAGATAAAGAAATGCTGATAGCCAAGCATCTCCTTCATATAACCAGAGACCATACCGGGGATCATCATACCTAAAGCCATCAGGGAAGTACCGATGGCAAACTCGGCAGTTTTAAATTTGCTTTCCCCGACAAACGAGAGCATATACAACATATAGGCTGTGAACCCAAAGCCATAACCCATCTGTTCTGTCGCAATAGCGACATAAATTGTAATGTCACCTGGTAAAGGCTGAAATGTTGAGAGATATATGTAAACACTGATGGGGATATTCATTGCTAAAGCCATCACCCAGATCATTTTTTTCAAGCCATATTTTGATGCGACAACTCCACCAAGAATTCCACCAATTGTAAGGCATATCATGCCCAATGTCCCATAAGCAATCCCATATTGTGCCGATGTTAAGCCAATTCCACCGCTGTTGCGCGAATCGACAAGGAAAGGGGTTGCAACCTTTACAAGCTGCGCCTCACCCAGCCGGTACAATAGAAAGAAAATCAGGGCTGGAATGATCCCGGGTTTTGAGAAGAAGGAAACAAATACCTCTCCATAAACTTTCAGGTCAACAACTGTTTTCTCTTTTGTGTCGAACGGCCGTGGAAGCATAATCCGATGATAGACTGCCAATAGCAGAAGGACAAGACCCAGTGCCCCTAAGGAGACTGTCCAACTGAAAGCGATGTTTCCGGCAGTTGCTTTGAATTGCGAACTGGTTGCAGAAGTCAGGTTGTGATCGACACGGAGGGTAGCAGCAATTGGTTTATTCCAGTTTTCGGCTGTGAACTCAAACCGTCCCGTATGGGTTTTTGGGAGGTCGATGTCTTTGCTTCCAGATTTGCGCCCCAGATTGACCACGATGGTTTCGCCGGCGACAGGAGGTGCAGAAAGGGCAATATAGATCACGGTTGAATCGAGATTGGAAACACCTTTCTCGAAAACAGGGATTTGTACTTTTTCAGGATAGATTAGGAGCTTAGGGATTCCTTCTTGTTTTGTAATCTGAAAACCAGAGAGTTCAGCAGCTTTAAACTGTGAAGCAGGAACTGCGTTCGCCTCAAACGAAACAGGCTCAAGACCTGTATTCTCCTGGATCAACCCGGCTATCAAGGGCAGCAATCCCAAAGCAGTCAGCATTGCAAAACGGTAAAATGTACTTCTGATCCCTACAAAAAAGGCTTGTTTGTGCTGGTCGAGCGAAAGCATATAAAAACCATCGGCAGCGATATCGTGACTTGCGGAGGAGATGGCAATGATCCCGAAAATGGCTATCGAAGCCGGGAAATAAAATGGAAGCTGCATCGCAAAACCTACTGCAATGAAGGCACATCCGAGCAACAATTGTGTCCATAAGATCCAGTTTCTTTTGGTCGAAACCACGTCAATATAGGGACTCCACAATGGTTTAATGGTCCATGGAAGGTAAAGCAGGCTTGTCCAGAAGGCGAAAGCTGCAATCGAAACTCCCATGGTTTTGTAGATCAGCCCGGAGGTGATCATCACAATGCTGTAAGGGATACCCTGGTAGAAATACAGACTCGGCACCCAGGCCCATGGGTTTCGCTCTTTTTTCAATGGATTAAATTCAGTCATAAGTCATTGTTATTTAATATCTTGAATACTTTTCTATCTTCTTTGAACAACAATTTGGTGATCCAGGGTCCTTCTTCTATAATGGCTCTTAAATTTTCCGAAGACTTTGGAACATCAAAAACCAATAAGGTTTGCAATGATTGATGCAATGCAAGCTTACTGTCAAGTGCTATTTGGCTTCCCAAATGTCTTTCCAATGCCTGCTGACCCTCCTTGGAAAATGACCATGATTTTCCAGCCTCATCGATCAGATGAATCCTTGGTTCAGATGGTCTTTGGGCAATTCGCCGCGCATGGTTGGACATCGTAACTGATAATATTATAAATTGCCCTTGTGGTTTTATTACCTGGTCACCAAATCCTAAAGCTTCAGACCGTTCAGTATTTGTTATTGTTGCACACCAATCATCAAAGCAAATATCTGTCCCCAAAGAAACCATTTTGTCGCCACTTAACAAATAGGAAAAGCACCAGATAATTGAATAGATTGAAATAATAATTGTTAAAATACGAAGTTCAGCAAAGATTTGCTTCTGTTTTATAATTTTGATTGTCAGTTTTATAAAATAATAGAATATTGCTATTACAGTTGCAAGGAAAATTATGGATGTCATATATCAATTTAAATACTTATGATTTTCGTTGCTTATTTAAGGTAACGCCTTAAATAAATACCCTTTTTTTGATAATTTGTCAATGATCTGATCCAATGAATTATAGAATTTATCCGTCCGATCGGGATGTGTACCGAGATGAACCAGGACAATGGCACCATTCAAATGGTTGGGATTTGTAGATTCAAATTGTATTAATCTGTCCATCAGTTGTTTGGATGACCTGTAATTCTTCAAATCGGGAGTTGTATAATCGGCATTCGTTCCTACCCCAGGTGTGAAATTGACCATCTGAATTTTCCGTTCGGCAGTCCAATTCACGATATTTCGGTTACACCACTCATAAGGTGGCAAGAAATACCTAACAATCTCAGGTGTTACTCCAAATTTATTGAGTTCCTTTAGGTTAGCCGTAAGATCATCATCGAATTGCTTACTTGTAACCAACAATGAATCACGCTTTTCCCATGTTGCGTACAATAAGTGCCGATCAGAATGTGGACCCACATAATGATTACCGGCAACCATTCGTTTTATTGCAGGTTCAAATTTTGGGTTTCTCAGGAAATTCCCGGTCAGGAAAAACGACCCTTTGATCTTCTTCCTGGCGAGAACATCCAAAATCTTTTCTGCCCCTTCCCCAAATTCATCCGCCGAAAAAATGAGATAGACCGTTTTAAGGTCAGTATTCATCCTAACAATCGTACCCGTCACATCTTTTTCACTTTTAGCCATTTTAACCTGCCTGATTCCCTCTTTTTCAAGCGATGAAAGATAATAAGTCAGACTTGCTGTTCCGTCCATAGTAGGTTCGTTTGAACTATAATCACCCATATCATCGTGGTAAACAGCTATCCCATTCTGAAAAGGGAGGTAGCTGTCCTCTTTCATTAATTTAATACCAATCAACCCGTTATAGATCGTCTTATATACCGGGCCGTCAACCAATCCTCCCCAAGTTGGCTCGCCTTTTAGAAATGTAAGCGAAGAATGGGGTATTTGGGGATAATCGCCATTGGCCGGTAATCCGCAGATCATGCTCGTTCCCCATGGATTACAACCAAAAAGCCAATCGCGCAGGGCAGCTTCCATTTCAATATAGGTTGAATCGGAAGTGGCTTCAAAATAAAGTTTAGCCTGTGTGATTGCCCCGACTGTGAGGTTATTCGAACACCAGATGTAAGGAATCCCGTTCAGGAAAGGATCGGTTTTGCCCCTGTCGAAAATTGCTTTCAAGCCAACGTGCATAAATCCTGAGAAGGTTTTTGATGCCTGAATTTTCATGTTAGCCTGGTTTGCATGACCCATGTTTACGAACGGATAGTATTGGTAATGGCGTGCTCTGCCCAACTCCATCCAAGGGGTAACCTGTTCCAATTGTCCCCAGTAAGTGGCCTGTTTCTCGAAATAGTCATCCCCTGTAAGTTTAAATAACTCTATCGCAGCAAGTTCCAGATCGTCCACATAATTATCCTCTTCATAAAAATAAGGAGAAACGACACTGGTGGTCTGGGCAACCCCAAGATCAGTTAACCCAAACTTATAAGCTTCTTTTGCTTTGATGGTCAATAGCTTGCTTAAGTCAGGGTTTGATTTTTGCAGGACACGGGCGGCCAAAGCAAAAGCGGAACTGTACTTTCCTGCCGTTGAAGAGACCCCAGTTGAACGGTTTTTGTATTTTGAAATACCCTGAACCTTACCTGTCACAAAGTAAACCGGACGGTATGGATCATTTCCATAGGAGGCAGGATCATTTGTTGGCAAACGGAGTCCAACATGGTCGCGGTCGTCAGCAATCTGGTTGTACATTTCGCCACTGTCGGGGTTCATTTTCATCAACCAATCCAAACCCCATCTGATTTCGTTGAGGATATCCGGCATTCCGTCACTGCCAGGCAGACCGGAGGCATTGAATTGGTCACAAAAGATTTCCGGATTTTGGGAATAGGCAAACAGCATTTGGTAAACTGCATTTGCTGAGGTCGTTACATATTGAAGGTAATCGCTTGCATCGTGCCACCCGCCTTTGACATCGATAATCTGACCCGATTTTGTGGGATGGTCAACGATAAAACCGTCGTGGGTATGACAGGAATCTTTCAAGTAGGGATTGTACCCGCAACGTTGTTGGCGCATATAGTTCAAGGTATAATCGGCAGTGCCTTTGTAAACATCTGGTGAAATGGCAAATTCCGGTGATTGAACCGCACCTATTTTCAGGAAATAGCGCCCTGCATTTGACAGTTGTGTAAAATTCAGCCTTGCAGCCGATTTCATTCCCCATTTCTCACCGCTGTATTCCAACGGTTTTCCTTCAAAAACTACCTTACCGGAAATAGCATCAACGAGTTGAAAAAGTGTCACTGGAGTATCCTGATCAGAAATATAAACGGCAACTTTCACTGATTGAGGCAGATATCCAAGTTGGTTGACACGGATCCATGAAGAAGCGGATGCGGAGAGTGCTCCCAGGAAAAAGATCAATCCAATCGAAATTTTGCATAATAGATTATATTTCTTCATGTTATGTGATTGATAAAAGAATTTTTATTGGTTGTTCCCATATTTCTTGCACTTGGTTGTCCAAAGATAGCTATCCTATTCTGAAATCAAATAGGATTAAATTTTTTCAGCAGACCTTTTGACTTTCAAGGATGTTATTGTTTGGTTAATCTTTTTAAATTTCATTTATCTTGTAAAACAATGATAGCCTGACTTCAAGTCAGGCTATCATTGTTTTGTGGGTAATGAAGTGTAGTCAAAGCATCACTTCCTCACCATCACCTTAATTGTTTGGGTCGTGCCTTTATCATCGATGTTTAGCAAATAAAGTCCGCTATTTAGGTACGGGAGGCCGATGATATTTAAGCTTCCGGCACCCAATTTCTTTGTGTGTACCACCTTGCCCAAACCATTGTACAACGTAGCAACCGCACCGTTTCCAACTTCGCCAATCACACGGATCTCTTTATTCCCTTTCGCATAGGCAGTTATCTTCTCTGGCTGCACCTGATCTTCGAGGCCACTCACAATATCTCCTGTGTGCAGGTAGAACCTTCCTGTGCCGGCAGTATTGGCCGCAACCGTAGCTTTGTAGCTGTCTTTGGAAAGATCTGTGAATGTGTTAGTTAGCTTATCTTCGAGGATTACTTTGCAACTTGGGTCCAATTGGACGGTTTGGACACTTAGGACAATTTCGCCTCCGGCTTTTGAGTCGATTCCTACCGGGATAACCAGTTTGTCGTAACCGGATGGTGGGAGGCACTGCAACTGGAACTCGTCCCCATTGTCTTCGACGAGTTTCGTGTAAACCGAGAATGTTGGTTCGGCTTTAAATACACCTGCATCATAACCAAAATCCAGACCAGCCGTTGTCCCTTCAATAAATTTGATGACCGTTGCCATGCTTCCAATAGTACTTCCGGCAATCAGCTTAATCTGAGGAGTTGGGGCCGTAGCTCCTTTAAATGGGGCAGTCCCCTGGTGAACCTGCATGGAAGATCCAAAGTTCAAATTACCGTCAACTGTAGATTTAACAAAGAACCCCTAGCCAACCTGGGCGTAGAAGGCAGCACTACCATTGTAGGTATGGTTGACTACCTGATATTCTTTTGGTATTGCTGTCTCGTCCCATACATAAATTGCCGCATAACTTCCAGTCAATGCGGCTGTGTTTGTATCAATAAAGTTGGTCCCGCCGGAAGCTGTACCTGCCGCAGCATTGATGCTGATTGCCGAAGTAAACGGGTTGCCAACAAGGTTCCATCCGGTTTTTACTGCTACAGTGTTGACCGGCAAGGTGTTTAAGTCCCCTTTGAATTCAAGTGGCACAACGACAGGTATCCTGGTAAGCACCAGATAGCCCTTACCAGTTCCAAACAGGTCGGTGTTAGGCTTCGCCCCGGTAAAATAGTCAGTCCAACCGGTTCCGGCAAGGTTATAATCCCGCATCGCAAACGTATAGGAAGGGCTGTCTTTGGTGTTAGAGGCGATGGCGATATCCTTGTTGTCGTTTAAAAAATCTATAACTGGCTCTGTGGCAACCGGTGATGAGATCAGATGCCATGCGTCTGGTGCTACCCATTGCTGGACGGTTGCCGATCCTGAAACACTTCCCAAAACCTTTAAAGAACCTGTACCTGAATCGGTGGATTTAATCACCAAACCGGTGTTTCCAGCATTATTGGTGAGCGCACCATTCACGGTAAGGGCCTTTCCTGATGGGATGGTAAGTACACCGCCACTGTAAATGGTAATACTTTGCA
>JBAXWR010000281.1:0-9555 GCA_037128295.1 Mariniphaga sp.
GCTCAACCGAGCGTATCAGGTTTTCTTCATCCCGTAGGGTGGGATCATTTTTCAATAAGTTAATAACCAGCTCATTGTTGCCAGAACGCAAAATCAATGTCGGGAAAACGGTTTTTGTGCTAACTCCTCTTTCGGTATTGATACGAAGGTTTATCGGCATAATACCGGAAGATATAATGTTCTCAATGTACTTTTTCCTATCAATTCCGGGTGGAATTACATCATAAGGATCAGTGGTATAAATCTTAAATGGTTGGTCACAATAGGTTTTCAGATCACGCAATTTCTCAATGGTGGCCTTTTGTAACTTAATCAGACCGGGAGGAAGATCGCCGGCAAGCAAAATTTCAGCACTGATAGGTGCGTGAACTTTTTTGATCAATTTAAGCGATTGGGAAGAAAGGGTATATCGTTTTTCAGTCGTAAAATCCAACCTGAAAAAAATATTTTCAGAAAAGGCTGCAACTATCACTATTATAGACAGATAAATAAATAAGTGTTTTACCGAACGTTTTAAAGGCCTTCGTTTCCACTCCAGAACAATTCTTGTTAGCAGGATAAAGAAACCGGACATGAATAAAAAATAGAGCAAATCGCGGCTGTCGAGAACGCCACGGCTAACCGATTCATAATGAGAGCTGATCCCAATGGAGGTGATAAGAGCGGAAATATTGGAGGGAAATGGCAACTTCGCAACAAAATCAAATCCTGAATACCAAAAGAAACAAAGGAAAACCGAAATAATAAAGGCAATAATCTGGTTATCAGTAACTGAAGATGTAAGTAAACCAATGGAAAGGTAGATTCCCGCGAGGAAGAAAAGCCCGGTATAACTTCCCCATGTGGCACCGGTATCGATAGATCCCACAGGGTTTCCCAGAAGGTAAACAGCAAGAAAGTAGATGAGGGTTGGTATTATTGTGAATAAAACAACGACCAATGCTGCAAAAAACTTAGAAAGTATTAAATTAAGTTCTGTGATTGGGCGGGTAAGGAGAGTTTCCATGGTACCGCTTCGTTTCTCATCGGCAAACATGCGCATGGTAACGGCAGGTATCAGGAACAAATAAATCCAGGGGGCAATTTCAAAAAGTCCATCCAGGGTTGCATAACCACTTTCGGGGATATTGTAGTTGCCGGTGAAAACCCATAAAAAAAGTCCGGTCAACAATAAAAATACAAAAGAAACCAGGGTGCCTGTAATTGAGCCAAAAAACTGGGTGATCTCTTTTTTAAATAAACTGTACATGAATTTACTTTTTAACTTCTCAATAACGTCACCATTAAGTCGGCAGCACGTTCTGCACATCCCTGTCCACCGAGTTTTTCCATCACTTCGGAATAACCTGCCAACATTGCCTCACGATTGGCCTTGTTGTTAAGTATTTTGTCCAATTCAAAACTGACTTTATCGACCGTACAATCAAACTGGAAGAGTTCCTTCACAATTTCGCGCCCACCGATCAGGTTAACCAAAGAGATAAAAGGTATCTTAACGACATATTTCTTGAAAAAGACCCCGACTATTCCCAATTCAACCTTGTAGCAAACGACCTGTGGAATATTGAGAAAAGCCGTTTCGAGTGTGGCTGTCCCCGATGCAACCAAGGCTGCTGTTGATTGTTTTAAAAGATCATAGGTCTGATCAAAAACTACAGGAATCTTTATATTGCCCAAGACCTTGTTGTATATCTGTTGGTCCTGAGATGGCGCACCAGCAATAACGAACTGATATTGTGAATATTGCAAAGAAACTAAAGATAAAATGGGTAAAATCCGCTCAATTTCTTGCTTTCGGCTTCCGGCTAACAAAGCAATAATTGGTTTTTGAGATAATTTGTTCTTATACACAAATTCATCGAAAGTTTGTTCCTGGTTTGGGCGACGTGCAAGCTCGTCGATCGTCGGATTGCCTACGTACCGGACCTTGTAATCATATCGACTATAAAATTCCGATTCAAAAGGAAAAATCGTAAACAACTCATCTATAAACCTTTTTATTTTATGTACACGCCTCTTTTTCCAAGCCCATATTTTTGGCGAGATGTAATAATAAACTTTAATTCCGTTGGCTTTTGCAAATTCAGCCATCCTAAGGTTAAACCCCGGATAATCTACCAAAATTAAAACATCAGGCTTGAACTCAAGCAATTTTTGTTCTGCCAATGTAAAATTTCGTTTGATTTTGTGCAGGTTTAAAAAAACAGGGACAAGTCCCATAAATGCCATTTCGCGATAGTGTTTCAAAAGGGTCCCACCCTCCGCGACCATCAGGTCCCCACCAAAAAAAGTAAAAGAGGCTTCATTGTCGAACTTTTTCAACTCGTGCATCAGGTGCGAAGCATGTAAGTCACCCGAAGCTTCACCTGCAATAATAAAGTATTTCATGTGTTTATAATTTGTTTTTTAGCGGCCACATGGAACTCGCCATGAGATAATCATGCTTCAGTGTGTGATTGGCTCCCATGGCTCGTTTCATTTGATCTTAAAGGTTGAAAGGATTCAAAAATTAAAACAATTTAAGAATGAAAACAGCTACTCCAAGCATAATTGTAGCTGCTAGAACACCTCTTCCTGAACTATATCGGTTACTGTTCATTAAAAGCAGGAAAGGGAGCAGATTGGGCAAAACGGAAAGGCTTAACACACTAACCAATTTTTTCGATTCGAACAGGTATTTAAGGTAATCTGCAAAGTCTAAAGTACCAAAACGGACAAGGTAATAAAGAATAAAGAAGATTATCGGAAAGATGAATCCAATCAGGATACCTTGTTGCATCTTATTTAAAAACAGGGTCTTATCGTTGTAATCCATTATTTTAAAATTTCCATTTGTGCATGACCTGAAATGCCGGATAAGCTGTAAGGTCTGTACTAACCGGTACAACCGAAACAAAGCCATTGAGCAGGGCGAAATCATCTGTATCACGTGAATCAGCTTCGGCATTATTGAAATATCCTTTGAGCCAGTAATATTCACGGCCATGTGGATCGGTCCTTTTTTCAAACTCCTCCACCCATTTGCCCCTTGTCTGGCGACATAAGTTAATCCCTTTGACCTCACCTTTTGGGATGTTAACGTTCAAACAAACACCTTCAGGAAGACCGTGTTCTGCTACTTTTTGAAAAATCCGGGCAACCACCATCTTTGAACGTGAAAAATCGGCCTCCGGATCATAATCATTTAACGAGAACCCGATAGAGGGCACACCATGAATACATCCTTCAAGGGCAGCACCCATTGTTCCGGAGTAAAGTACGGATACTGACGTATTCGCCCCATGGTTGATCCCGGAGATAATAAAATCAGGAAGTCGTCCAAGTAGTTGATTACATGACAGTTTAATACAATCTACAGGAGTACCTGTGCAAGAATAGATCAAAAGACCTTGTTCTTCCTGAAGTCTGGTCACCCTTAAAGGATGATCGACTGTAATTGCATGAGACATGCCTGAACGCGGACTATCTGGTGCAACAACTACGATATCACCAAAAAGACGGATCACCTCAATCAGTTCGTTCAAACCTTCTGCATAAACGCCATCGTCGTTGGTAATTAAGATTAAGGGTCGCTCTTCCATTGTTTAATTCTGATTAACAGGGCGCAAAGATAATGGATTAGACAGGAAGAAATGTGATTTTTTTAGTAATATATTTTACCTTTGCCTTAAAATCGGACAAACTTGAAAAAGAGAATTATCCTACTTGGTACAACATGGCCCTTTCGCAGCGGAGGGATTTCGACATTCAATGAGCGACTTACACGCGCATTCATTGATGTGGGCGATCAGGTTACAATTTATACTTTTTCGCTTCAATATCCTTCATTCCTGTTTCCGGGCAAGACACAGCTTTCGGATCAACCAGCTCCGGATGGATTGGACATCCGTATAAAAGTCAATTCGGTCAACCCATTCAACTGGATTTCTGTTGGTCGTGAAATCCGCAACCTTAAACCAGACGTGCTTTTGCTCCGCTATTGGATACCCTTTATGGCCCCTTGTTTGGGTACAATTGCAAGAATTGTCAGAAAAAATCATGTTACCAAAATTATCGCCGTAGCCGACAATATCATTCCGCATGAGAAACATCCGTTTGATAAACTCTTCACACACTATTTTACACGAAGTTGCGATGGTTTTATCACTATGTCAAGAGCTGTGTTGAAAGACCTGAAACAATTCTGCCCAAATGCGCCAATGGTCTATACCCCCCATCCTTTGTATGATAATTTCGGGAAAATTGTTCAGAGGGAGCAAGCAATTAAGCACCTTGATTTAAGTGCCGATTACAGGTATTTATTGTTTTTTGGGTTTATCCGTGATTATAAGGGACTGGACTGGCTGCTTAAAGCTTTTGCCGATGAAAGATTGCGAAAGTTTCCTGTAAAACTGATTATTGCCGGGGAATTTTATACCTCATCGGATAAATATTTGCAGATCATCAAAGACAATAACCTTACTGACCATATTATTATGAAGACCGATTTTATTGCGGATCAGGATGTGGCCAATTACTTTGGCGCTGCTGATATGGTTGTACAGCCCTATAAGTCGGCAACACAGAGTGGGGTTACCCAAATTGCATTTCATTACAATAAGCCCATGCTGGTAACAGATGTGGGCGGGCTTGGAGAAATAATCCCGCACGGAAAGGTAGGTTATGTTGTTCAACCTGAACCCAGGGACATCGCTGATGCCATTTTTGATTTTTACCAAAATGACAGGAATAGTGTTTTTACCGGAAATGTCATCCGTGAAAAGGAGAAGTTTTCATGGGGAACAATGATTGAAACCTTTGAGATTGTGCTAGATAAAATAAGTAAGAATCACTGATAACACATGGATCTACAGACTGAAATAGAAAAAAGGGAAATTGAAGATTTGTTCGAGGATCTTTTGAAATCGTTTACACGGCCTTTATCCGTGGAACATGAGCAATTAATCCGGAAGGCGTTCCAATTTGCCAATGCAGCGCATATGGGTATCAGACGCAAATCGGGAGAGCCCTATATTATTCATCCGATTGCTGTTGCAAAGATTGTAGTCAGCGAAATAGGTCTTGGCACAAAATCTGTTCTTGCTGCAATTTTACACGATGTAGTGGAGGATACCGAATATACCCTTGAAGATATCCACAATATGTTTGGTGCTAAAGTCTCATCTTTAGTTGACGGATTGACCAAATTGTCTGGTACTTTTGATTCCAAGCAAGCCTCCAATTTCAGGAAAATGCTGCTTACGCTTTCAGACGACGTAAGGGTAATTTTGATAAAACTAGCTGACAGACTGCATAATATGCGGACTCTTGATTCAATGCCCTATCAAAAGCAGTTAAAAATAACTTCCGAAACACTTTATATTCTTGCACCCCTGGCACATCGGCTTGGCCTTTATGCCATCAAGTCGGAACTTGAAGATCTTAGTTTAAAATACAAGAGCCCTGAAACCTACAAACAAATTGAGTTAAAGCTACGCAGTGAACAGGAACGGATCAATTATCTGGTTTTTGACTTCTCTGCACCTATCCAGGAGAAACTCCGTGAAGAAAATTTTGAATTCGACATTAGTGGACGTCCAAAATCGATTTACTCGATCTGGAACAAGATGCAGTCTAAAAATGTCACTTTCGACGAAATTTACGACCTTCTGGCAATCCGGATTGTGTTCAAGCCCAAGGAAGGGATCTCAGAAAAAAGGCAATGTTTTGATATACTGTCACTTATTACAGATATTTACACGCCCAAACCTGACCGTATCCGCGATTGGATTACAATCCCCAAAGCAAATGGTTATGAGGCATTGCACGTAACTGTTATGGGGCCTGAGGGGCAATGGGTTGAAGTTCAGATACGTACCGAGCGAATGGATGAAATTGCCGAACGTGGTTTTGCAGCCCATTACAAATACAAAGAAGAGGGAGCCAATGAAAGTGAACTGGATAGGTGGCTATTGAAAATCAGGGAATTGCTTCGGAATCCGGAATCTGATGCACTTGATTTTCTGGATGAGTTTAAATTAAACCTTTACTCTCAGGAAATTGTCATTTTCACACCGAAGGGGGAGATGAAAATGTTGCCGAAAGGTGCAACCGTGCTTGATTGTGCTTACGACATCCACTCAGAACTTGGCAACCATTGTATGGGGGCAAAAGTCAATCACTTATTGGTTCCAATGAGCCATGTATTAAAAAGTGGGGATCAGGTCGAGATCCTTACCTCTGACAAACAAACTCCAAAACCAACCTGGATTGATAGTGCGATTACTGCCAGGGCAAAATCAAAGATCAGGGATTCATTTAAACAGGAACAGAAAAAGCACATCGAAGACGGACGGACAGAACTTAACGAACAACTTGAAAAACTAAAAGTTAAGCCGGCTTCAAATACCCTCAAAAAACTGATCAACCATTATGGACTTCACACAAAGGAACAGCTTTATGCAGAAATCGGAATGGGAATTGTAAACCTCTCCGACCTCGAAACAACACTTCATGAAAAATCGGTCAATAAATTTGTAAAATTCTGGAAACTCTCCTTTTCATTTGGTGGTGATAAAAAAACAGAAAATCAGGTTATTGATAAAAAAAAGCCTTTCCTGCTTACTGAAAATCAAAAAAAAGGAAGTTATATTCTGGCTTCTTGCTGTAATCCTATACCGGGAGATGACGTTGTTGGTTTTGTTACTGAAGGTGGTCAGATCATGATCCATAACAAATCGTGTTCACAAGCCCTAAAAATGATGTCAAGCCAAGGTGATGATATAGTTGAAGCAACCTGGACCAAATCAAAAGTTCTTTCCTACCTTACTCACCTGTTTATTAAGGGTTTCGATCGGCAAGGTATCGCGTACAATATTATTAATGTGATCTCAAACGAATATGGCATCAATATGAGGTCAATCAACCTTGATGCCCATGATGGTTTATTTGAAGGAAACCTTTATCTTTATATTCACAATACAGATTTACTTGAAACATTGATAACCAAACTTTTAGGCATTAAAGGTGTTGACTCGGTCCACCGGAAGGAAATTTAATCGGGAATAGTTTTTTTTTTTAGAAATGTTGTTTTAATCAAAATATTTCTACTTTTACAGTCTATTTTAACTTAGATTAAGTATGAATAGTCAACATAGTAATAAAGATACGGTTAAGTCTCTTTTTACCGAATACCTTGAACGAAAAGGGCATCGGAAAACACCGGAACGTTATGCAATCCTTGACGAGATTTACTCAAGGAATGGTCATTTCGACATCGAAACGCTTTATATTTCGATGAAGAACAAGAATTACAGGGTAAGCCGTGCTACTTTGTACAATACAATCGAGTTGCTTCTTGATTGCAAACTTGTGGTGAAGCACCAGTTTGGAAAGAATATCGCTCAGTTTGAGAAAACACTTGCATCAACTCAGCACGACCATCTGATTGATATCCGAAATGGCAAGGTACTGGAGTTTCATGATCCGCGGATACGCGAAATCATTGAAGATGCGTGTGCCAAACACAACTTCAAGCTTTCGCACCACTCCCTCTATTTATATGGCGAAATGGATGATTCGCCGCCGAAAACATCAACAGATTGATTTACAATGCTAAATAGAATCAACCTCCTTGCCGGAGGTTTTTTTGTCCTGTTTTCAAAAGTTTTCTATACCTTTGGTCGATTTTTGCGCACTGAATTTAAAATTATTATCAAATGAAGGTAGATGTATTGCTTGGTCTTCAATGGGGGGACGAAGGAAAAGGAAAAGTTGTGGATGTTTTGACTCCAAGTTATGATGTAATTACCCGTTTTCAGGGAGGTCCCAATGCCGGCCATACCCTTGAATTCAACAATATTAAACATGTCCTGCATACAATTCCTTCCGGAATATTCAGGGACGATAAAATCAATATTATTGGGAATGGCGTTGTTATCGATCCATCAATATTTAAGAAAGAGATCGAATCGTTGTTGAAATTGGGATTTGATCTGAAAAAAACGCTTTTCATTTCTAAAAAAGCCCACCTGATCCTTCCAACTCACCGCCTGCTTGATGCAGCGTCAGAAGCTGCCAAAGGTGCTGCCAAGATCGGATCTACGCTTAAGGGGATTGGCCCGGCTTATCGCGACAAAATTGGAAGGGACGGTTTGAGGGTCGGTGATATCCTCTCCAATTTCAATGAAAAGTACACAGCAAGGGTCAAGCAACATACTGATTTGCTGACCAAGTATTATCATTTCGATTATAAATCAGCCCTTACTGAATATGAATCCGCTTGGTTTGAAGGGATTGAAATGATTAAAAACTTTCAATTAATTGACAGTGAAGTATTTATAAACAATTTGATTGATAGTGGAAAATCTGTCATTGCAGAGGGAGCGCAGGGAACAATGCTCGATATTGATTTTGGTTCTTATCCATTTGTAACCTCTTCAAATACAATTACTGCGGGTGCGTGTACCGGGTTGGGGATTGCCCCGAATAAAATCGGTAAAGTATATGGCATCTTCAAGGCTTATTGCACTCGTGTTGGAAGTGGCCCTTTCCCCACAGAGTTGACAGAAGAAACCGGACAAAAATTGAGGGATATCGGGCATGAGTACGGATCAACAACTGGCCGTCCACGCCGTTGCGGCTGGCTCGACCTGGTGGCGCTAAAATATGCCATTATGATTGATGGCGTTACCGAGCTGATCATGATGAAAGCTGATGTCCTCGATGATTTTGAAGAGATCAAAATCTGCACAAAATATAAAATTAATGGTGAACTTACCGATGAATTTCCGTATGAGCTTGATGGTCAGGTCGAACCTGTCTATGAGAGTCTCCCTGGCTGGAAATCGCCTTTGACCGAAGTTACTGATGTTTCAGGTATTCCTGCCAATCTGATGAGTTATATCCAATTCATTGAAGAAAAAATGAAAGTCCCGGTAAAGATTGTCTCGGTAGGTCCTGACAGGTCACAGACAATTGAACGGTAAACTTTTGGTGTCATTTTATATCAGAAAAATCCCGGAAAAATCCGGGATTTTTTATTCCTGAACGATTGACTTTTATTTTAAACAGAAATTTAAGATATTGGGTTTTTTGATAAAACAATAACCATGGTGACAAAATCAACCTCAGATACTTTGGGCCTTTATACAGATTACTACGAATTATCGATGGCCCAGGGCTTTTTTTTATCCGGTAAGAAGGACGACCTGTCTGTTTTTGACTATTTTTTCAGGACAAACCCATTTGAAGGTGGTTTCCTTATTTTTGCCGGACTCGATGATTTTCTTCATTCGCTTTTAAAGTTCCGGTATTCTGAATCAGATTTGAATTACCTTTCGAAAAATGGCTTCTGTATTGAATTTCTCAACCATCTGAAGGATTTTAGTTTCAAGGGGACAGTACATTCTGTCAGGGAAGGAGAGATAGTCTTTCCTAACGAACCAATACTTAGGATAGAAGCAAATATCATCGAGGCGCAATTGATTGAAACATTGCTTCTTAATGTCTTAAATTTTCAGTCACTAATTGCGACAAAGGCTTTTCGCATGAAAATGGTTTGTGGTGAAAGGGGTT
>JBAXWR010000282.1:0-9497 GCA_037128295.1 Mariniphaga sp.
ATATTTGAACCTTGGAAACGTATCAGGCACAGAAAGATAGACGATCCCATTTTTAAAGGGTTCACCTGTTTTTAAATCCCTGACAATCCCCTCAAGCACAACTCCCTCATTCTCTGATTCTTTTGCAACTAAAAAATTTGTTTGTCTGGAAAACGTTCCGGAACTGAAACCCGAACAGCTTTCAACTACGCTGATCAACAGCTTACCATTGATTTGATCAATCAACTCAGCGGACAGATGAACCTCCGGTTTGGCTTTGCCCCTTGTTTTATAAGTTTTATCCAAACCCTCGACTAGAAGCATATCTGACTGTTTTTGAACCAATTGCCCTTTTGATTTCAAACGTAGTGTATTCTTCAGGTCAGCGATGCCAATAAAACGGTTACAGATGAATAATTCTTTTAATATTACTAAAGAACTGTTTTTCAATGAAGTGCTAAGAATATAGGTTCCGGTGCTTAACGAATCGGGTAGATCAACAAATCCATTCGCTTCTTGATCAACGATTTTCCTTGTAACTCCTGAAATTATTTTTCCTTTGGTATTGATCAGATCAACATGTACGATGCCTGTATTTATGCTTGAGGAGGCAAAAACCTTAAATAGAAGTGATTCACCACTTGTATAAAGGTCGCGGTCGGTAGAAAGTGCGAAGCGGCTCTTTTCCTGAGCATTTCCAGCCAGAAAAATAAAGTGAAACAGCAATATGAATAGAGTTCTTTTCATTCAATAATAATTTGATTTACAAGTATATACTTGTTTTACCCAACTCAATATTCCCACCAGTCTGGTGGAGAAAGCGGTGGCTGGGCACGTGGCGGATCGGGATTGGTCCTCATAAGCCATTTAAAACCCGGAGGTATTTCCGGGTAACGGAATATTGGCCTGAACACCATCGGAATGGGTGGAGTAGGAAGTTCAAAATAGTAGCGATACTGCTGGTAAGAGTTTAAATCGAAAAACCCATATACAACCTTATTGGGATCAGATTTGCAAATGATGTTTCCATTGACCTGGCTCTGAACAGGATCGAATAAACTACCTACGGCAGAAAATTGGTTGTTCAGATTTTCGTGATATTCATACGACTCTTTTGATGTGCCATATTGTTCAACGATCAATATCCAACCTTTGGGTTTAAGGGTATCGGAATAAAGATAGTCAATAGCATTATACGATATTTGAAAGAGTGGGAATTTCTGGATACTCCCGGCCTGACTGAAATTTTGTGGTCCAGCAAGAACAAACTTATCTGTTTGGGTATAGGAATAAAACCCGTACCCCGTTGGTATCCCAGTCACAGACGGTGGTATAAATGTTGAATCCCACGAAAATTCAAAGACTGACCTGAGATCGAAACGGTAATGGGAGAGATTTGGCGTAACGGGTATGTCAACATGAATTTCCCGATATTGTTTTTCAAAGGGTTGGGGATTACTTTCGCCACTGGCCACGAAAACTGTCTTGGTTATTTTAACTGTATTCAAATTAGTGAATGTTGGTATGGGGGGCATTGTGACTTCCCTGGACTCATAGAGGTCGCCCTGAACAGTAATCCGTAAATAATAGCTGCTCCCACTTTCCGGAACTGTTGTAAAAGTGTAATATCCGGTCCTGCTCTCCGTTGTTCTTATTACTCGTGTTTTGTTCTCTATCAGCTCCACTGTTGCACCCGATATACCAACAACCGAAACCTCATCGTTAAAATTTCGTGTTTTAGTCA
Organism: Mariniphaga sp.; assembly: GCA_037128295.1. Classification (GTDB taxonomy): domain Bacteria; phylum Bacteroidota; class Bacteroidia; order Bacteroidales; family Prolixibacteraceae; genus JAAFHB01. Next base: position 1,724 of record JBAXWR010000282.1, read on the forward strand.
AATGGACGAAATTTTTCGAAAGTTCGTTCGTAACCATTGATTCCACAACAAGTTGACCATTTGCATAATCAATATCGGCCTTGTATAACTCTTCGCACGAGGTAAAAAGATAGACCAGACAAGCTAAAGATAGAAGTGTTCTTTTCATCAGAAATTGAAATTATAGGTGATTGAAGGAACAGGAATCCCAATAACGGACAATTTGAACAGTGAATATCCAGTGATCCCGGTATCCCTGTCCTGAGGTAACTTTCTATAAAATATCGAATAAGGGTTCTTGCGCCCGTAAACGTTGTAAACCGAGAAGGTCCAGCTCCCTTTCCATGACCGTTTTATTCGAAGGTTCTGATCGAACGTAAGACTAAGGTCCATGCGATGATAGGTTGGCATCCTGTATTTATTTCTGTCGGAATAAACCACCACCTGATGATCGGCAAAAACGTATTTCTGCTCAGGTAAGGTAATCGGCCGCCCCGACATAAAAACAAAGTTCCCCGAAAAGCGCCATCTTCGGCTGATTTTGTAATTCAACACCGCCGAAAGATCGTGTGGTTTGTCGTATATCGAAGGATAGTAATTCCCACCATTGATTGTCGCGTCATTTAATGGGTTATCCGTTTTCCGAAGGGTCCTTGAAAAGGTATAACTGATCCATCCGTTCAACTTACCCTCATTCTTTTTGGCCAACAATTCAAAACCATAGGCGTAACCACTCGCCATCAACAGATCGGATTCGATATGGTCATTCATCACAAGTTGCGCCCCGTTCTTGTATTCGAGCATGTTTTGCAGCTTTTTGTAATATACTTCTACCGAAGTTTCATATTTCCCCTTGTCGAGATTCCTGAACAAACCAAAAGCAACCTGATCATTGATCAATGGAGCCAGGCCTGGTGCAGCCGATTTCCAGTAATCGGCAGGAGAAATAACAGCATTATTTGATATTTGACTAATATACTGATGGATACGCTGATAGCTAATACGTAGTGATCCTCCATTCTCAAGATTGTATTTAAAAGCAAGCCGAGGCTCCAAACCCTGATAGGATTGAATGATATCGCCCGAATTGTAAACAGTCGAATCGATGATGCTGGCTTTGCTTTTGGGAATTCCATGTGCATAATCATAAACTACGCCCGGCCCGAAATTGATAAACTTAGTGAAACGTAACCCAACATTCAAAGCAATTTTATCCGACAGATCGAAGTCGTCATCGCCAAAGAGGGATATCTCTGCCGATTGCTCTTTCCTCATAGCTCGGTGAAGTATATTTGAAATAGTTTGGGTCGGTAAAACTTCGCCAGGGTTGATCCGATACCCAATTGCCTGAAAACCTCCGTTAATACGCTGACGATCTGTCGGATAGAATGACATTGAATATTTCATTGTCCCATACTCGATATTCGATTTCAGTGTGTAGTCCTCAACCGACTGATTTGCATCCTTCTGATCCATCTTTAAATCATACTTGCTATATGCCAGGTTAAAATCGCAAATTAGTTTCTTTGAGAGGTTCAACTTCCAGTTCATTGAACCAAGCAGATTTTTGTATTCATACAATGCGCTGGAATTGAGGTTAAACACATCTGAACTCATATATCCCATGAGTTTCAAATGGTTATTCTGGCCAAATTCGATATTGGCAGTTCCGTTCATATCGTAAAAATGGGCCACACTGTTAACAAAGGTGGTATTCTTTGTTTTTCGAAGCATCCAGTCTGAGTAGGTGCTTCTACCACCGATCAGGAAACTGCTTTTTTTGTTTTTTGCAAATGGACCTTCGATGGTAAGACGGCTATTGATCACTCCAATTCCACCATAAATGCCAAGATGGTCGGTACTACCTTCCTTTAACTGGACATCCATCACGGATGAGATCCTTTCCCCAAAGGTTGCAGGAATCCCACCTTTTAAAAGGGTTACATTTTTAACAGCATCTGGGTTGATCATCGAAAAAAATCCAAAAAGATGGGTCGTATTGAAAACCGGTGCACCATCGAGCAAAACCAGGTTTTGGTCGGTATTTCCACCCCTCACATTAAAGCCAGACGACATCTCCCCTGTACTTTGAACCCCGGGCATCATCACAAGGCTCTTGATCAAGTCGGCTTCACCCATTAAAACGGGAAGTTCCTTTATAGTGACCGCAGACATTTTGATCATACTCATTTGGGCTTTTGAGACTTTCGATTCTTCGCCAACTACTGTGACTTCCGCTATCGGATGGCTTTGTTCAAACAATTCAAATTCTGCATTCCCATTTTCGATCAGCCGCACGTTCTGGTTGAGGTTCTGGTAACCCAAAAAAGACAATTGAAGGTGAAGGTCACCAGTAGGTAGCGTAATTTTGTATTTTCCCTTCGAGTCAGTAGAAGTGGCCAATCCTGTTTCTATATTGTAGATCACAGCTCCAGTCAAAGGCTCCTCGGTTTTGCCATCAACTATACTGCCCTGAATTGTAGCCTTCGGATAACGGCCTTGATTAAGCGGGTCTCCTATGACCAATAATTGCGGCCCATCGAAACCAGCACCTACACGTTTATAGGCACCGGGAGGATAAATAACCACAGAGTAATTCATAAAGATCTTATAAGTCAGATCTTTACCGTTAAAGACTTGATTAAGTACCTGTACCAAAGGTTGATCTGTGAATTTTAGGGTCACCTCCGTGGCTTTGACCCATTCGTCCTTGTAAAAAAAACGGATGCCATAATTATTTTCAAGTAGGCTGAAAAACTCCCGGATTGGGGCTTTCGTAAAACTTCCGGTAACTTTAACCTCCTGAATATTCTGGGAACGGCCAATCTGAATTGACAGAAGGAAAATAAATGTCAGAAGGAATACCTTATGGAAACACTTAATATATAGTTGATTCACAATTTGTTGTGCTAAATTGGAAGAATTGGTGAATTAAACATTGTAAAAGTAAGTATTTTGATTTCAAACAATATAAGCTTTTTCAGAAAGATAAATTGCAATATTTTCCACAATGTTATTGATATAATTGATTGTTTCGTCCTTCATCGATTTTAAATCATCAAAAGAATAATCCTTACCTACCTCTACAAATGAAAAAGTTCCATGAGCTAAATCATTTCTTTTGGCCCTAATTGATTTTAAACAAATTCCACTTTTTGTTTTAGTATAGCAAGTATTTTTGCTAAATCCATAATTATCAGCTAGTTTTGATATAGTTTCATTATCAATATTGCCGTTTGATATCCTATTTTTGCTAAAGCTTTTCTTTACGATGTCTGTGGCTAAAAAATTAATTTGAGTTACAAAGTCATGTGGGTTTTGATATTCCTTGATGTTTTTAATTAGTATTTTCTTAAATTTAACATTCAAAGAATCAAAAGAAGTATTATTTGCATGTACACTATTATGAATACACTCGATTGCATTTGAAATTGTCGATTCAATAAGATTGTAAAGCATTAATATAAGATTTGCCCGCAAAATTTTACTTAACTCTCTATCTGTATTATCTTCTTGTAAGAAAATCTTTAAAAATGAAAAATACGTTTCGATCTCGTTTTCGCGCTCTCTCAATATTTGTTTAACAATATGAATCATGATAATATAGCGTTTTTTACATATTCAATTCGACTAATTACTTTTAATTTATTATTGGCTGATCCTGAAGTTGTATGATTTTTAAACTCAATAGAATTAATCCATTTATTTACATCTATTGATTGGATGGCGGGATTTTCTCGTAAAGCCAATGTAACACCAACGGCTATAGCCTCAAACCGAACCCTGGGAACAGAATTACTTTTTTGGGACTTCCTAAAACCTAAACGGAAATTTTGCTGAACAAATACCAACATCAGATTAAACTGATTTTCCAATACATCTAATTCAAATCCATTTTCGTGCATATCCTTCATGTAATCATCCAAAAAATCCTCAACACTATGCTCAAAAGATTTATATTTATCGGCAAAGGCAAAATATCTTAATACAAGTTCTTGTGATTCACCACGTTTATTTCGCTCATTTGAGATTGGGCACACAGAAGAGAATATTGAATTTTCTGAACATCTTTTAATAAAATCATAAAATCGCCCTTGATAAATGCCTTTCCTAATTTCCATAGGCAATAAATCGTAGGGTTTTATGTTAATCCTTGCGAACAAATCTCTTTTTACATCATCGGATGCTCTTTCTGTCAGCTCAATAGACCGTAAAGTCTTTCTCAAAAAACGTCTTTGTCTGCTTATGGGCAAATCATCAAAACGAAAGCCATTTAATAAATCCAAAACATCTAAACCTTCCAAAGTGAATTTATTGCTTTTGAATGATTCCAATGTTCTGATGCGTTGGGATCCATCAATAATTTCCAGTTTCGCGGCTTCACTATCATTATCAGCAAAAAATAAGTACGGAATTGGCAGATCAAGAATGACAGACTCAATGAACTTTGACATTTTTTCAATATCCTTTTCCCAAACAAATTCCCGTTGATAATTTGGTATATAAAATTCTCCCTTTTGAAATTTATCTATTAAAACCTCCACAGGATATTCTCTTGTGTCATAAGATATTGGTTCTTTCTGTTCAAGAATTTGCTCTTCGGCCTTTACTTTTTCTTCTTCTGTTATCATGGGATTTGGTGATTTTTAAGGTGTTCCTTAATGCTCTGGGCGATTATTCTGGCTAATTGTGGAGGCACTGCATTTCCTATTTGCCTACAAATCATTGAAGAATTAAATCTTTCTAATGTATCAAAAAACTTATAATTCATGGGAAAAGTCTGAAGTAGAGCAGCTTCACGCAGAGTAATAGCCCGATCCTGTGAAGGATGACCAAAACGACCATTTCCCAATCCAGTACAATGCGTTGTCATTGTTGGAGAAGGTTCGTTCCATTTCATCCGGCCATAAACACTTCCATACGATTTTCCAGATTTTTTCTTAAAACACTTTAAGACCAAATCTTTAGGCCAGTCTTTCCATCCACCTCCTTCTTTAGTTATCTGAATGCGTTTTAGATTGATCTCATTTAGCTTTCTCGCTCTATGCATCGGATCATTTTCATCTTGTTCACCCGATTTTACAGGTGGTAAATGTTCGATCACATGCTTTACTGTTAAATAATTTTCAGGAGAATGAGTTTTTTTGATCAACGAAATCTCACCAAGCTTGGAAGCAAGCAAAACCAATCTCTTCCTTTTCTGAGGAATACCATAATCGGGACAATATACAATTTGATAATATATATAGTAATTCAATGATTTGAGCTTATCACAAAAATCCATAAATATTGATGGTTTCTCAAAATCAATCAATTGTGGAACATTTTCCATTGAAATAATTGTTGGTTCAGTTTCTTCAATTAGTCTGGAAAAAGTGTACAATAGATTAACCTTCTTTTCGTCTTTTAGCTTAACCTTAAAACTATAGGAAGAAAACGGTTGACATGGAGCACAACCAACTAATATTTTAAGTTTATCCCCAAAAATATTATTCAACTCTCCACCTTTGAGTTCTGTAATATCTTTGGTATAAAAAGGGGCATTATTGTTTTCCTCAAATGCAAATTTACAGGCAGCATCGTTATCGTATCCTGCTACAATCTCAAAATTTTCCATAACAAACCCTTGTGAAAGTCCACCGATCCCACAGAAAAGGTCTATTACGGCAGTGTTTTGAATCTCAGTTTGCATTTTTTTTACAAAAATACAATTTTGATGTGACTTATTAACTCTCCAATTTCATTTAAATTATCCCCTTCATTTGTGAATTATGAGTAACAACTTTTTAAAATGCTATTTAAACTATTTCCGCCTAGAGTAAAAGGTTCTTCACCATTTCGACCTCCCAGGCAGTTCCGGAGAATACTTCGACTATTCTGTCGTGATCTGCATCCATCTGTTAATTTTTTATCGAAATTAGTGAAAATTAGTTAATTCAATAGTATTGGTTAAAATCTTCATAAGAACTTCACAATTGGCGAAATACATTTGATCATTAAAAACATTTAAAATTCTCAGATATGAAAAAGTTAGTTTTGTTATTAAGTTTTGTGTTTGTATTGGGTTTGGTTTCAGTAAATGCCCAGGATCCTAAGAAACCCGTCACCAAGACTCCGGCAAAAACGGAGCAGACGACAAAGAAGAAAGCCGATAAATCGAAAAAAGGGAAGACAGCCAAGAAAAAGAAAGCTGCTACGACAGCAACTTCCAAGGCTGCGAAATAAGCAATTGCATTTAGATTAAAAGAATCGCAGGTCGTGGCTGTGGTTCTTTTTTTTGTCTAAAACCATATCATAGTTGGCCCCATGGTATTCGAATTCACCTAAGATTCTGAAATTATTCTTCTTATAGTAATTGACTGCCTTTTCATTGCTGCATTGAACTCCTCCCCAAAGGATAATTCTTTGAATACCTTTTGATTTTAGGTCATCCATTATAAAATGTAACAATCGATTTCCGATTCCGCAACTTTGCCATTCATCGGTAACCGAAGGTGCAAAAGTGGCGTCGGCTTCAGGATCAAGGATCAACCCGTACGATTCCAACCGGCTACGGTCATGCTCCAAAAAACCAATCCGAACAATAGCATAGGCAACAATCTGATCCTTGAGACAGTCGATTACCAGATAACCCAAACTGAGAGTATCATTGTAAATATTAACAATCGATTGTTTATCAAAGGAATGCGGACCGAAACGGTTCTTGGTTTCGTCACTTAACCCACTGTAATAACTGCATAGGTTTTCACAATCAGACAACTGGAATTTTCGGATTGTAACCTGCTTGTTGTCTTTTGTTTGTATGGATTTCATAACCTTAAAAATTGGATTTTAGTTATCAAAGTTAAAAATTATCCCTTTCCCTGGTTAAACGATCTTTTGAAATGCGCCACAAACAATAAGAACGAACAGCCAGCCGTCAAATTGAAATATATTGAAATACATTGAAATATGTTCATTCTTCAACTTCGTGCAGTTTGCCAGACGCCAGTAGCCAGCCGCTTCCTTCCATATTTTTTTCGTTAATTTCATTCAGTTCCTCATCTTAAAATGTAACTTTGTGTTTTAATAAAATCCAAACGATGGCAACGGGCAAAGAATTGGACATTGGCAATTCAGACTTCAAGAGTACAATTGAAAACGACAACTACTATATCGATAAGTCGTTGTTGATCAAAGAAGTCATTAAAGCGCAGAAGCAGGTCATCCTTTTGCCGCGTCCCAGGCGTTTTGGCAAGACCTTGAATTTGTCGATGCTCCGGTATTTCTTTGATAATAGCCGGCCTGAGAATGAAGGACTTTTTAAAAACCTGAAAATCTGGCAATCCGAAAAAGAGATCAAGGAGAAACAGGGAAAATATCCTGTCATCTATTTGAGTTTTAAGGATGCGAAAGGAAAATCATGGGATGAAACTTACCAATTCATTAAACGTGAAATCGTGAGATTGTATTTGAAACACGACTATCTTTTGGATGGTGTTGTTTTAAAACCATCTGAAAAACAGACATTTGAAGATATCATAAACAAAAATGCAGATAGTGCCGACTATACTGATAGTATAAAACAGATAAGCGAATATTTGAACCGTTACCATAATCAGAAAACGGTTATACTGATTGATGAATATGACACCCCGATCCAGGCGGGTTACAAAAGATTCTATGACGATGCAATTTCGTTTATGAGGAATTTAATGAGCGGTGCATTTAAGGACAATATCTATCTGTATAAAGGAGTGATTACCGGAATATTAAGGATATCCAAAGAAAGTATTTTTACCGGATTAAATAATGT
>JBAXWR010000283.1:0-9467 GCA_037128295.1 Mariniphaga sp.
GCCACCTCAAGCGTCCGCTCCTACACTCGCCATGCCCCGCGCCCCATGCCCCACGCTCTATTACCGGTTACCTGACTGGTGCTATTGTACCACTTTCCATTGGCCTTCTATCCTTTGATAAACAAAAGTCCAATAAAACTTCAAAGGAATTTGGGTGCCATTTATCAGTTCTACCGTGGAATCGCCAATGGCAATCACAAGAACAACATCTTCTGTAATCGCTGTAATTTTCTGCTTCTGAAACACAATAGACTGTTTTGAAACACCACCCACCCTTCCTTTGAGCAGATTGGACAGGGAATCATATTTTGTATAGAAACCGTTGTTGACGATGAAGCCTGCATGGTTCTGATCATCAACGCCTTTTGAAAGGGCATCATAATCGAGGGCTTCGCCCGCTTTCACCATCGTTTTGAAAATCGCCCCAACTTCGGCTTCAGCCTTTGTTTTTTGCTGATCGGAAAGTTTCTGTCCCATTGAATTTCCAATAAAGACAAAGAAAAACACAAGTGCAAAAGAAATGTTAGTTTTCATAGTCGTGCATTTTTTATTGTTTGTTATTGCGGCGCATTGAACATCCTATCTTTGAATTAATTTCCTGATTGCGCCTCCTTCAAAATATGAATCTGCTATTCTACAATACTTTAACTCCTACGGAGTACTGACTCCAATATAATGTCATTTTGCTCTTTTAAGATCGCTATTTTTTGGTTCCCTCTCGCCAAATCTCTGTTCTCCAAGTCTCTCCCTCACCCATTCTCCCTTTCATTTCTTCATTCTTTCATTTATTTTATCCGCTTACCTGAACTTCCAATCCGGTCTCTTCCCTAACCCTGATGGCAATTTTTTCCAATTCCTCAATTGAAACTTTTTGGAGATCATTTGCCGGTGTATCACGGGCAATTGTATAGATCATAACGGTCTGTGGCCGGATCTGGCGAAGTAAACCAATCCAGGCTGTTAACTCTTCATCAGATGTATTGTCTATCGTTTTGTCCCGAAATGAGCCTCGTATAAACATCGTTTGGATTGCCATATGTCCATCGAACTGTTTCAAATTATTGACAACCGTTTGTAAATCAAATCGTCCTACGGGTTGGTCCATTAGCCTGATGGTAGAAGGAATGCCGGAATCGAGCTTCAGGATGTTATCATCCACTTTTTTAAGGGCTTCAACAACTTTGGGCTTGTGCAACATTGTTGAGTTGGAGAGAACGGCCACACGTGCTTTTGGACAAATTTCATCCCTTAATTGTAAAGTATCCGAAATGATCAAAGGGAAATTGGGGTGCATTGTCGGTTCGCCATTGCCGGCAAAAGTGATTACATCGGGCAAACCACCAGTCTCTTTCATGGTCTCCAACTTGGCCCTAAGCAAAGTCCTGACCTCATCCTGTGTTGGAAGTATGGCTTTAACTTTTCCCTTTTCAGGATTCCATCCACATTCGCAATAGATACAGTCGAACGAGCACAATTTAGAATCGTTCGGCATCAGATTGATACCGAGTGAGATCCCCAGCCTGCGACTGATCACTGGTCCGAAAATGGTCTGATCAAAAAGAAAAGTTGACATTAATGTTATATGAGATCCAAATTTATAATATATTGTATATCAATTTATTAATCTTTTAACCTTCGACTGCTGCAAAAGTAAGAGCATTTTCAGGTCCATTCCTGTTATCAGGTTCAATCCTGGCTTTTTCCCTATTTCAATCGATCCCGCCCAGGTGTCCATTCCCAAAGCTTCAGCACCGTTAAGGGTAGCCCAGGACACCATTTCACCAAGAGGAATTTCAGGGAAATATTGATGGATCGTCTTCATTTCTTCAAGGATCGACAGCTTCCAGTTCGATGAAAGGCTGTCGGTTCCCAGGCAGATCTTCAAACCATTCTTCCTGAAAAGTTCAATATCAGGAAGATGCCCTTCAATGTAAAGGTTTGAATTGGGGCAAAGGACAAACCAGGTTTTGTCGATATTCCTAACAAACCGGAGCAAATCAACATCTTTTTGGACCGTATAGACATTGTGTACCAGTAAAAGCTTATTTTGTTTTGGCAACCAATCAATGATACTTTCGAGTGCTGTTTTACCTGTCGGTTCAAAAAAGGAGATGTCCATTGAAAGGTTTTCAGTCAGATGCCTGGCCAACTCTCCATCACCTTTCTGGTATAAATCATCCTCATGAGGACTCTCCTGACTGTGAATTGAAAGGATCGAATTGTTATCCGCGGCGAATTTCGAAACCAAAGCAAACAATTCCTTGGAGATCGAATAAGGGGCATGTGGAACAATGGAAGCCGGAATTCCCAACGAACTGGCTTCAGCAAGACAAATTTCTGCCCATTCAAAAGCCCTTTCAGCACGTTGAGGCAAAAAGCCAAGTACCTCAATGAATGTATGATATTTAACTTTGGATTTTGATTTTAACTCAAAAGTTGTATAGGTATTCGAAATATCACCAACTGCTACTATACCATTGTGCCAAAGTTCAAAATCTGCTTTACTGGCCGCTTTGAGAACTTGGATTTCTTCATGGTTCCGGTTCGCCACAACATTTTTTAGAAAACCGGGCAATCCGGTCTTTTCGGGAAAAACGGTGTGGAGGTGCGACAACTCAAGATGGCAATGGGCATTTACAAATCCTGGAACAATCACTCCATTGTAAAATTCTACATTGGCTTGTTCTTCCAATTGCCCATTCGTGTCGAGGATTTCCGTAACAACCCCCTCATCGTTCACGGTAACTATCCCCTTATTGAGGACTACGCCGGTACCCGTGAATATGTAATGGGCTGAGATCTTGCGCATAATTTATTGTGGTTGCACCGGAGGCATATGGTTTTTAATAGAATCCTTTGCCTGTGAAATGGCGTGCATTTCATTGAGACGGTTAAGCACTTCATCGTATATAGGCTTATAAATTTCAGGATGCTTCCCATAAAACAAAATCGATTCCTCAAATTTCTTCTGATCAATGTTATGCCTTTTCAAAATTGAGAGGTACAAATCTTCAAGATAGTTCGCCCTAGTAACTTGCATCGTATAACGCATAGTAAAAATCGACTCGGCAAGGTGTAGCTCGACCAGTACAGGAGTGATTTCCTTCTCTGTATAAACCCCTTTTGGAATATTATTGGAACAAGCCATAATCAGTATTGCCATTCCTAAAATCAGGAAATTCCTCATTCGTCGTCCTCCATTTGTTTGATTTCCCTGAATTTCTTCGAGAAAGGTGAAGCAAATACAAAAGCGTTCAGTTTTCTGTTCCGGGTGTTGAAAATCTGGGTGTTGTTTCCCTCCCATCCTTTCTTCCCTTCCGAAATAAAAAGAATTTTGTCGCCAATCTCCATCACAGAATTCATGTCGTGGGTGTTGATCACCGTAGTGATATCGAACTCAGCGGTGATTTCTTTGATTAGTGAATCGATCAATATTGAAGTAACAGGGTCAAGTCCCGAGTTGGGTTCATCGCAAAACAGGTATTTGGGATTAAGGGCAATAGCACGGGCGATAGCAACCCGTTTGCGCATCCCACCTGAAATTTCTGAAGGATATAAATTATTGGACGACTTGATGTTAACACGATCAAGACAAAAATTGGCCCTTGTCAATTTTTCTTTTATCGTCATATTCGTAAACATATCCATCGGAAAACGAACGTTTTCTTCTACAGTGAGCGAATCAAAGAGGGCACCATTCTGAAAAACCATCCCGATTTCCTGACGAAGCAGTTTTTGCTCCTTGAAACTCATGCGACGGTTATCGCGCCCATCAAAAAGGACTTCGCCACAGTCTATTTCGATCAAACCAACTATCGATTTTAATAGCACAGTTTTCCCCGAACCACTCTGTCCGATAATCAGATTTGTTTTACCTTTCTCGAAAACTGTGGAGATGTCCTTCAATACGTCACGGCCTTCGAACGACTTGCAAATGTTTCTGATTTCAATCATTTGAATAGCAATTGAGTAAGGACAAGGTCAAAAAACAGGATAAGCACACTTGTATTAACAACCGATTTGGTACTGGCACGCCCCACTTCCAGAGCCCCGCCTTGGACATAATAGCCCAGATAGGCTGGAACTGTAGCAATCAGAAATCCAAAAACGAGCGTTTTAATGATTGAGAAGTAAGCATAAAACGGGTTAAACTGGGTTGTCATTCCATTTACGTAAGTGGCAACTGTAACTACTCCTGAAAGTGGACCAGTGATCAATCCGCCGACTAAACCACATGCCACGCTTACAATGAAAAGAAGCGGACTCATAAAAACAACTGCAATTATTTTGGGAAGGATCAGGAAAGATGCCGAATTAACACCCATAATTTCCATTGAATCAATTTGTTCAGTAACTCTCATACTCCCTATCTCGGAGGCTATATGTGAACCGACCTTCCCTGCGAGCATCAGGCTCAGAACTGTCGAGGAAAATTCGAGCATCAGCGTATCACGGTTTCCAAGACCAATAATGTAATTGGGCATTAAAGGGCTCACCATGTTATAGGTCAACTGCAAGGTAATAATGCCACCCATGAAAATAGAGATCACGGCAACGATACCCACCGAATTGATCCCCAGCTTTTCAATTTCGAGAACCAATTGGTTCAGGTAAATCGAATTCTTTTCAGGTTTTTTAAAGACCCTGACCATCAACAAACAATACTGTCCAATATGATAAAATACACCCACTTGCAAATAAAGTTGGTTAAATACTGACGACTATCTTATTACAGTTCAAGACCCATTTATTCCAAAAACCGGATACGGTCAAAAACTGTCAACAAAATTTCCGATAAAAATACAAAATATTTGTACAATAGATAAAAGAGAATTTTATGGGCAATTGAAAACTCTTTGAAGGATCATATTGTATTGTGAAAAAAATAAATAATTTTGGATAAAAATAACTTATGGAAAACTCCAATAATTTTTGTGTGATCATGGCCGGTGGTATTGGCAGCCGTTTCTGGCCTTTAAGTACTGCTGATAAGCCCAAACAGTTTCTGGATATTCTGGGTGTTGGACGCACACTGCTCCAACTCACTTACGACCGTTTCTCAAGGATTATCCCAGCGAAGAATTTTCTGGTCGTCACCAGCGATAATTACAAGGACCTCGTGCTTAGGCAACTCACGGAACTGGAAAGTTCTCAGGTGCTTTCAGAACCTTTGCGCAGAAATACAGCACCATGTATTGCTTATGCCACTTATAGGATATTGAGCCAATGTCCGGAGGCCAATATGATCGTTGCCCCCTCGGATCATTTGATCCTGAAAGAAGATTATTTTCTGGAAGAAATCAGCAACGGACTTCGTTATGTTTCGGACCGTGATGTCCTTCTTACATTGGGTTTACAACCAAGCCGCCCTGAGACCGGGTATGGCTACATTCAGGTTGCCGAAAAAACCTCATTTGAGCAAAAAGACAATCTTTACAGGGTAAAAACCTTTACTGAAAAACCAGACCGGAAAATGGCAGAACTGTTCGTTGAAACTGGCGAGTTTTATTGGAATTCCGGAATTTTTGTCTGGTCGGCAAAGTCAATCCTTAAAGCTTTTGAACAATACCTCCCCGATGTGAATGCACTTTTCGACTATGGGAAGAAATTGATCAACACGCACGATGAGGTGAACTATATCCATAAGGTTTATTCTGAATGTCGGAATATCTCGATCGATTATGGCGTTATGGAAAAAGCACATAACGTGTTTGTACTTTGCGCCGATTTTGGATGGTCGGATCTTGGAACCTGGGGGTCGCTTTATGAAAATTACAACAAAGATCAGTGCGCCAATGCAGTAAGCGGGAAAAAGGTTTTTCTGTACGACACCAAATCTTGTATCGTCAACATGCCCAAAGATAAAGTTGCAATTATCCAGGGCCTTGATGGTTACATCGTTGTCGAATCTGAAAACACCTTATTGGTCTGTAGAAAAGACGACGAACAGCAAATCAGGCAGTTTGTGGCCGATGTGATGCTCGCTGAAGGAAAGAAATAAGACTGCTAAATATTCAAGACTACTTTATAAACCCGGTACTGGTATCAGTCCGGGTTCTTTTTTGCTTTATTTCCGAATATCTGTCTATTTTTGCAAATGATATAATTGATCAAAACTAATTGACAATATGAAACGAGCCATGGGAGCCAATCACACACTGAAGCATGATTATTTCATGGCGAGTTCCATGTGGCCTATAAAAAACAAATAATAATCACATGAAAACGAACCTTTTTCTTCTACTCGCGATGGGTATGTTCTTCACTGCTTTTTCAAATGAAAAAATAAGCCGCAAAGTCCTCGATTTGTCGGGGGAATGGCATTTTTATCTCGATCCGGAAAATAAAGTGACAAGCGAAAATTGGCAGTCCAAAACCTTTGCGGAGTTTGTAAACCTGCCTGGAACCACCGATGAAAACAAAAAGGGGATACTGAATACAAATAAAACGGAGACAACCCACCTTTCAAGGGAATATTCATGGTTCGGTAAAGCCTTCTATCAACGTAAGATCGTCATTGATAATAGTTGGAACGGGAAATACATCCGGCTTATCATGGAACGGACAAAACCCACCATGGTTTGGGTGGATGAGGTTCCTGCAGGTTCAAATACAAATATCACAACTTCCCAGATTTACGATTTGAGTAAATCACTTGTGCCAGGGGAACACACCCTGACCATTATGGTTGACACAGGGAGATCGGTCCCAAGTGAAGTAATCAATTCTTCGCACGCTTATGCGGAGCATACACAAACCAATTGGAATGGGATTATTGGAAAATTCCTTTTGGAAGCTTCCGACCAGTGTTACATCGACGATGTACAATCCTATCCCAATATTGATACCCGTTCGGTTAAAGTGAAGTTTAAGCTGAACAATCAGGGCAATACCGATAAGAAATTCAGCATTAATTATAATTCAGTTGCCTGGAATACAAAGGATAACGGAAATATAATTGCGAAATCGGTTACGGTTACATTAAAACCGGGGGAAAATCTATTGGAAGAAACCCTGAACTTGGGAAGTAATGCATTGCTATGGGATGAATTTAAACCTTCACTCTATCGACTATCCATCTCAATAAGTTCAGACAATCAGGTGATTGATGAAACCACTTCCACCTTTGGGCTTAGGAAGTTCTCCACTTCAGGTACCCAGTTTGTGATGAACGGCAATCCGACTTTCCTTCGCGGCAAACACGATGCCTGTGTATTCCCACTAATCGGCCATGTTGCAATGGACAACGAAAGCTGGATCAGGTATTTTGGCATCCTTAAAACATGGGGGATCAACCATGTCCGTTTCCATTCGTGGTGCCCGCCGGAAGCCGCTTTTGAAGCTGCCGACCGTGTGGGGATTTATCTCCAACCAGAGCTGCCTTTCTGGGGAAAAGAAGATCCAAAGAAAACCGAACTCATCGAATATCTTCGAAAAGAGGGTTTAAACATACAGAAAACTTACAGCAACCATCCCTCCTTTGTGATGTTTGCTTTAGGAAATGAACTTTCGGGCGATTTCAATGTCATGAGAGATTTTATCGGTACTTTCAGGGCTGTGGAAAACAGGCACCTTTTTGCGTATGGATCGAACAATTACCTTGGATTTAAAGGTGCTGTCGAGGGTGAGGATTACCTGACCACCTGTCGCATTGGTGGTGAGACTTCCGGCACTTTTGATACCCATGTCCGTGCATCATTCTCGTTTGCAGATGCTTACGACGGTGGTTATATCAATGGGAGTTATCCGAATACGCTAATGGATTATTCCGGCGCCTCGAAAAAAAGTGCAGTCCCTGTGATCAGCCATGAAACCGGGCAGTTTCAGGTCTATCCAGACTATGATGAACTCAAAAAATATACCGGTGTCCTGAAACCATGGAACCTTGAAGTTTTCAAAAAACGGCTCTATGATGCAGGGATGGGAAATCAGGGCAAAGATTTCTTCCGTGCCTCGGGTGCTTTAAGCGCGATCTGCTACAAGGCAGATATTGAGATGTGCCTACGTACCAAGGGTTTTGGTGGTTTTCAATTACTTGATTTACAGGACTTTCCTGGCCAGGGTACTGCTTTGGTTGGCATGTTGGATGCCTTTATGGAGAACAAAGGAATTATTCAACCTGAACGTTTCAGGGAATTTTGCAACGATGTTGTACCGTTACTCATTATCGATAAGTTTTGCTGGACAAACAATGAAACCTTCAAAGCTAAGGTAAAAGTTGCCAACTATTCTACCAAAGCATTTAAAAATCAAAGCATTAAATGGATTATCCAGGAAAGCGGTAAAACACTGCTTGAAGGAGTATTAAAAAACGATATCAGTCAGGGAAATTTGACAGATGCTGGTGAAATATCGGTATCTCTTTCGGGAATTAAAAAAGCCATTCAGGCAGAATTGGTTTTAACGGTTGAAGGGACAAATTATAAAAACCGATATCCGATCTGGGTCTATCCGCAGCAACCAGAAATTTCTGTTCCTTCACAAATACTTGTAACCTCTGTTTTGGATGAAAAAGCAATCGCGAAATTGAAACAAGGGGGCAAGGTACTGCTCTTCCCCGATCACAAATCAATAGAACCAATTTCTGTAGGTGGGCTTTTTACCCCCGATTACTGGAACTACCGGATGTTTAAAGGGATATCAGAGGGAAACAAAAAGCCTGTTTCCTCCGGAACTCTTGGAATCCTTACAAAACCAGAACATCCATTATTTGAACAATTCCCAACAGCATTCCATTCCGATTGGCAATGGTGGGCCATCGTCAAAAATAGCCGGCCAATGGTACTCGACAGTCTTGACAAGAACTATCTACCTATTGTACAAGTTGTTGATAATATTGAGCGAAACCATAAGCTTGGACTGATCTTCGAGTTTAACGTTGAAGGTGGCAAATTGCTGATCTGTACCAGTAACCTTCCTGCCATTGTTAAGTATCCGGAAGCTAAGCAATTATACAATAGCATTTTAAACTACATGGCTTCCGAAAAGTTCAAACCTGCCTCGGTTGTGAAAGCAGATGGTCTTTTCAGGTTATTTAATCAGAAAGTAGCTCAGGGGAATTTAAAAGAACTCAAAAATATTTCCTACTAAAATAGTTTAAAAATATTTTGTTTTTCAGGATTCAATTCTGTACGTTTGTACCGAAAGTTCAAATAAGAAACTAAGTTTCAAATAAGGAACTTTACAAACTATCAGTTCAGAAACTAATTAATCTTTGAAAACTGTGGATACGGAACCCTCCTCCCAGAGCAAATATTATATACCCATTCTTGCGAAGGGGATGGAACTCATTGAGCTGATCGCCCAACATCCGCAGGGACTGACCATACAGGAGATGGTAAATATCCTGGGTCAACCCAAAACCTCCATTTATCGGATTGTATGTTCATTGGAAGAGATGGGTTATCTGCGAAAGATCCTGCAGACCAGTTCGTTTATTCTCACGCGCAAAATGTTCAAGATCGGAC
>JBAXWR010000284.1:0-9457 GCA_037128295.1 Mariniphaga sp.
CTTGCCGCCGCACAGAAAGTCGCCGACCATATTGGAACAGTCCATCACGAAGTGCATTTTACAGTCCAGGAAGGATTGGATGCTTTGCGTGATGTCATCTATCATCTTGAAACATATGATGTTACAACTGTAAGAGCTTCAACACCAATGTACCTTTTGGCCCGTATGATCAAATCGATGGGCGTAAAAATGGTGCTTTCCGGTGAAGGTGCTGATGAACTTTTTGGAGGATACCTCTATTTTCATAAAGCGCCCAACGCGCAGGCTTTTCATGAGGAGACTGTACGTAAACTTGGCAAACTTCATCTTTATGACTGTTTAAGGGCCAATAAATCATTGGCTGCCTGGGGTGTAGAAGGCAGGGTACCATTCCTTGACAAAGAATTCATGGATGTGGCTATGACCCTGAATCCGGAAGATAAAATGGCAAAAGACGGTAAAATGGAGAAATGGATCGTCCGTAAAGCATTCGAGGATTATCTGCCTGCAAGTGTCGCATGGCGCCAGAAAGAACAGTTTTCGGATGGTGTAGGTTATAATTGGATCGACAGTTTAAAAGCACTTACTGCCGAAAAGATCACCGACGAGCAAATGTCGAATGCAAAATTCCTGTATCCAATAAATACACCGATGTCAAAGGAGGAATATTTCTACAGGACCATCTTTACTGAACATTTCCCTTCGGATGCAGCTGCAAGCTGTGTACCATCTGTACCTTCAATTGCCTGTAGCACACCAGAAGCACTTGCATGGGACGCTTCGTTCCGTAACAATGCCGATCCATCGGGAAGATCGATGAGAAATGTACACGAACAGGCATATAAATAGAAATAGCTGGAAATAAATAGAAATATTCAATTTTCTTTCATTTTAAAGTGGCTAAGCGGGAAAATCTGTTTAGCCACTTTTTTAAAATGCACCCTACCGTAATGTAAATAAGGTAAATTTAAACCCAAGTGAGAAGGTCAGGAAGTTTCCATTATTCTTAAACCCAATATTGCTGGGAGAGAAACTTTTATTTTTAATTTCGGATATTCCACACTCATATCGGACATCTAAAGTTAAAGGACCAAGATCTACACCACCTCCAATTTGCCAGTCCCATACATTAAAAGTTTCCTGCATACAAATGTATGGTTGGCTGAATACAGAAGATACATAATTATCACCCACTGCAATCAACCTGGCAGGGCCAGTAAATGCATAAACGGAAGAATGTTTATGATTGATTAATTTAAATCCCACCAATATTGGAATTTTAACTGACTTTATACTGACAAAACGCGTATTCTTTCCAGCAATAGTGGTAAAAGTTAGCCAACCCTGTTTTTCGACATACAATACTTCCGGTTGCAAAAACATACTTTTACCTTCTAACTTGGCCACTGCACCAATATCCCAACCCGATTTCGATTTCACATCACTTACTGAAGGGTTAGTTGTGGTAATTTGACTTGTGTTGATTCCTGCTTTTATGCCGATGTCTAAGGTTATCGGCAATTGTGCGAATGTTGACAGGGCCATTGTCAATAAGGCGAATGTCAAAAATGTTTTTTTCATGATTTCAATTTTTAAGTTAAAATTGAAAAATTCTCATTTTAGAAGTGCTATGCTAAGGTAGTAAAAATTTATTTGTAATATACGCTTTCGTCATCTTAATTTAAAAGTTTTTTCTTGAACGCGACATCGCCAGCAAATTTTCAACCGGTGTGTTTACAGTGATTTCGCAGCCGGCCGAAAGGATGAACTTTTTACCCTTCTCAAAATCAACGACTTCTTTGCAGGCCATTGCAACCTCTTCAGCCGAGGCATTCTGGACAAATACAGGATTGATATTTCCGAACCGGACTACATCCTTGCCAAGAACTTTCAAACATTCGGATTGGTCTACTAAATAATCAGGATCAAACAGATCGGTGTTTAATTCGGAAATAAATGGCAGCAGATGGGTTGTGTTTCCACAGATGTGCAACTTAACCTTTGACCCTAATGAATGAATGTATTCAATTAATTCGATGTGGCGGTTTTTAACCATATTGTTGTACAAATCGGCATCGATTTGTGAACAAATCGCATCCCCTATTCCGATCAAATCGCATCCGGCATCGACCTGCGCTTTGGCAAAAACCTTCCCAACTTGTAAGCATTTATCCATCAGGCTATTACAAAAATCCTCATCGGTCATCAGCATCAAAAGCATTTCACTTACCCCAGTCAGGTCGCAGGCTTCTGCCAAAGGACCTTCAATCCAGCCCATTACAGGAACATTTCCTTGCAAACTTTTTTGAAAATACTCTGCCCCTTTGATCCGGTCAAGGGTCCGCTGATTTTTGTAAACATCGGGAATAGGCAAGCCAATCACGTCCTCAATGGTTTCGACAAGATGCTTCCGGCAAATCGGAACTCCTTCTGGAATGAATTCAATGGGCGCACCAAAAGCTGCTGTTTCGCGATATGGATCAGATATTAAACTTACCATATCCATATCAAAATAATCAAGGCATTTTAAATTACTCTCAACCAGCACTTTATAGTCTGAGGCAAATTCCCCGTAATTATTTCCATTAAAACGGGCTGCAAAGTGCATCAATATCGGATAGAACAATGTCTCGCCAGATGGGATAAACCCATTGCATAACGCATCAAATTTTTGTTTTTTGTTCATAAAATATTTTATTTGGATTTTTTGATTGATTTATTGACAAGTTGGTTAATTTCAAGGTCTAGGTTCTCAATGACTTTTAAATCCTCAGCTTCAAGTCGATTCTTATTGTATTTTTCGTATTCAGATTCGGCAATCTCTAGGGCCAATTCGTGAGAAATTTTAACTGTGTGTTCAAGTATGTCATTCTCATTGATGGTAAGTATGTCATTGAGCCTCTTAATCCAGTCTTTCATGTACATGACCCTTTTCTGCCTGGCTTGATTTTCGGCGAAGGCCAAAAATTGCTCCACTAATAAGTTGAGTTGGCTCAATTCATCTTCTTTCAGATAGTTCTTGGCAATTCCAACATCTGTTTTTCTAATTTTAAAGCTTTGCCAAGAAGTTAGCCCCATGTTTTTCTCCTCCGAATTAGCCCGCCAGGCAATCAATTCTGCAGCAGTGTGTTGGTGAATGGCCCAATGAAATTTGTTTTGAATGGTTGCAAAAAAATCCTTTGCTTGATTAGTTTTCGAATCGTAGTCAATACTCAAAGTGAAAATATCCCTGACTTTCTGATAAAAAATTCGTTCCGAGCTGCGAATATCCCTTATTCTCTCTACGAGCTCAACAAAATAATGGATATGACCTGCAGCTTTTAATCGTTCATCATCCATAGTAAAACCCTTGATAATTAATTCTTTGAGACGTTGTGTTGCCCAAATACGAAACTGCGTGCCGCGATGTGATTTTACCCGATAGCCTACAGAAATGATAATATCAAGATTATAATATTTAACCGCCCTCTTTACCGTTCTATTACCTTCTGTTTGAACTGTCAAGTATTCCTTGACGGTTGCACCTTCCTGCAGTTCATTTTCTTCGAAAATATTCTTTACGTGAAGGCTAATATTCTGTTTTGTTGTTTGAAATAATTCAATCATTTGTGTTTGGTTTAACCAAACTGTCTCGTCCTCAAGCCTAACATCAATTTTAGTTTTTCCATCCTCAGTCTGATAAAGTATTATTTCACCTTTGCTTTCCATCTTCTATGTTTTAGACAACTTCTTTGCTCGTTTAAAGATACTAAAAATATAGAAACTATTACGCTTCATTATGGGTCAAAAAAAAACCGGTCAAAAACCGGCCTTTTATGGTATCCTTATTTATATCAGATAAATTTAAACCCAAGAGAGAAAGTCAGGAAGTTTCCTTTGCTCTTGAATCCCATATTGGTTGGTGATAGGCTCTCACCTGTAATTTTAGAAAGCCCCCACTCATAACGGACATCCAAAACCAAAGGTCCTAGATCAACACCGCCTCCGAGTTGCCAGTCCCATGTATTCTTTTTCAATGTCTCCTGATTGAAGGCAGTGATGGCGGCAAATGTAGCCTTACTATCACCAACTGAAAATGACATAGCCGGGCCGGTAAATGCGCGTACTGAAGCTATTTTAAGATTGATCAATTTAAAACCAACCAAAAGCGGAATTTGAATCGACTTTACATTAAATGTTTGAGAAGTTGTTAAATTATTCGAAGAAGCTGTATAGGTAATGTTTGTTTGTCCCTTCTTCATGACGTACAAAAGTTCGGGTTGAAAATAAATCTTCTTCGCTCCGATCCTTGCAAATGCCCCGACATTGTACCCTGATTTTGCATCTGATACGAAATCGTTAAAGGTATAAGATCCTATTGCGCCAGGATTATCTGTGGTAATTTTGCTTGAGTTGATACCAGCTTTTAATCCAATGTCGAAAGTGATGGGTAATTGTGCAAACGTTGACAGAACCATTGTCAAAAGGGCGATTGTAAAAAATGATCTTTTCATGATTTCAATTTTTAGTTTAAACTGTAAAATTTACATTCCTTAAGTACAATACGAAAGTAGTAAATATTTGTTTATAAATCAAAACATAGTTCAAATGGTGACTCAAAATTCATTTTAGCCATTTTACCGCTAAGTTTTCTTTTATCTTTGTCATCCGAAGAAATTAATTATGGAATTTTACCTTTCCCGTACAGGAGAATATCTTATCAATGTTGCTATTTCAACATTTAACCAGCTTATATTTATTTTTGGAATTTTACTTATATTAATCACATTATTAAGCCTTTCAGCGAACCTTGTCGCCAGGTTGAGTGTCCGGTTTTGGGGCAGGAATCTGTTTCTATACGGTTTTAGCTGGCTGGGGACATCCGTTCACGAATTAAGCCATGCCTTTTTTGCTTTGGTTTTTGGACATAAAATCACCGAAATCGTGTTGTTTGAACCCAATAAAGATGGTGCCTCCCTTGGCCACGTGAACCATTCCTATAATAAAAACAGCATCTACCAAAAAACGGGCAATTTTTTCATTGGTATCGGACCCGTATTAGCCTCAGGAATTGCATTGTTTTTTGCCACATGGTTTATTTTTCATTATGATATGACCCAAAACGCCCCTTTTAGAATGACAACTGAAATATTTTCGAATTTTCCGGTATTGAAACAAGATGCAGTTGCACTTAAAAACAGCCTTTTTGTCTTTTATAACCTGGTCTTTTCTCCAAATTCAACTGTATGGTGGAAAGTAATACTTTATATTTATATACTCTATTCTATAGGAAGTTCGATGACCCTAAGCTCTTCTGATATAAGAAGCTCATTATCTGGATTTTTATGGGTGATTGTATTTTTCCTGCTTTTCAACCTGTTCACATTTTGGATTGGGAATTTCATGTCTGTATTTCTTTTGAAAATCGCCAAATATATTGCTGGTTTTCTCTTCCTGCTTTTACTCGCCCTACTTACCAACTTAGTTTTTATTGTAGGCCTGTTTATTCTCAACCTGATCAAAGGGTTATTTGTTTCCCGAAAATAGATCCGGCATCAATTGGTTACAAGAAGAAAAATTTTGAAAAATGAGGTATGAAATAACAATTAAAACGATTAGTTTTGTAGGTTATAAAAACAATGATCACCATTATTGATCTAATGTACTAATTTATAAGAATATAACGATGTTGGAACACGATTATAATACTCAAAGGAAGAAAATGAAACTTCCTGAATATGGCCGCAGCATTCATAAAATGGTGGATCATATCTTAGAGATACAGGATCGGGAGGAACGAATTCTGGCCGTCAAATCAGTGATTGATGTGATGGGTATGATGTACCCTTATTTGCGGGACATTAATGAATTTAAACATAAGCTTTGGGATCACATTGCGATCATGTCCGATTTTAAGCTCGACATCGATTATCCTTACGATCCGCCAAAACCCGAAACTTTCATTGAAAAGCCAAGGCTGGTGCCTTATAATCAGAGCAATATCAAATACCGTCATTACGGTAAGATCATGGAGACCTTTATTTCGGCTACTTCTGGTTTGGAAGATGATAGTCAGGTTAAGGCAACAAATACAGAGCTTTTGGCCAATCAGATGAAAAAATCGTATTTGATGTGGAACAAAGATGCTGTTGAAGATTCTAAAATCTTAAACGACATGGTTGAACTTTCTTATGGAAAAGTGAGGCCCAAACCGGATATGAAACTTCAGGAGGTTAACGATATTTTCAAACAACAGCCTAAAAAAGGAAAGATGGTTACTCCATCAAACCAGTCGAACCAATCACGGAAGCACAAATAAGTACCTGGAGGGAATGGCAAGGTTTATAATTGAAGGTGGGAGCAGCCTTCATGGCGAATTAATACCTCAGGGTGCAAAGAATGAAGCCTTACAAGTTATCTGCGCTACCCTACTCACGCCAGAAAAGGTCGTCATATACAATATCCCAGAAATAATTGATGTTCTGATACTTATTGACATTCTAAAAAAACTTGGGTCCCAGGTCGAAAGGATTAGTAAAGGGAATTTCTCATTTCAATCAGATCAAATTAACATAGACTACCTTGATTCGCAGGAATATTTTACACTTGCAGGTAATTTGCGTGGTTCCTTAATGATTGTAGGACCTTTGCTTGCACGATTTGGAATTGGAATTGTTCCGCAACCGGGTGGGGACAAAATCGGCAGAAGAAGGCTTGATACCCACTTTCGCGGTTTCGAATCGCTTGGAGCAAAAGTCGCTTTCGATGGTTCACATTCATCCTACCGGGTTGAATGTAAACAGCTTAATGGTTGCTATCTATTGCTCGATGAAGCATCTGTAACAGGAACCGCCAATCTGATCATGGCCGCCGTACTTGCCAATGGTTCAACAACGATTTACAATGCTGCATGTGAACCCTATCTTCAACAATTGTGCAAACTATTGAATTCGATGGGAGCCAATATTCAGGGTATAGGTTCCAACCTTTTGACAATAAAGGGGGTTACTTCCTTAAAAGGTGGGAATCATACGATATTGCCAGATATGATCGAAGTTGGGAGTTTTATTGGATTGGCAGCAATGACAGCCTCTGATATTACGATCAAAAATGTTGGTTTCGACCAGCTTGGAATTATCCCTGAATCGTTCCGTCGATTTGGGATTGAAATGATCCGAAAAAATGACGACCTGTACGTTCCAGCTCAGGAACATTATGAAATTGAATCCTTTATTGATGGATCTATCCTTACGGTTGCCGATGCTCCCTGGCCGGGACTTACGCCAGACCTGCTCAGTATTTTTCTGGTTATTGCGACCCAAGCCAGGGGAAGTGTGCTGATCCATCAGAAAATGTTCGAAAGCCGGCTTTTCTTTGTTGACAGATTGATCGATATGGGTGCAAAAATTATCCTTTGCGACCCTCACCGTGCTACAGTGATCGGTCTCGACAAATCACACAACCTTCGCGCAACAAGAATGAGTTCTCCCGATATCCGTGCAGGTGTGGCATTGCTCATCGCTGCACTTTCAGCCAAAGGTACATCAACAATCGAATACATTGAGCAAATTGATCGTGGTTACGAAAACATTGATTTGAGGTTAAATGCATTAGGTGCTAAAATCGTACGTCAATAAGTTTGATAAGGAATGGAAACAATAAATAATTAATTAAATATGAAACACTTAAAATCAAAATTATCAACATTTTTAATCCTCCTGACAATTATATCTGCCAATTGTCAACCAAAAGTTAAGGTCGGGATACAGATCGGGAATAAAGCTCCCGAAATTGTCGAAAACTCGGTTAACCTGCAACCATTAAAGCTGTCGTCGCAAGCAGGAAAGATCGTCCTGATTGATTTCTGGGCTTCCTGGTGCCGCCCATGTAGGAACGAGAATCCATTCGTTGTAGCTGCTTACGAAAAATTCAAAAACGCAGAATTTAAAGGTGGCAGTAAATTCACTGTTTTCAGCGTTTCACTCGACCGCGATGGTTTAGCCTGGAAAGATGCAATTCGTAGTGACAAACTCGTTTGGGAAAATCACGTTTGCAATCCAAATAATCCCGGAGATTATGTGAAAGCCTATGGTATAGAGTCTATTCCATCCAACTTTCTGATTGACGGAAAAGGAATCATTCTGGCAACAAACCTTAGAGGTGATGCATTGGAGAAAATTCTGGCATCACTGAAAAAATAAATTGGTGTCGCATTTGAATTTATCCAAAATTGAACCTATTGTCATTTAATTGCAAGGTTTTATGCCAATTTGTCCATAATCGGATGATTGGCAGTATATTTGATATTGGCTGACGGAATTTTGTAAACTCTGAATCAGCATTTTAAAAGTACAATATTGATTTTAAGGGATGAAAAAGAAGAAACATAAATTGGACAGCAAAGTTAAAACAGATAAAGCTATGGATTTAAATACTGATAATCAGACACCTATCGAAGAATTGGAAAATATTTCCTCAAATAAGGAGGATCCACCAGCACCAGAAGAAGAATTGGTCATAATTGATGAAAAAACTGTTTTGGAAGCCAGAATTTCAGAGCTTGAAGCCGCCAACAGGGAAATGAACGACCGTTACCTGCGCTTATCTGCCGAGTTTGACAATTATCGCAAACGGACACTCCGAGAAAGAATGGAGATGACAAAAACAGCCGCTGAATCGGTGATGTTGAGCATCTTACCAGTAATTGACGATTTTGAGCGTGCCATGCATTCTATTGAGATGGGCATGGACTTTGAAGCAACAAAAGAAGGTATATTGTTGATTTATAATAAGTTTAAAGATTTTAACAAACAGAATGGAATTTCTGAAATCGATGCGATCGGTAAAACTTTTGATACCGATTTGCATGAAGCACTGACAAAAATTCCTGCTCCCACTGAGGAGCTGAAAGGAAAAATTGTTGATGTGATCCAAAAAGGATTTTATCTGAACGATAAGGTCATACGGTTTGCCAAAGTGGTGGTTGGCGAATAATAAATCCCTGTTAAAAAGCGCACAATAAATAAAAGATGGCTAAAAGAGATTATTATGAGGTTTTAGGCGTAAGCAAAGAGGCTGCTGCCGACGAGATCAAGAAAGCTTACCGCAAAAAAGCGATTCAATACCATCCTGATAAAAACCCAGGAGATAAAGCTTCTGAAGAAATGTTTAAAGAAGCTGCTGAAGCCTATGAAGTGCTGAGCAATCCCGATAAAAAACAACGATATGACCAGTTTGGACATGCCGGATTAGGAAATCAAGGTGGCTATGGAGGCGGAGGAGGTCGTTCAATGGACGATATTTTCTCCATGTTTGGCGATATCTTTGGCAATGGCGGTTTTGGCGGTTTCAGTGGTTTTGGCGGTGGAGGTAGGGGACAGCAACGGGTCAACCGTGGTTCCAACCTGAGAATTAAGGTGAGCATGAATCTAAGTGAGATTGCCCATGGTGCCGAGAAAAAAATAAAAGTTAAAAAATACATCACCTACACAACTTGTCA
>JBAXWR010000285.1:0-9436 GCA_037128295.1 Mariniphaga sp.
AATTTTAATCAGCAGATTAAAAAAGGGATCATATTGGTCGATTTTTGGGCTGAATGGTGCGGTCCCTGCAAAATGATGGCACCTGTTCTAAATGAACTTGTTTCAGAATTGCCAGAAAACAAGACTATAGGAAAACTTGATGTGGAACAATTCCAATCTGTTTCAGCCACTTACAGAGTCAGGGGCATACCAACCATGATCCTTTTTAAAGATGGGAAAGAGGTTAACCGGTTTGTGGGGGTAAAATCGAAGGATTTCCTTTTAAAGGAGATAAACAAGTTTAATTGAGATTGCCAAATGAAAAAAGTATTGATTTTGGGTGGCGGTTTTGCAGGGGTACAAACCGCAATTGAATTGCAAAAAAGGAGGCTATTTGATGTAACGCTGGTTTCAGATCGTGACTACTTATACCTGTTCCCAATTTCAATTTGGGTACCGGTCCATTTGAAGAAATTTGACGACGTAAAAGTTCCCTTGGCCAAAATTCAAAAGGAATATCCTTTTAACCTGATTATTGACAAAGTAACCGCGATCAAGGGATCCGAAAATAAGGTGATTTGTGAAAATCAGACTTTAGATTATGATTACCTGGTGGTTGCATTCGGAGCCGATAAAATGCAGCATAAAGGCATAAATAATACTTTATCTATTTGCGCCAAGCCCGAAATGGCAGTAGAGATTCGTGATCGTATTGATGACCTTGTAAAGAAAGGGAGCGGTAAAATTGCCATTGGATTTGGAGGAAACCCAAAAGACAAATCGGCTGTTCGTGGCGGACCTGCCTTTGAGTTGATGTTCAACATCCACAATTATCTGAAAGGCAAAAATCTTAGGTCGAATTTTGAACTGACGTTTTTTGCCCCAATGGATGAACCGGGAGCCCGGATGGGAAAAGGTGCTTTGGCCATGCTTGACAAGATGTTTACCAAATACAGCATCAAAAAGCAATTTGGTAAAAAAATCACAGAGTTTATGGCCGATGGTGTAATCTTTGAAGATGGATCAAAATTGGATTCCGATTTTACCATGTTCATTGCTGCCGGAACAGGTCCCGCCGCTCTTAAAAATTCCGATTTGCCACTTTCCGATGCAGGTTTTATCAAAATTGACAATAACTGTCAGTCAACAGGTTTTTCAAATGTATTTGCCATTGGCGATATTGCTGCCATTGAGGGACCCGAATGGATTGCGAAGCAAGGCCATATTGCCGAGTTGATGGGAAGAAATGCAGCCTACAATATTGTTGAAATGGAGAAGGGGAGTCCCAAAAGAAAAGGTTATCAGGAACACCTGAATATTCTTTGTGTGATGGATACCGGTGACGGGGCTGCGTTTGTATTTCGGAACGGGACAAAAGCGTTCATGATTCCCATGCCAATTGTCGGTCATTGGATGAAAAAAGGATGGGGTGTCTATTCCAAAATGACCAAAACAGGAAAATTCCCAAGGTTACCAGGATTGTGATGAGCGGCAGGTAGCTGGCAACTTGCAATATTTATAAATCAATATAAGTCAATTAATTAATGCGTAAGGTTTTAAAAGTACTTGTTGACAGCCGGATGATTATCCTTTCTGTGTTGGGTGTTTCGCTATACCTGGCTATTTCGCAATACCACATTTCGCTTTGGTATATCCTTGCGGCAGGAGTTATAACGGGGGTCATCTTTGGAAAAGTATTCTGCAGGTGGGTATGCCCGATGGGCTTAATGATGGAGATGATGATGAACCTAAGCCCCGGAGGCAAAGTGAAACAAATGTACATGTACCATAAAGTTGGATGCCCGATTGCCTGGATTTCCGGTTTCCTGAATAAATATTCATTGTTCAGGATTAAATTAAATGAGGATACCTGCAAGAATTGTGGAATCTGTGACAAAAAGTGTTACATTGTGGCCATGGAACCGGTCAAATACAGCTTGTATAAACCCTCTTTGGAAAAACCAGGAGACAGCTATACCTGCTCAAAATGTTTGCAGTGCGTTTCATCATGCCCGAATGGAAGTTTAACTTATAAAGTCTAAGAATGAAAGCAAATTTTGATTCTATCATTAATGATAACAAGCCGATTGTTGTTGATTTTCACGCTCTATGGTGTGGGCCATGCAAGGCTCAGTCACCTATCTTAAAGGAGGTCGCTTTTGAACTAGGGGATCGCGTTAGGGTGATCAAGATTGATGTGGACCAAAACAATGAAATTGCAAACCGGTATCAGATTCAGAGCGTTCCAACGCTCATGATCTTTAAAAACGGCAATTTGCTGTGGAAACACTCTGGTGTAGTAAGTAAAAATCAATTGGTAAGTGTTTTAAATCAAAATCTTTAAGTTTTACCTTGCTGATATTCAATATAATATAATAATATAGATTATATCGGCAATGCTCTCCAAAATATAGAAATATAATGACTCGAAATAAAACTCATTGGTATGATGGTTGGTTTTACGATACAATTATTGCACCCAGCCAGGATCAGTTGTTCGGTCAGATAAAAACCCTAATCGAACCACAATCCAATATAATTGATGTTGGTTGCGGAACAGGCCGTTTGGCATTCGCTTTGGCTGGACACTGCAATTCAGTTTTTGGGATCGATTTATCGAAAAAGAACATCGACAGGGCAAAATTGAGATTGTCCAGGCAGCCTGATGATCGGATCTCCTTTCATCATCTCAATCTTGACGAAATACCCTTCAGTGAGCAGAAGTATTTCGATTATGCTGTAATGACCTATGTTATTCATGAAGTTAACGAAGAAGAAAGGATTGGCCTTTTGAAACAAATGGCACAGGTATCCAAAAAGATCATAATTGGAGATTATATCGCTCCCCAACCAACTGGTTTCGATGGCTTTATCAGCAAAACCATTGAATTCCTTGCTGGCAGGGAACATTACAGGAACTACAAAACTTACATGGCAAAAGGTGGTATCCATTATTTGGCAAGCGCAGCCGGATTAAAGATTATCAATGAAATAAAGAATCGACCATCAGTCAGCCATATTGCGATCCTGGTAAAATGATTGAAAATAGTTTTATTTGTCAACTTACTTTAAAACAAAACATATGATTGTAACAATTTTAGTTTTAGGTTTTTTATTCGGTGCAACTTTGCAATATGCAAATTTGAACCGTTACAATGTGATTAGTGGAATGGCCACGCTTGAAAATTTTGCAGTTGCAAAGGCAATTGCTGTTGCTATTGGAGTGGGGGCAGTCATCATTGCGATTGAAATTGGGATGGGCTTTGCCTCGTATCATCTAAAACCTCTGATTTTAGGTGGTATTCTGTTCGGCGGTATTCTGTTTGGTGCAGGAATGGCAATTTTAGGGTATTGTCCAGGAACACTACCGGTTTCTCTTGGGGAAGGTTCGATTGATGCCCTTATGGGAATAACAGGTGGTTTGGTTGGAGGCCTGGTTTACACGTTATTGTTACCCTCCATTCAACCTATATTAGGTCCTGATCTTGGCAGTATTTCATTGTTCACCCTGATTGGCCAAAACAAATTTGCGTTCTTTTTTATCGATATTCTAGTTGGGGGAACATTTGTGTGGATTGCTTTTATGCTCCATAAAAAAGAAAAAGCTACGGATTTTAAATGGCTCTTTGCAGGAATAGCATTGGCCATTTTAAATGCAGTGGTATTTCTGTCTGTCGTTTCAGATCGTCAAATCGGAGCATCCACAGCGTATCCATATGTAGCCGACCTCCTTACAGGAATAACACAGAATAACTACTTTACGAAAATTCAGGTGCCAGGAAACTGGGAACTGCTGTTTTTGACCGGTGCTTTTATTTCAGGGATTGTAGTATCTGTACTAAGGAAAGAGTTCAAGATCAAGATTGTTCATAGCAATTGGGCAAAATATAAAGGCAATTCTGTATCAAAACGACTTGTCTGGTCCTTTATTGGCGGATTTATACTCATTATTGGAGCAAGAATGGCAGGCGGTTGCACTAGCGGGCATGTACTTTCAGGTGGAATGCAGCTTTCAGTAAGCAGCTTACTATTTGCATGTTTTGTTTTCGGAGGACTGCTTATTACAGGGAAATATTTTTATAGAAAATGAAAAAAAACATGGATACTATCGACAAGACAATCAGGATACTGGTTGCAGTCGCAATTGCGGTTTTATTTTTTGCTAAAGTAATAACCGGCACCGTAGGAATTGTATTGCTCGTTTTGCCTATTGTTTTTGTATTGAAAGGAAAAAATGCAATCCAATTTCAACCTTTATATTGGTTATAAGTTTTATCCCAGATCTTCCCATGGCCAGTCTTTGGGTTTATTTTTACATGGGTATAAAGGTTTAAATCCCTATGGTCAACTCCGTAATTATCCGGGTTATCCGTTTTTTGGTTTAGCATTGACGTTTGAACCGTAAAGCAAATGAACAAAAAAAACCGCATTTTATTGCGGTTTTTTTTGTTCATTTTATTCATTCTCCTCCAAGTATCGAGCGGATACCCTGTTCTGTTAGAATAAAATCTTTCCCATCTTTAATACAAAAGCCCTTTTTCTCATTTTTGTTGAGACAGTCGCTGGCATTGATCAGCTTGTCGATACTTGCCGCCTTTAAAGATTTGGATACCAACGGGGTAGAAAATTTCTCTTCTCCTTTAGCGTGCAAATAAACAGCTGCAGCAAGAAACTTTTTGACCTGATTTTTTTCCGCGTTTTTTTCTTTCAAAAAGTGGAGCAAAGGATCGCCGGCGGGTTCGTCAACTATCGGCTCAGCTGTTGCTGAGATCCGTGGCTTGCGACCACGCTTTACTTTTTGTTTTAATTCATCATCCTCATAGAGGTTCTCTACGGAAATGGCTTCAATTACATTTTCAACTGGTGAAGGTTTAGCCTTTTCAGTTGTTTCAGCCACAGCGGGCTTGTGGAGTCCCGGAATACGGTTTAGAACCTGGTTCAATTGGGTTTCAACCCAATTCTTGTCACCTTCGCACGAAAAGTGGAGGTTTTCAAATGAAAAATCAATTTTTGCTTCAGACATCGTGGTAAGTTTTTCTAATAAAAAGATGCTATAAAATTATAAATAGAATAGCATTTTCTTATATAAAAGCTCAAAAATATTTGCAATTCTTTATATAATCTTTCCGAACTAAAGTGCTTTAATATATATTGTTGAATATAAGTCAATTACAACAAACTATTACTGACCAAATCGGCCAATTGTTTAGTTATTATCCATTTCCTTAAGGATTTTATCTATTTCCTGTTCAGTATTGTGGAGTTTTTCCTTGCATAACGACACCAGATTTGAAACCCTTTTAACTTTTTCAGAGAGTTCATCCACATCTAACTCATTGTTTTCGAGTTGGCCAAGAATCTCTTCAATCTCGGTTATCGCCTCTTTATAAGATAAGTTTTTTTTGCTCATATTCATATTAGTTTTCCATTTTTATGTTAATAATTTTACTTTCGATGGTTCCATCGTAAAGTCTTGTTTCAATGATCGTTTCATTTTTTACATCAGATATATTCTTTAATACATGTCCGTTATAAATTGTAATCGAATAACCACGTGAAAGAATATTGTGTGGATCGGTTAGCTTTGCTTTCTGCATGGATAGTTCCAAATGATGCCAGTTTCTGGAAATAACTTCTCCGATCAGCTTTTCACATCGTTGCCATTCCCGACTTAACTGTTGGGTTTTTCCAGTTGTTAGCCGAAGAACTGAGCTTGTAAGTTGCCGCGAAATTTTCTCAAGAACCCTGGAACGCTTTTGTATAAAATTAAGAAATTCATGCCTTATAAATTCCTCTTTCCGTTCCAATTGCGCGTTATTGTATTTAATATATCTTTTTACAGAATTGTCGATCTTCCAAACTGTCTGGTTCAGTTGCACCTGCTTTTTGGAGATTTTTTCGCGCGCTAAAGGTGCCAACACCCTGGCAAATTGATCCACAAGATTCATGGCAGATAAAAGCATCCCATAGGCACCTGCTTTAAACCCATTTGACAATTCATCAAGATCTTGTTCAAACCGGAAAAGGGAACCAATTATGAACTCAGCTACCGCTGTTGGGGTTTTTAGACGTGTATGTGCCACAAGATCAACAATTGAATCATCTTTTTCGTGTCCGATCCCTGTAATGACCGGTAATGGAAACTGGGTAATAAAATAAGCCAGATTATAATTATCGAAGCAGCTCAGATCTGCCTGTGATCCTCCACCCCTTATGATGACGACGGCATCAAAAAAATCCTCATAAAGATAAATCTGCTCCAACGCACCAATGATAGACGACTCGGCTTGATTTCCCTGCATGATGGCAGGAAATAACTTGATATGAAATTTATAACCCTGAGGATTATTGACCAATTGGTCAACAAAATCCTGATAACCTGCCGCTGTTGGGGATGATATTACAGCTATTTTCTGAAGAACCAGGGGCAGTTCCAATTCTTTGTTCATTTCGGCGACCCCATCCGATTTCAGACGGGCAATAATCTCAAGCCTCCGTCTTGCCATATCCCCCAATGTATATGTTGGATCGATATCACGAATATTGAGGCTATAACCATACAATTCGTGAAATTCGACTGAAACACTTACAAGTACTTTTAAACCTTCCACCAGTTGCTGACCCGTAGTTGTTTCAAAATAGGATTTTAACATTCGAAATGTATAAGACCAGATCGTCGCTCTTGCCTGGGCCAGTATGGTGTCTCCATTGTCATCTTTCTCAATTAATGCAAGATAACAATGTCCGCTCCGGTTGGTCTTCAACTCTGAGATTTCGGCAATTACCCATATTGGGGCAGTAAAGGCGTTACTTACTGCTTTTTTAACCAACCCGTTTAACTCTGATAATTTAAGTCGTTCATTCATTTGCCCCAAAGTTAAACATTGAAAATCATTTCGTAGTTTTACAAACGAATATTTTCATCCAGATTCAAAAAAATTGAAACAGCCGGAAAATATTCGTTGTATAAAAATAGAAAATGATAAAATTCGGAAAACCGGTTTTAAGCAAACCAAAGCTCATTGCTATTGGGTGGCCATTAGTTCTGATGATTACTATATATTTGTTTGTTAATATATTAGCATTAAACAACAGAATAACTGAGCAATTTTACTCAGCAGGGATCTATCCATATATTGCCAGAATCTTCTCCGCTTTTAGCAACTTATTTCCATTTTCGTTGTGGGATATCTTTTGGATGGTCACCGTGTGTTCGTTTTTGCTAGGACTAATTTTTGTTTTTCTTGGAAAACTTAAACCAGGAAAATATGGTTTGTACATTCTCCAAGTGACCGCCATTCTCTATACCTTTTTTTATCTTGTATGGGGATTTAACTATTTCAGACCTAAATTTGAAACACGCATGGAGTGGACCCACCCAAAAACAGACGAAAAGGAATTTCGTGCAGTTCTTGATTCGGTTATAATCAATACAAATCACAGCCAAGTAACGATTTCTCCAGAAGACTATCCTGAAATAGACAAATTGGTTGAAGAATCATATCGTCAAATCAGTGCTAGATTGGGTATTGAATATCCCAATGGCAGTCGCCGTCCCAAAACCATGCTATTCAGTTCCTTTTTTGCTAAATCGGGGGTAAGTGGCTATTTCGGCCCTTTCTTTAATGAAATCCACCTGAACTACTACCTTTTGCCAATGGAATATCCTTTTGTTCTGGCACACGAAAAGGCCCATCAGTTTGGGATCACCAATGAGGCTGAAGCCAACCTTTGTGCCTTTATAGTTTGCTCAACATCAAACGATTCAAGGTTAAAATACTCCGGCTATATCAGTCTTTTACTTTATTTCATATCTGATGCGGGCCAGTTAAAAGATACCAGCGATTACATCCGGAAAATTGAAAAGAAAGTGATCCTCGACCTAAGATTTCAAAGGAACCATTGGCAGGGTTTGCGCAATGTAACACTCGATAAAGCCCAGACTGCTGCAAATAATGCCTATCTGAAAACAAACCATATCGAAGATGGAGTGAGAAACTACAATCAGGTCGTTTCACTTGTGATGGGTTGGTATCAGAATAAAGAAAAATAATAGATCGGATCCTTTATTAAAAGCTTGTGATATTTTCTGATAACCTACTAATATCCAATATATAAATACCCCTTAATATGATGATTTGTCCCACCCAGCGAAAGCACATAATAATAGGTTCCACCCATCACTTTGATTCCGTCACTTGAACTGCTGTTCGGAATTATTCCATTCCAATCATTTTGGTAATCATCGCTTTCATAAACTATATCACCACTGCGCATAAAAACAATCAAATTTGATCCAGGGTAGTTTTCCAATCCTTTAAATACCAATAATTCATTTAGTCCATCCCCATTTGGTGAAAAACCCTCTGTAACCATTAAGGGTGGGTCAATTACCCTAAGATCCACTGCCGTTGGATTTAATGCCGTGCATCCATGTTCATCTATATAATTAATTTTGAGTGTCTGCCAGCCGAGCTTTATCCAATTGATAATGACCGAATTGGTTTTATTTCCTGAGTTAATAATTCCACCATCCGAAATTTCCCAATTGTAATTTGTCATATTCGCTTCGGTAGCATAATTATAACTGGTGTTAATCCACGGGTGATCCGAAATGGTAATCGTAGGTTTTGGCAAAGGATGAACAGTTATCGTTAGACTCGTATTATTTATTGCTGTGCAACCATTTGTATCAGAGTAGTTTAAATATAGTAGACGATCACCGGTATTCTTCCATTGCACAACTATTGAATTCGTATTATTTCCTGAAATTATACGTTCATCGGACGATAAAGACCAATTATAGTTTGTCATATTGGCTTCTGTAGTATATGTGGTATTAATGGTCCCTTCACAAATTGTGATGGGACCGTTAATCGTTGGTATAGGCAAAGGGTTCACCAAAACGGTCGTTTCTGAAGAGTTTTCCGATCCACAAACTCCGCTTTGAACCGTCGCCCTAAATTTGGTGGTTTGGGTGAGCGGGTTAGAAACGGTTGTGGCAGAGGTGTTTGCAATATCCGTCCATGAACTGAATGGAGTTGTGGAGCTTTGCCATTTGACAACATTACCGGTGTGACTGGAAAGTGTGAGAAGTCCACTCGGACTACCAGAACAAATGGTTGTTCCGCCAGTAACGGTCCCGCCAACTGAAACTGGATCGACCGTAACGGTAGTTTCTGAAGAGTTTGCCGCTGAACAAATCCCGCTTTGAACAGTTGCCCTAAATTTGGTAGTTTGGGTGAGCTGGTTAGAAACGGTTGTGGCAGAAGTGTTTGCAATATCCGTCCACGAACTGAATGGCGAGGTTGAACTTTGCCATTTGACAACATTACCGGTGTGACTGGAAAGTGTGAGAAGTCCACTAGTACTGCCTGAACAAATGGTCGTTCCACCCGTAAGGGTACCACCGACCGAAATCGGGTTAACGGTAACGGTAGTCTCCAATGAGTTTGCC